>CAZCYZ010000001.1:405683-470112 GCA_964503465.1 uncultured Gammaproteobacteria bacterium | reverse complement strand
GCTTGAGGTGCGTATGCCGCAAGGCGTGGAGGTTCAAGTCCTCTCATCGGCACATTGCCCCGTCGTCTAATGGTAGGACAGTCCGTCGACTGACGGATTTATTGTGGTCCTGCTGTATGGGGGTAAAGTTTGGCAGTTCTACTGCCCCGTCGTCTAATGGTAGGACAGCACCCTTTGGAGGTGTTTATTGTGGTTCGAATCCATGCGGGGCAACACCGATGTGGTGCGTTTATGTTTTGAGAAGCTTGTTAAATGGTAAGTTTTATACCGGATATACTGGTGATTTTGGTAGGAGAATTAAGGAGCACAACTCTGGACGTGGTGGGAGATTTACGGGCTTGAATAAACCTTTTGAGTTAGTATACAAAGAAGAGTTTGGTGATAAGTACGCCGCCGTAAAAAGAGAAAGAGAGTTAAAAACTAGCAAGGGTCGATACTATGTCAAGAAGATGGTGGGACAGTCCGTCAACCGACGGATTCATTGTGGTTTAGTCCATGCGGAGCAGCAAGGGAAACATTTTTATGAATGATGTTGTGTTAAGTCTAAATAGGATAGAAGAATTAGATGAAGTTCTTGATGTGGCAGAAAAAGTTTTTAGGCCGAGTAGAGAGGAGAAGGAAAGGTACCACCTGAAGTCGAAGTGGATAGAAAGAGTCAATAATGGTTTGTTGATATCGGCAAAGATTAAAAAGAGGATTGTGGGTTTTGCTATTTGCTATCGGAAGGAAAGTGACTTGCACATATGGAATGTAGGTGTTTTGGAAGAATTTCGGAAGAAGGGAATTTGGCGAAAGATGTACAAAGAAATTGTAGCATTTGCGATCAAGAACGGTTTTAAGAGTTTGTCACTTAACACCTATAAGAAGCAATTTCCAGGAATGTACGATTTTGCGACAAAAGAGGGGTTTACGGAATATAAAACTGAATTGGATGATTTGTCTGGCGACATCAAGTCAATGTTTGGAAAGGAATTGTAGACACTAAAGGTTTGGTTTGGCGGAGGGGGAAGCGGTGGCGGCGGAAGGGGTGGAAGGGGTGGCCGGTATTGGAGTGGGAAGAACTAGTTTGGTGGTCTCAAGACGTTTGAGGATGGTCCAGTCGATACTTTTGTAGGATAAATAACTAGCGTAAGTGAGAAGAAGAAAAAGAGTTGTTAAGATGGCAATACCGATGTAGTCGGGTTTGGGTGGGGTCATAGATTTATGTTCTGGTGGTCGTATAAGTGGTAGGATAGTTTAAGAAAACTGCTGGCATTTCTTCAAGGAGATATTTTTGGAAATCTTGATAAATTTTCTTGCGTTCGATAGGATCAGTAATCTGACGTCCCTCTTCGAGGAGCTTATCGATTCGAGAGTTGTTGAGTTTGGTAATGTTGCTTTCGGTTTGAGTAGAATGCCAAAAATAGTATTGGTCTGGATCGTGGGGAATACCACCATAGGCTAAAATAGCCTCGAATTCTTGGTGATTTAATTGATTTTCGATGACAATTTCGCAGTTAATTTTAAGGATTTTTTGCCAGGAGTCTTTGATGATTTCGGCTTGGGGAAGAAGCCGACGATCAAGGATGGTTAATCGGATTTTGTCGATGGGGTTTTTTTGAAATAATTCTTTGGCTCGAGTGGGATTGAAATTATATTCTTTGATGCTTGAATTGTAGGCCCAGGAATTGGCAGAAATGGGACCAAGACAGCGTTCATTTTTATCGCGGGTTTTTGGTGTGGCATAGGCTAAACTTTGTCGAAGTTGTTTTTCCTTGAGATTGTCGGTATTAAAAAAGACAGCCAAATATCGTTGGTTGGTGGGGACATTGGGAGTAATGGTAACGTCGTGGGAATCGGTTAGTTCGGAAGGTAGTTGGGTAGTACGGATTTCATCTACCTCACCCAATTGAAAGGCACGAATGAGATCAATTTCATTGGGATAAAATCGATAAATTAGCTTGCCTTGACCTGATAGCTTAGGTTTTAGTTCTATGGATCTGATGTAGCCTTCTTTAGTTTTAATGTTGCCGACCTGATATGGTCCAAGGCCGTCAAGACCGTTCGAAAAAAGTGGCTGACTTAGGAGTGAAAGTATGGGGGAGAATGGTTTATCAAGCGATATTTTAATGAGATTGTCAGAAATTGGTTCTAATTTGACGCCATTAAATTGATAATTGATGTCACGGGAAGTAAATTTTTTTCCTGAATGCCAGTAAAGATTGGGTTGTAGATTAAAGAGATATTCGAGATTGTTGTTTTGAGAATCATAAGAAATGACGAGTGGTGATAAGATTGGTTTATCGTTTTCGGAATTGATGGTTAAGCCATAACTGATGGAATTTGTTACTTCTTCGGGGAGGTTGTTTTTGGTGTAGAGACCATCGAGACCAATGATTTTAACAGGGACATGAAGTGTGTGGTAAAGGTTAAGAATTTGTTTTCTAGTGGCATAGATAGCCGAACCAATGGCCAAACCAACAAGGATGTAGGGGATATTTTTTTTGAAATAAAAAAACAGAATCTCGAGCTTGAAATGGATTTTAGTGATCAAAGAGAGGGTTAAATAAATGTCTGGATAACTGACGAGAGAAGAAAAACCAGGAGAATAAAGATGGTCAAATAAAACATAGTCTTTTCCCAGCCTCTTTTTTCAAAACTGGTGGAGGAGAGGATATTGTTACGCGATTCGCTATCGGAACTCGTCTGAAGAAAAATAAGAAGAGTCAGAACAACAGAAAGGAAAATGTGGACTGAGAAAATAATGTTTTTGATCATTTTTTAATTGATTTAGTAAGAATTAAGCGAAACAAATTAAAAGTCAGACTAATGGTAACAGAGGTTGCCAGGTAAGCAATAAATCCTGTGAGGTGAATCGGTGGAATCGATACCCCCCAAAAATTTTGTGCGGGAGAATTAATGTTGCCAACTTCGAAATCAGCAAGAAGAAAAGTTGCCAGAAAGAGGCCGAGAGTATTGATAACAATGCGAAATAGTCCAAGAGTGAGTAGGTTAATTGGAAGAAGAAGTATTTTGATGATCGGCTTGAGGACTATTTCGAAAATAGCAACAATGAAGGCGACTTTGATAATAGTTGTTGGGGGCTGATGGAAGATGAGATTGCCCAACAATTGATTGGTGCTAATGAGGACAAAAACAAACAGTAGGGTGAAGCGGAGTATTTTTTTCATGTTGATTTGTGTGTCCTGCCAATAGTCAGTATTATACCGCCTATGGAGAGGAAAGTGATCAGGGTGGCAATTAGGAGACAAAGATGAAGGTAGTGGAAATTGTTGGTAATTCGTATTTGTTTTGAGGGGGATTCGTCAGCGTGAACTTCAAAATTTAAGATTTGAGACCAAAATATTTTGGGGAGTTTGATGATTTGGTGGCCAAACGGTGGAAGATGGTCAATTTTAGCCGAAAATGATGCTGCGGAAAGATCGACAGTAAGATTGGTTAGTGAGTGATTGTTGAGATTCCTGATGACGATAGTAGGATTTTGAAGGATTCTATTTTGGTCAAATCTGATTTCCGGAGGGAAGTCGGTGGGTGGCAGGTTGTCTGTAGCGTAGGTAACCAGGACTGACTTGTTTGGTGGTGGGGGAAGTTGGCTATTAAGGCCGTGGATAGTGAAAGTAAAATGATTAAGATCAAGCTCGTTAAAATAGTCAATACCGTGGGTGGTTTTTCCCCAGGTTGGATCAACATCGATCCAGGTTTGTTTTTGGGAATGATAGTATTGAGGCCAAGCGTGAAGAATGTCGGTGTTGGTATTGATAGGTTTAATTTTTGGATTGTTGGTGACAGCATAACCTTCAATTTCTCTAGCCGGAATATTTTTGGCGCGAGCGAGAGTAACAAACAAATCGGTAAATTCGGTACAAAGAGAATTATCGGGTGATTCGAGAGCGGAAATGGCTCCTCTTCGTTTAGCTTGAGTAATGAGGTTGTAATTGTAGGTTAATTTGTTGGTGACAAAGTTGTAGATATCTTTTGGAGTGGTGAGTGACAGGGCGATGTTTTTGATACTTGGGGAGTTGACAGGCCAGAATCTTTGTTCCTGAAGATAGATAGATTGGTCGATAGATATCGGGGTAAATTTGGGGGGAAAAATCTTAGCTTGACCAAGAACCTCTATTTCTAATTGTTGATTTGGATTAAGCTGGTAGGAGGCCAGCCAGTTGCCGTCTGGGTCAGAGCGAACGTTTTGGGGTAGTGGAGTGATAGAACGAAAAAGTATTTGTTGGCCAGAAGTGTCGGGTGGCAAACTGATTTCAGTGGTGATTGGTTGTTGGTTGGGATTTTTGAGAAGATAGGATAGGTCAAAGTCAAAAAGTTGGTAATTACCAAAGATTAAAAGGATTTTGTGATTTTTAATTTGGGAATTAGTAAGAGTAAGTTGAAGGCGAGTCCCGGTGGGACTAACTTGGGGTTGGCCGACCGAGGAAAATGAGAGTTCACCGTAATTTGAAGGTATATCGAGGTAAAGGTTTATGACGTCGTTGTCGTTGGGATATGTAAACTGCGGTAGTTCAATTTCTCGAGTGGTGCCTTTGGGTTTGGCTAGGTTCAATTGGCGATAAGAAAGGGTAAAGATGGTGGCTTGATTTTTACCAATTTGAGGGCGATTAAATCTGAGTAAGATGTCTAAATGGTCGGATTGTTTTTGCACTTTGGTGAGAATATTACCGACGTTGTCGTGGGCGCTGATATTGTCAATGTCAGTACCAGGGAATTCGAGAGTGTATTCCTGGGGGTAAATTTGAGAAAAGTTATTGATGATCTGGTAATGATGTTGGACGGAGGCATGGCCATTATTGTCGAAATAATAATTGATATCTTGGCGGAGACTAAAGTCGCCACTATTAGCCTGAGTCGATACTGGGTTTAGTAGTAGCATAATAATGATGGCGAAAATGATCATCGGTATATTTATTGTAACCCAGGATTTTGCTAGTTGATTTCGGGTATTATTCGTGTATATTCTTAGGGGAGATGACATCAGTTCTTTATCGTCGGCAAAAACAAATTCTTGATTATATTGGTGCTTGTATTAGTAAGTATGGTTATGCTCCGACGTTAACTGAAATTGCGACATATTTGAAACTTTCCTCACTAGCAACGGTACATGAACATTTGGCAGTATTAGAAAAAAAGGGGTATATTCGGCGTTATCGTGGGGCGGTACGAGGGATTGAGTTACTTGGTGACAATGTATCGAAGGAGATGGGTTTGGAGTTACCGATCATGGGTTTTATCGCCTGTGGTGAGCCGATTGAGCCATATACCGACCCAAATGCGACTCTGATGGTTAACTCCAACCTAGTAAAAGCTGGTGATAAGTCCTATGTACTTCAGGCCAAGGGGGACTCAATGGTTGATGATGGGATTTTGAGTGGAGACTATTTGGTGGTTAAGCAGCAAGGTGAAGCCAATAATGGTGATATTGTGGTGGCGGTGTTGCAGAATGGTTTTACCACCCTAAAAAGGTTTTATCGTGAGGATGGCAAAATAAGGTTACAGCCGGCAAATTCAAAAATGGCGCCGATATATGTTAAGAATGTGGAAATCAAAGGTCGGGTGGTGGCGGTGATTAGACAATTTAACTAGAAAATGTTGTATATAATTTCTACCCCAATTGGGAATTTGGGTGATGTGACCTTAAGGGCAATGGAGACATTGGAGAAGGTGGATGTTTTGCTTTGTGAGGACACTCGCGTAACAGGAAATCTACTTAGGCTTTTAAAAATAAAAAATAAGCCTCGATTGGTGGCTGTTTATGATGAAGTGGAGGAACAGAAAATTCCTCAAGTGATAGAGTGGCTGAATGATGGTTTAGAGGTAGGTTTGGTTTCGGATGCCGGCACTCCCCTACTCTCTGACCCTGGGTGGAAGCTAGTCAAAAAATGTCAAAAATTGGGAATTAAATATACTGCCTTGCCTGGGCCAAGTGCGATTACTAATGCTTTAGTATTATCCGGTTTACCGACTGGTAGGTTTAGTTTTTTGGGGTTCTTACCAAAAAAACCAGGGGAAAGAAAAAAGATATTGGAAAAATATAGTCAGGTAGAGGGGGCAAAAGTGGTGTTTGAATCACCTCGGAGAGTAGAAAAATTGATTAAGGAAATTGAAGAGCTGGGTGTTGGAGAGTTTAGGATAATTCGGGAGATGACCAAGGTACATGAAGAGATTAAGAACCAGTGGGGTGGGGATGTAAGGGGGGAAGTTGTAATATTATGGGTTTAAGTATATAATGTGTGTGTATGGTAACAGAAATTGTTTTAAGGGATGGAAGTACTGTTCGTTTGATTGAAGGGTCTCAGCGTAATAGTTTTAGAGCGCCAAACAGGAAACGTTATGCAGATCTACCTGATGCAAGCGGGCCAGTTGGGCTGGTGACGGACACAGCTGAATTTACATACGTTGGGATACGTAGAGGTCCAGAGTCTAAAGGTGCAGAGTTTTCAGTGGGGGGGGTCGAGATGAAGCTTGAACCTGGTGGTGCGTTGGGAGTAACTTTGCGTGATGGTCAGGAACTAACAGTTACTGAGAGTGGAGACTATAAACCCGTAGTGGTTAAACGATTTCGTTCTTAAATTAAGTAATTTTTTTCTTTTCGGCCCAGGCGATGATTTCGCGAGTGCGGTTGATGGCATCAGGAGAAACGGAGATTGAAGTAATTCCCCATTTGACAAGTTTTTCGACGAGTTCGGGATAGTTACTTGGTGCTTGACCGCAAATGGAGGCAGTGATCCCCCGTTTTTTGGCTTTGGTAACGGCTCGTTTAAGAGACCAAAGAACAGCTGGATCCAATTCGTTGAAACTAGGGGCAACCTCACTATTGTCTCGGTCTATACCTAGGGTCAGCATAGTCAGGTCATTGCTGCCAATGGAAATACCATCGATACCGGCATCGATAAATTTGTCGAGGAGGATGACATTGCTGGGGATTTCAACCATCATCAAAAGTTTAAATGTTGGTGATCGGAGGAGTCCATGATCGGCAATGATTTGTTTAACTTGTTGGAGTTCTTTGGGGGTGTGAACAAAGGGGATCATTAGCCAAAGATTCTTGAGATTATTTTGTTGTCGAACCATTTTAATAGCTTCAAGCTCCATGGAGAAAACATCAATTGAGTTGATATAGCGAATAGCTCCCCGAAATCCCAGCATTGGATTGGATTCTTCTGGTTCGTAGAGTTTGCCCCATTTTAGAAAACGGTATTCGTTAGTTTTGAAGTCAGTGGCTCGGTAGATAACTGGGCGAGGATTGAAACTTTTGCAAAACTTAGTTATGTCCCGGGCCAGCTGGTTGATAAATGATTTACGTTTTCCGTCAGCAATCATTTTTTTGGGGTGGATACCAATGTTGGCGATCATAAATTCAGCCCGAAGTAATCCGACACCGTCAACGTTGGTTTTGGCTATTTCTGGGGCCAGGTCGGGTTCACCCAGATTGACGTAGAGTTTGGTGGCGGTTTTGAGGTTGGTGGTGGTAATTTTGGGAATTTTGATGGTAGGGTTTTGGCCAATCAGGTTACCTTTCCAGATTTCTCCGGTGGTGCCGTTAAGGGTGACTGTGTCACCTTCTTTAAGGTCTCTGGTAGCAGTTTTGGTGCCAACGATACAGGGAACACCAAGTTCACGGCTGACTATGGCTGCGTGGGAAGTTTGGCCACCTTTGTCGGTAATGATGCCATTGACCTTCTTCATCGCAGGAACAAAGTCGGGGGTGGTCATGGTGGTAACTAAAATTTGACCTTTTTGGACGCGTTGAATTTCTTTGGGAGATTTGATGACAATGACAACTCCCGATGCGGTTCCGGGACTAGCAGGATCACCCTTAAAATCGGCGGGAGAGTTGATTTGATTTTGGGTTGCAAGACTTTTTTGATTGGCGGCAATAGTAGTAATTGGCCTGGTTTGGACGATAAACAATTTACCTTTTTCGATAGCAAATTCGATGTCTTGAGGTTTACCGTAGTGGTCGTGAAGTTTTTGGGATATTTTGGCAATCTTAATAGCCATCTCGGGGGTTATTTTAGCTTGGTCCTGGAATTTTTTGAGAACATTGACTTCCTTGGTCTCATCATCACCACGAACTAATTTGATATCTTGATGAGTATGATTTTGGGATATTATTTTCCAGTTAACTTTGTCAATAATGTGTTGATCAGGGGTTACCTTGCCTTGAACTATGTATTCACCTAGTCCCCAAATAGTTTCAACTATTATTTGGGACTTGTTGTTGGTAACTGGGTTAATAGTGAAAACTATTCCGGATATATCAGAATTGACAAGTTTTTGAACTGGAACGGCAACACCAATCTTAAAATGGTCATAGTGTTTTTTTCTTTGATAGAAAATTGATCGCGGAGTAAAGAGGCTGGCCCAACAATCACGAACACGATTGATGACGTTTGCTTCGCCAATAACGTTTAGGAAGGTTTCTCCCTGACCGGCAAAGGAAGCGTCAATGGTATCCTCAGCCGTGGCTGAGGTACGCACAGCAACGGGGACGTTTTTTAGGCCTCCATAGTCGCTTAGACGTTTGTAGGCTTTCATAATTTCGGTAGCAGTAGAATGGGAGACAGGACTTTTCCTGATTAAGTTTTTGATTTTTTTGGAGGCCTGTTGGAGTTCGTTTGGATTGTCAATGTTGGTAATATCAAGAACATTTTTGATTTGTGGTTTAAGATTGTTTTCGATAATAAACTGAAAATAGCTTTCAGCGGTGACAACGAAACCATTGGGGACAGGAATTCCCAGGTTGTACATTTCACCCAAATTTGCACCTTTACCCCCGACATCAGCGACATCGGTAAACTTAATTTGGTTAAACCAAAGAATGTGAGGTTTATTGTTGCCAGCCACGATTGGGTGAACTTCTAATCTCTGGAGTTTCGTTTGGTCGATGGTAATCATCTTCGAGTCTGAAGGTAGTGCCGGTTTCTGGAGTGGATATTTCGATGGTGGTGGCATCGGTAATGGCCATCAGGCGATGTTTGTCCATAGGTTTAATGGTGTAGCCGTGATTGACAACCATGTCGATAGTTTGATCGTTTAGAATGAGTTTGGCTTGACCAGAAGTAAGAGTGATTGTTTCGATTTTTTGGTCGTGATATTGAAGTGACCATCGATGGCCGGCGTTGGTGTGAGCAATTTTGCCGGTGTATGGCAGGCTGGCATCAGTGATGATGATTTCTTCGCCCCACGGCTTAGCAACGAGCTGATACATATTAAGATAATAACAGAGTTATTGCGTCAAATTAATAATGATTTGTTCCAAGGCAATTTCTTTGGGGAAACTGAGCTTGCCTGTTTTGTTATTAAAGTCGAGTTCAATTAGTTGTCGGTAGGCTGGAACGAGAGCGGGGTTGAGGTTTTTACGGAGCTGGTTTTTGAGAAGAAAAAGAAAAAGATCGTAGTAATTGAGTTTAATAACTTGGCGATAGAGGGGAAGGCAGTTTTTAATATTTTTTGGTTTGATAGAGTAAAGGCATTTGAAAATAATATTATCGGGACGGGAAAATATGATTTTGGCAGTAGGAAAGTTTTTGATTTGGGCGGCAGTAGCGGTTTTATCTTGCCAGAGATAAGTATTGATGGTGGATTGATTAATAAGAGGAGTGATTTTGGCAAGAACTGGCTTGGGGATGGAAAAAAAGTTGTCGATCCAAAGAGCTTTTTGGTCATAGAGCAAGCTGGAACCACAGAGAAAGTTATTTAGTTGATCGAGGTTAATATTTTTGGCGTCCAAATGGAGTAGGTCTTGATTTTTGTCCTGAGGGAGCTGGTTTAGGAGATTTTGACGACTGGTTTTGGTGTCGTCACCGTGGAAGATATAGATCACTTCTTAATTTTACCCCTTGGTTTTGATAAAATAACAGGCAATTTGGCCCCATCGTCTAGTGGCCTAGGACACCTGGCTTTCATCCAGGTAATCGTGGGTTCGACTCCCACTGGGGTCACAGTTTGATGATTAAATACTTACCCAACTTTTTGAGTATTGTCAGACTGGTGATATCGGTACCATTGCTGATGGTTGCCTGTTGGCACCAGAGAGTTTGGTTTTTGGTATTGCTGGTAATAGGAAAAATAACAGATGTGTTGGATGGAATGATTGCTCGTAAGTACAATTGCACCAGTGAGTTGGGGTCAAAGCTTGATTCTTATGCTGATATTGCTTTTGATTTGTCGAGTTTTGCTTCATTTTTTGTTGTTGAACCGTTGGTTTATCGTGGTTATGAACTGTATTGGTTTTTGGCTTTTGGGTCGTTGGCGTTGGCTTGGGTTGTGGGTTTATTGACTACCGGGAGACTAGTAATTCTTCATTTGTATACCAACAAACTCTTTGGTGTTCTTTATACTACTTATTTGTTTTTGTCAGTGATTTGGCCACCGGTGTATTGGATTTTGTATTTGTCGGTACTGGCTGGGATAATTGCTTCAATGGAGCAGGTGGCTATTTTTGTTAAGTATGGCAAGTCGGTTGATGTGGAAAGAGTGTCTTTTTGGGAATAAAAAGAGTATAATGAATGTATATTTGGTGTGTTAGATGTTTATTAGAAAATGAAAAGGTGTGAAATTTGTAGACAGATTGTTAGTGTTCAAAGGCCAGCTGAATTGGTAGTGGTAAGAAGAGGAAATGGCCACTATGGTGCCGACGTTCATGTTGGTAATTGTCAGAAAGATAGGAGAGTAGTACACGGATCGTCTGGTGCCCCATTATTAACTGGTGGACATGGCTTTATAAGGCGAGGGCATTGATTTGTGGTGATGATAAGATAGGTGAATGGATGTAAAGATTGAGGAGTCGTGGAAGAGAGTGTTGGCGGCGGAGTTTAGTGAGGATTATTTTGTCGAGTTGGCAGAGTTTGTGAAATTGGAATATAAAAAAGTAACGGTCTATCCCCCACCCCGGTTTATTTTTCAAGCATTTGAAAGAACTCCGTTCGCTCAAGTGAGAGTAGTAATTTTGGGGCAGGATCCGTATCACGGTGATGGTCAAGCCAATGGTTTGTGTTTTGCGGTTGATCAGGGGGTTGAGGCGCCACCATCGCTGGTGAATATCTACAAGGAGCTTAAAAGTGATTTGGGGGTGGAGGGTGATATTAATAGGTGGCCAGAACAAGGGGTGTTATTGTTGAATTCAACCTTGACAGTTCGGGCACACCAACCTGGATCTCATCAAAACAAAGGTTGGGAAAAATTTACTGATGCAGTGGTCAAGGTGCTTAATGATCAAAGGGAAAATCTGGTGTTTATTTTGTGGGGTAATTATGCCCAAAAAAAAGGTAGTGTTATCGATGAGTCAAAGCATATGGTAGTCAGATCAGCTCACCCGTCACCGTTGTCAGCCTTTGGAGGATTTTTTGGGTCAAAACCGTTTTCACAAACAAATGCCTATTTAATTTTTAGCGGTGGCCAGCCAATTAACTGGTAAGGTATCCTTTGGCTTGAAGTTTGAAGGATTTAGCATATAAGCCTTGAAGTTGGAGAAGTTCCTGGTGACTGCCCTGCTCTATTATTTGGCCCTTGTCGATAACGATGATTCGCTTGGCGTTGCGAACAGTAGAGAAGCGGTGGGAAATAATAATGAGGATTTTGTGACTGGTTTGTTTATAGAGTCGGTCAAAGATTTTGCTTTCGGCAACGGCATCGATTGAAGCGGTTGGCTCATCGAGGATCATTAGTTGGGCGTCTCGGTGGAAGGTACGAGCAATGGCTATTTTTTGCCATTGGCCCCAACTGGGTTCCTCCCCTCCATAACGTTGGCCCATGGGGGTATCTAGGCCATTTTTGTATATTTTTATAAAATCATAGGCCTCAGATTTTTTAAGAGAGGAGATAATTGATTTGTCGTCAGCCTTTTTGACGTTGCCGATTTGAACATTTTCTCGAAGGTTTAGGTTTTGATAAATATTGAATTCTTGAGTTAACAGAGACAAAGATTGGTACCAGTAGCCTAAGTCGTATAAACGGAGGTCGGTGCCGTTGACGAGTATGTGGCCCCGGGTAGGATCATAAAAGCGACAGAGAAGCTTGACGAGAGTAGTTTTACCGGCACCGTTTTGACCAACTAGGGCGATTTCTTCTTCTGGTTTGATGATCAAATTGAGATTCTTAAAGACGAACTTGTGACTGTGAGGATATTTAAAGCTAACGTTTCTGAACTCAATCGAATTGATTGTTTTAAGACCGGTCTTAATTTTGCCGTTTTTAATGATATCGGGGAGGTCAATAATTTTGCGAAAGTTGTTGATATGAAGTACTTGTTCAGTGAGACTAACATAACTGTTGAGGATGGAAGCGAAATAGTCGCCAGTATTGCGGATGATATTGAAGTAAAAGGTGAACATGCCAATGGTAAGGAGGTTGTTGTTGATATCTCTGACAATAAAAAGTAAGCACACCCCTCCGATAAGAATTGAAAAGACAGAGGAGACAAAGTCGGGTCCAAATTTATTGATTCGGTTTTGGATTCGGACATTGGTCCATTCGTCGAAGGCAGAGATGAATTTGTTTTTAAGCCAATTAATAGCCTGGTTGATTTTTAATTCGGCAATAAATCGTTTGTTTGACAGTTGCCAGTGAACGTCCCAGGCAGGACGGTTTTTTTCGTTGTATTTGTTGAAATTTTCCCAGTCGATTTTTTGCCACTTTTTGTCGATTAGGAGTCCGGGGATTTCCCCAACAATTAACAATAGGGCGAGGAACCAATAATGGGGAATGAGAAGAATTAGAACGGTTGTAAAACTGATAATTTGACCAAAAACCTCAAACAGATCGTTGATAATTTGACGAGTGCGCCATTGATATTCTTCCTGGACTTTGGAAAGAAGATTGGCGACATCTTTGTCTTCGAGTTGTTGGTAGTCGATGGTTGAGGTTTTATTAAGATAAACCTTGCGAAGATCATTTTGAACCCGAAAATCGAGGATTCTTTGCAAAAGACGTTGAACTTGCAGAAACACTATTTTTATTATCCTGATAGTGAAAAATATGGTGAAGGCGGAAGTCCAGGTGGATGTCTTTTGTGAAAGACTGTTAATTAGGCTGTCAATAAGGTGGGAAAGATATTTTTGTTCGGCAAAGGGGATAGTAACGGCAAACACTTGAATGACAAGGACAGCGATGATGAGGATTGGACTGAAAGAGTGGACTAGACGAAAAACCCAGATAATGGTGTCAATAACAGGGGCGTTTTGTGGCTGTTTTAGTTTGAGCATGGAGAAAATAGATACCGATAGCAATGAAAATTATACTAATAATTTGGGCGATTTTGATATGACCAATTGCCCAAGTGTCGGAACGGAAGAACTCAAATACGAAGCGAATCAGACCATAACCGATAAGATATTTGGTAAAGGAATGCTTGGGGAAAAAATGAAGGTAGAGAAAAAGAAGGAGATTTAGAATTGATTCAAGCCACCAATAGGGAATTTCGTGGTTAACAAAATTTCCCAGGCGGCCAACAGACTGACAGAGGGGAATGATTGGGGCGAGGGTGTCCAGGATCCCAAGAAAGTTTATTTTAAGTATTTTTGAGTAAGAGTAGATATATATCAGGCCAAAAATAAGAGCTCCATAGATACCTAATCCCCCACCTCGAAGATTAAAAATTTGAAGAAAGTTTTGGGAGTAATAAGGCCAGGAATCTAAAACATGGTAGGTCCTGGCACCAATTACCGAAAGAATAATGCCGATTAGGAGAAACTTGCTTTCTTGAGATTTGGGGATGGTGATGTTGTGATGGCTGAAGTATTCAATGCCAATAGTGATTGCGATGCCAAGTATTAGGCCGTAAAGGTTCACGTGGTGGGCCCTGCGAGGATCGGACTCGCGACCAATCCCGACATACGTCGGGACTGCTCTACAAGTTCATCTTCAAGGTTTGCGAATTGATAATATTGGTTATTATTTTCCGATTTTTAAAACTTTTTAGTTTTTGCTCAAGCTTTGTGGCTATAGAGAGATCTGCGAATTTATTTTTGAAAACTAATTTTGCCGGGAGAAACTTGCTGGTGTATGGACTTTTACCGTGATTATGGTCAAAGATTCTTCTTTTGAGGTTTGAGGTACTACCGATGTAAAACTTACCATTATTTAACTCGAGAATATATACCCAGGCTGACATCGGTGGGCCCTGCGAGGATCGGACTCGCGACCAACTGCTTAAAAGGCAGCTGCTCTACCACTGAGCTAAGGACCCGGTAATTTTTGAGTAACTTAGGTTAGATTTTTTTTACCCTAGGATTACGGAGGTAATAAAGCTTGCTGCGACGAATCTTGCCTTTAGGGGAACGGACTTTTTTGATTGATTCGATCCAGGGTGAAGTGATGGGAAAAATCCTTTCGACCCGGACATTGTCGGTGGCGTTTTTTTGGACGATAAAGTTTCCATGCTTTATGGCTATAATTATGCCATCAAAAGCCTGGATTCTTTCTTTGTCTTTTTCCTTGAACTTGTAGTTGACTTTGATAGTATCGCCAACCAGAAATTCCTTATCTTGGTGAGTAAATTTTAGAGCCATAAAGATGATCGGTATTTTATTCTATTTTTAGGAGAGTGTCAATTTGGGCTTGGAGTTTGGGGTTGTAGGCGACACCGTAGGTCAAAGGAAAGTTTTTGCCGTTAGGAAGAATTATCAGGCCACGGTGACCATTGGGGTGATTTTTAAGGAGTTGATTTAAGGTCATGAGTGTTGATTGAGAAGTTTGAGGTGGGACCTGAATGATGAAGTCATATTTTTTGGTTTGGTCCGGGGCTTCTTGGCTAATAGTTTCAATGGAAACAGAGAGGGTATCATCGCGATCAGTTAAGCGTCCCTCGAGGTAAAATGGCTTATTTTCGGAGAGGAACTCCTCTGTTTGTTGGAAAGTTTTGGGAAAGACGACGGCATCAATTTGACCCGTCTCGTCTTCCAGAGTAACAAAGGCCATTTTTTGGTTGTCTTTTTTGGTACGAATAACTTTGAGGCGGGAGATGACAGCTGAAAATTTTACTTGACTTCCTGGAGGGCGGTCTAGAACTTGGGATATTTTAGGAAGGGTCAGGTTTTTAAATGATTCCAACATTTTGTTGATTGGATTGTCGCTGACATAAATTCCAAGTAACTCTTTTTCCATGGTAAGTTTATCTTTTTCAGGTATTTCTGGAACATCCGGTAGGTTGTCTAGGGGTGGGGGTGGTGAAGGGTTGGTGGCATCTTCAAATAGACCAAATTGCCCGTGGAGGTATCTTTGATTTTGTCGATCACAATCGGCGCGAATTTTGTCGATAGCAGCCAAAAGAGCGGCCCGTGGGCCGAAAGAATCAAGGGCTCCAACCTTGATTAGACTCTCTAGAACTTTTTTGTTGACCTTTTGACCGTCGACTCGAAGACAGAGGTCGGTGAAATTTTTGAATGGCCCGTTGGCCAATCGTTCGGCCAATATTAGCTCAATAGCGACATCACCAACATTCTTAATGGCATCAAATCCGAATCGAATAGCCAAGTTTTGGAGAGAGTCAGGATTGGCTTCGGTAACAAAACCTTTATAGGACTTGTTAATGTCAGGCGGGCTGACAATGATTTTCATTCGGCGACATTCGGCCACTCCAGCAGCGATGGTTTCTAAATCGTCGGCCTTACCGGTTAGCAGGGCACACATATATTCGACAGGAAAATTGGCTTTCATATAGGCTGTTTGGTAGGCCAGCATACCGTAGGAAGCGGCGTGGGCTTTATTAAAACCATAGGAAGTAAAGGGCTCAATAAGCTTGAAGATTTCTTCGGCTTTGTGCTGTGAATATCCGTTGTTGACACACCCTTGGATAAACTTCTCTTTTTGGGCCGCCATTTCTTCGGGAATTTTCTTGCCGATAGCTTTGCGGAATTTGTCCACCTCAACCCAGTTGTAACCGGCAATTTCGATAGCAGTATAAAGACAGTCGTCCTGGTAGACCAAAAGTCCATAAGATTTTTTGAGCCACTTTTCCATTTTCGGATCAAAGTAACTAATTTGGCTGGGATTATTTTTACGAGCAATATATTCTGGAATGATACTCATAGGTCCGGGACGGTAGAGAGCCACCATGGCCATGAGATCTTCAATGCGGTTGGGCTTGAGCTCTTTTAGCCATTTGGTCATTCCTTCCCCTGATAGTTGAAAAACACCCATGGTGTCACCTTTAGACAACATGGCGAAAGTTCGTGGATCGTCTAGGGGAATTTTACGGAGATCAATATCAATTGTTTTATTTTTTTTAACATTGAGAACTGCTTGACCAAGGAAAGAAAGGTTGTCGATACCAAGGATATCGAATTTAATCAGACCAACATCTTCGATGGCGTGCATTTCGTACTGAGTGATAATCTTGTCACCCCCTGGTTCAAACTGAATTGGGGTGTAATCATTGAGGTTGGTAGGGGAAATGACGATGGCGCAAGCGTGGACGCTTATATGTCGAGCATTACCTTCGATACCTTTGGCATGTTCAAGGATTTTTTTGGCATCTGGGTCGCGGTCGTAGAGATTTTTTAGTTCGGGTGAAGTGTTAAGGGCTTTGTTGATTGACATGGGGAAGCCTTGTGATCCTAAGGGGATTAGCTTGCTAATTTTGTCACCGATGGCGTATTCGTAGCTAAGAACTCTGGCGGTATCTCGAACCGAGGCTCGGGCCATCATTCTCCCGAAGGTGCAAATTTGAGCGACTTGTTTTTCACCATATTGCTTGACTATATGGTGTAGAAGTTCGAGACGTTTGTCGTCAGACACATCAAGGTCGATGTCTGGAGGGGATGGTCGATCTTTATTAAGAAAACGTTCAAACGGTAATTGATAAATAAGTGGATCAACTGAGGTGATACCCAAAACGAAGGAAACCAGTGACCCAGCAGCTGAACCTCGAGTGTTGGTGACAAGATCGTTGTTTTTGGCCCAGCTAATCCAGTCTTCCATGATTAGAAAGTAAGTGGCATAACCTTTGGAAATAATAACGTCAAGTTCGTGGTCAAGACGTTCTCGGACCTCGGAAGAAATAGAACCATAATGTTGCTTAGCTCGATCGTTAGTAAGTTGAGTAAGATAAGAGTCGGCGGTTTCTTTGGGGGGGAGTTTGAATTGAGGGAAACACCATTTGCCAATTTCGATTTCGAGATTGCATTTTTCGGCAATTTTTTGAGTATTGTTGATGGCCTGGGGAAGATCAGGGTAGAGGTCGGCCATTTCCTGGGGGGATTTGACATAAAAGTCAGGAATATCAAGCATGGAAAGACGTTTCTTGTCGTTAACGGTGGTTTGGGTATTGATCATTAGGATGATGTCTTGGGCAAAAGCATCTTCTTTTCTTAGATAGTGTGAATCGTTAGTGGCAACTAGTGGTATTCCTAATTCTTGGCTTAATTTAATGATGCCGATATTAGCTTGGTCGTTGGATTTTAATCCTGGATGGCGTTGGATTTCGAGGTAATAATCCTCATCAAAGAGTTGTTGGAACTCAACGGCTCTAGTTTTAGCCTTTTGGTAGTGGTCATCGAGGATCAGTTGAGCGATTTCCCCTTCAACACAACCGCTAAGGCAAATAAGGCCAGAGTGATATTGTTTAATTATGTCCCAGTCTATGCGTGGTTTATAATAAAAACCTTCTAGGTTGGCGAGACTAACTATTCTCATTAAGTTTTGGTAGCCTTGATAATCTTTGGCTAGCAAGACCAGGTGGTTGGCTCTACGGCTAGCGGCGGATTTGTCAGTGTGACCGAGCGGTGAGTAGTAGACTTCGCAACCGACGATGGGTTTGATGTCGTTTTTGAGGCAAGCTTTGTAAAATTCGATGGCTCCATACATGTTGCCGTGGTCGGTAATAGCGACAGCTTTCATCCCCATGTCTTTGACGGTGGCGATCAGGGGTTTGATCTTGGTTAAGCCGTCGAGAAGTGAATACTCGGTGTGGAGATGGAGATGAACAAAGTCCATTGAGTCAATTATCAATTACGAATTACGAATTAGCAATTGAAATGAAGTAGATCAGAGCATGGTTTCAAGAGCTTGGATTCGAGATTTGATTGTGGGATGAGTGGAAAATAAATTAGCGATTTTGTTGTTTAGGAAAGGATTGTGGATGTAAAGGGAAGCAGTGGCGGTGGATGCCTGGCTAAACTGGTGTTGGTCATTGGAAATTTTTTTTAGGGCATTAATTAGTCCTTGTGGCTGACGGGTAAGGTGAACTGCGGAAGCGTCGGCGAAGTATTCCCTTCGTCTTGATATAGCTAATTGAATTAGTTGGCTTATAATTGGGGCAAAAATGATTAAGAAAAATCCGATAAAGACTAGTGGGCCAGACTGACGATTATCATCGTCGCGATCACCAAAATAAATGGATCGTGAGGTGAGGTTGATAAGAATCGAGAGACTGCCAACAAGAATGCTAACTAGAGTCATTAATCGAGTGTCAAAATTCTTAATATGTGATAATTCGTGAGCGATAACACCCTCAAGTTCAGTGCGATCAAGCTTTTCTAGTAGACCGGTGGTAGCGCAGATAATTGCATGTTGTGGGTCGCGACCAGTAGCGAAGGCATTGGGGGCTTTGGATTCGATGACATAAATTTTTGGAGGGGGAATTTGGGCGGCTAGGCTAAGATTCTCGGTGACCGTATAGAAATTGAAATGTTCTTGACGTTTGGCAGGTACAGCTTGGTTGAGAGCAAGGATAAGATGATCCCCCCAAAAATATGAAGTGGCTGACGAAATTAAGGAAAAGATAATGGCTATAGGGAGAAGACTGGTGAGGTCGAAAATGTACCCAATAAGGTAGCCAGTGGCGCTGATGAAGATGATAAATAGACTGATAATTATGATAGAGCGCTGTTTATTACTGGCAATCTGTTCGTGGACGTTGGTCATTTTCGATTTTTATGTTAATCGAGTTTGACTTTGGGAGTAGTGGCATCAGTGTCAGAGACAGTGAGAAATTCTCCGGAAGTTGGAGTCTCAAGACCTTTTTGAGGGTGAAATCCTAAAATTGGAGCAATCCAAATGCCTGGAATGGTTGATATTTTGATGTTAAAGTCAGCTGTTAAATCGATGAGTGTTCGTCGGGAGTACATAATTTTGTCAGCAGTGTCCCGAAGTTCGTTCATCAGGTCAGAGACAATGGTTGAGGCTTTGATTTCGGGGTTGGATTCAACGATGACTTGGAGTGATTTGAGAACTTGGCTAATGGAATTTTGAGCCTTATCGATACTTTGGGGATTATCGCTGGTGGCATTGTCGATGAGTTTTCTGGCTTGGGTAAGACTGTCAAAAATACCCTTTTCGTGTTTAAGGTAACCCTTGGTTGATTCTATGAGATTGGGAATGAGCTGGGACTGGCGTTTGAGCTGATTGCCGATTTCTTGAATGGCGGCAGTAATTTGAACTTGAGTAGTTTTAAGGCCGTTAAAAAAGAAAACAATGTAAGCAGCAACAAGAAGCAGAATGATTGGAATGATGATCATAAATGATTGTACTACTTTTTCTGATATTTAAGAAGTTCGTTCTCCCCTACCCTTTCGATTGGTGGGATCCAGTTAAGACCAAGGAAATCATAGAATTTTTCTTCAGCGCCAAACTGATAGATTTTGCCGGTTTTGATATCTTTAATGCCAAATTCTGATAGGCTGTAACCAAGTTTTAGGGCATATTTCCGAAGAATTATGTTGTGTTGGCGAGAGCCGGTGAAGTGTTGAAGCAGGGCACCAAAGCCGATGGGGGGTTTGACCATAAGGTCGATGTGAACGTCGTGAATTAGACGAATGGAGGCTTCTTGTTGACCTTGAGAAATAGTTTGGACTGATTTGGGATAGGCGATGAAGTGAGCCAATATTTGTCGTGGATTTTTTGAGGCGGCGGCGATGTCGATGTCTCCAATGGTGGAGTTCTGGCGGCGCAAACTGCCCAGAGGAACAAATTCGGTGTCGGGAAAGTTGGTTTTGAGATAGGTGATTATTTCGTTGGCTAATTTAGTGGCGGTGGTTAAGGACATACGACTTTTACGACCTAAGAAGGCAAGGGTATTCTCAAGGATTGATGTTTCAGATTTTTCGCCAAAACCGGGGATAACTTGGATTTTGTGTTTTTGGGCGTATTCGGCTAATTGGTCAAGGGCTTTGGTTGGTTTGAGGGAGAACTTGAGTTGTTGAGTGAGTTTGTGGGCAATAAGGGGACCAACGCCGTTAATCTTGGTGAAGGTGAATACGGCTGGATGAATAGTTTTAAAGATGGGAACGAGTTTGGGATAAATTTGATGATGCTCAAAGAGATAGTCGAGCTTTTTGATGATGCCGGGACCAATGTTGGGAATATTATCAAGAACTTTTTTGTCCTTTAGCCAAAGTTGATAAATGTTTTCGGGGTAAGAGATGGTGGTGTCAGCGGCGTTTTGGTAAGCGGTGATGCGAAATTTGTTTTTTCGTTTGATTTCGTAGGCAGTAGCGATGTTTTGGAGGTGCTCCGATACTTCGGCGTTGGTATAGGCCACAAATAGATTATAGTACGATTATTTGGTATATTATCTTCTGATCGTTGTGGGTCCATGGTGCAGCGGTCTAGCACATCCGCCTGTCACGCGGAAGATCGAGGGTTCGAATCCCTTTGGACCCGCTTTGATATCTGGTATATAAGGAATAGAATGAGAACTGTTGACATAAAGAGAGGTGTCCCTGGAAAAAAGAAGGCGGCTTTTGTCATCTTTTATTGTCTTGATTGGAAGCCTTGGAAAAATTACAGAGAAGCGGATGAAGAAAGAAGGGAGTTGACTATTCCAACATGCATTATGATTAATCGTTGGGATGGGATGATTGGCTTTATTGGTGGAAAGGTCGACAAGGGTGAATCATTTGAAGAGGCGATTAGGAGGGAGGTATGGGAAGAAATAGGACACAATCTAACCTTAAGATTAGAGCCAATAGTGGCTCATGATATAGGTTCTATTACTACGCATGCCTTTGCTGTTAATATTTCCCAAGACGAAATTATTCATCTGCAAAGAGATGCCGCATTGTCTGAAGATTTTGGTAGTGAGGTAACTGGTGTTTTTTTACCTCATCTGATTGATTATGATTCTTCAACAAAATCAAGGAAGGGCGGTGTGGTTGAGTTGTATAAGAGTTCGATGGCACCGAGTGTGCGAGAGGAATTAACTCATTTCCTACTCAAAAAGAAGATTTTTACCAATCTTGAACTGGAAAGTATTTGTAGAAGAGCTACTTTTGACTTGTCGGTGTTGTTGAACTGAAATCGTTTGTGTTTGAGTTTATTCTAGGATCCCGTCGAGGTTGACATCGTAGATAATGGCTTCGGAAACAAGCCTGTAGTTAAGAATTTCTTCTGGTTTGAACCAGACGGCTATTTCTTTGTTGGCTTCTTCAACCGAACCTGATGAGTGAATGATATTCCGGACTGACCGATTGTCGGCGTTGGCGGCGGAGTAGGAATCAATGGTAAAGTCACCTCGAATAGTTCCTGGAACTGAGGTTAGCGGTTCGGTGCCACCGGTAATTTTACGAACAACACCAACAGCATTCATACCTTGCCATACCATGGCGACAACTGGTCCAGAACTAAGGAAATTTTTTAGTGTAGTACGGATTTTTTCTGCATATACAATCGGGTCGCTGGTGCCCAAGTCTTCATTACGAGCCCTGGCAGCTTCGAGTGCCTTTGTTCCGGTTTTGAAAGCCCATTCGGGATCAGTTGAGTAATGGATAAGGGCAAGTTTTGGGGTGGGGATGAGCATTTTGAGGGCAACGAGTTTGAGACCGCACTGTTCATAACGTTCGATAACCTTACCAATTAGTCCACGTTGTACCCCATCTGGTTTAACAATTACTAGTGTTTGTTCTTGTTTGTTATCAAAATTCTTCATATTGATAGTTTTCAATATATTGGTAGAATATATTAACTATGGATAAAATATATAAAGCATTGGCTGATAATAACAGAAGAAAGATTTTAAAGCTATTAGGGACAGGAAATTACGATGTCACAACTTTGGGAACAAATTTTGCCATTACCCAAGCGACTCTGTCGAGTCATTTGGCGGTTTTGAGAAAAGCAGGATTGGTCGAGGTGAAGGTGAAGGGTAAGCAAAGAATTTATAATTTGGTTAAGCAAAACTTGTGGAAGGTGCTTGATGATTTGGGGATTGTTAGAGTTAGCGTTGGTAGTAAAAGAGTAAACTTATAAGTGATGCTATAATTGGGTGATATTGCCCCCATTGCTGGTATTATAAGTTTTATTAGTCAAGACGATGAAAATAACTAAGTTATCTGAGGATATGGTGAGTATGTTTTTGGGCTTGTTGGTGGTGGTGGGGGTGGTTGGATTGGTTTTTAATTATTTTCAGAAAAGAAGAGGGAGTGTTGGCGTACCAGGAATAAGTCAGACAAATGAAGAGGTTGCTAGTAAGGGGGATTATATTGTCAAGAAGGGGGATAGTTTGTGGAAGATAGCTTTTAGAACTTATGGCGTGGGTTATAGTTGGGTGGAAATATGGAAAGAAAATAATATAGAGGATCCTGACAGATTGTTGATTGGCCAAAAATTGAAATTACCCGACCTGACGGTGGTGAGAGCAGACAGTTATGTGGTTGTAGGTGGGGATAGTCTGTGGAAGATATCGGTTAAGGTCTATGGTGATGGTTTTAGGTGGGGAGAATTGTGGCGGGCTAATAGAGTATTAATACCAGATCCAAATTTGATATATGGTGGAACGAGACTGTTGGTACCAATGCTAAAATAGATTTTAAGCGGCTATAGTTTAGTGGTAAAATGTATCCTTCCCAAGGATGAGTCGAGGGTTCAATTCCCTCTAGCCGCTCTTGAAGTTATAAGACGGTATGCCGATATAGCTCAACGGTAGAGCAGCGGTTTCGTAAACCGTAGATGGTAGTCCAATTCTACCTATCGGCTCTGTTATAATAATTGTGATTTATGGCGGAATTTAAGCGATCGAGACTAGAAAAACAGGCCGAAGAACAAGCAACTAAAAGTACGGTAATGTTGGGTCTGTTGAGTGTTGGGGTAGTGGTAATGGTGTTAATGTTTGGATTGCCACTGTTGATTAAGTTGTCGGTGTTTCTGGGGGAGATTAAGAGTAGAACTAATGGTGAGCTGAAGGAAAAGGTTTTGCCACCACTGCCTCCTCGATTAACGATTCCCTATGAGGCTACCAACAGTGCACAGATAGCAATAATGGGGTTGGCGGAGGTGGGCTCAACGGTAGAGTTGTTGAAAAATGACGTGGCGATAGGGACTACCCAAGTATCGGATAGTGGTGATTTTAGTTTTGTAGGGGTGGAATTAGAGCCAGGAGTAAACGGTTTTTTGGCGAGAGCTAGAACAGATCAGGGGGGTAGCAGTGAGATGTCGCAATTGTTGGAGGTTGTCTTTGACAACCAGTCTCCGGAGGTAGAAATGATAAACCCGAGCGAGGCGACCTTGACAGTTGATTATGCAGATTTTGATGTGGTAGGAAAGACCGAGAAAGGAGTGAGTATATTGATTAATGGCAACATTGCCGTGGTTGGTGATGATGGTAAATTTAAACTTAAGATTCAGTTGGTGCCAGGGAAGAATGAGGTGGAAGTGGTGGCCCGTGACTTGGCTGGTAATGAGATGAGGAAAAAAGTAGAGATTAAATATGATATTTAGATTAGAAAGAGGATGATGGTAGCCCAGGGAAAGAGAAGTGAGTTGGCGAAGAGCGAATGCAACAGTATTGTGATGGTTAGGGTTTGATGAAGTAGGTCAGCGTGACGATAGAAAGAGATTAACCCGAGGATAAATAAGCTGATACCGATTAGGCCGGTGGTAGCAAGAATGGTCATGAGACTACCGTCAAAACCCGAGTTGGCATGGGAATAGGGATTGGTGATGTTTTTGGCAAAGAAGAGGTTATTGTAACCGTGTCCAATGAGGGGGGATTTTAAAAAGACAACTATCCCTTGACGATAGTTATTGATTTTAGCCTTAATTGATGATGTTCGTTCGAGTTTGGTGCCTTCTCCAGACAGTCGAGGGAGGAGAAGAATAGTGGCAACTAAAACAATGAGGCAAGAGAGAACAATTTTAGGTCGGTGTAGCTTGTAGGCGAGGAAAGAAAAGCTGACAAAAAACGTCAGAAGGCTGGAGCGGCTGTAAGTTAGTGCCAAACCAATATAAGAAATTGGTACAAGGGCCTTAAAATAAGGATTGAGGAAGGCATAAATAATTAGGAATAGATATATTAATCCTGCAAAGGTTGGATCAAAGAAAGTGCTAACCAGCCTATGTAGGTGTGGATCCCAATTTTGGGTGGAGAAAGAGGTTAGGTCTGGCCAACTTAAATATTGGACGAAACCAAAAATAATATTGGCAAACAGAACTATGACAACAAACTGTTTTAGTTTTGGGGTGGAAAGCTGAGGGCTAAGAGGAAAAACAAATAATGAAATAAGTGAGTTTAAGCGGAGAAGGTAGAGAATTGGTTTGAGTGAGAGTGGATAGAATTGTAGATTAATAAAATAAGTAATCCAAGAAAAAATAATAAACCACAGAAATGGCTTGTTGGTAATTGGTGACTTGTTTTTATGATGAAAATAAATATTTATGATTACCAATATAATGATAGGTATGTCTATAAGTGGAACATTGATTGATCCAAAGTCAACTCGTAACAATTGACCAAAGAAGTGGACAATGACTAGTAAAATGATGACTATTCTTGCCAAAGATGCCATAGTTTGGCTCGAACCAGAAATGAGTGGAAGCTCATTCCCAGGGCGAAAATAATACCTGGGGTGGAATCAAGAAAGCCCAATCGAAGAATGTAGTTGAGCAAGAATTTTCCTACTGGAAAAAAGATGATTTGAAAAAGATTAGTTTTAACCTTGTTGTCAAATAATTCTTGAGCACGGATTGAACTGTATAGATTGATTTTTTCGTAGAAGTTAACCAGAGTGGTGTTGGAGTGATGCTCGATGGAGTAGCTCGTATGAGTGATTGGTTTTGAGCTGTCCCAAAACTCGTGAACACGTCCACTGAATTTTCCAAATCTTTTATTAAACAGCCTGATAAATCGAAGTGAGGTTGTTTCACCGTGACGAAGTGGGTGGTGGAGAAAGTATTCTAGTCGCCTAAAGGAATAATTATATTGATGTACATCGAACTGATTGATAAAGTCAATAGTTTTTTTATTTGGCTGTTCGTCTGGGTCAAGCCAAAGAACCCAATCATTAGTGGTGTGCTGAAGACCATACTGGCGTTGAGCGGCAAAGTTATTGGCCAATCCCCTACTCCAATATTTTACTTGTCTAATGTTTTTAAACGCAAAGGATTTAATTGTTTTAATTGTGTTGTCGGTTGAGTTGTCGTCGATAACAATAATTTCGTCAATGGCGGGACATTGATTTAACCATTTGAAGTTTTTAGATAATTCTTTATCGTTGTTGTGGGTAAGAAGTAGAAGAGAGATGTGGTTTTGATTATTCTGCTGGTTCATGACGAATGTGATGATAAAGAGAAAGTGTAAATTCTTCCATAGAAAAGATTATCCAGAGAATTATACCCTGAATAAAATTTAAGTGTTTTAAAAAGAAGTATTTTCTTGATTGGTACCAATGTTTGAGTACAATGTTGTATTTACTATTGCTACTTGCACCACCCTTGTGTTTTATCCTAGATGATGGGTCATATACGATTAAAAACCCCTTGTTCTTCATTGTGAGACAGAAATCTAAATCTTCCAGGTATAGAAAGAAGTTTTCATCGAATAAATTTAGATTGGTGGATGGAGAGTTTCTCCGAAAAAGCATAAATGCCCCACATAAACCGTCAACATCCAGTGTTTTTTGTTGATAGCTGTGATTTAGTTTTTTTTCAATCCAGAAATGTATGCTGAACGGATTATTCGGGAATATTTTTTTGAAATTTGTAAATTCAAACAGGGCAGTAAGAAAGGTTGGTCGTGTGTTGGCAGTGAACTGTATATTTCTTTGCGACATTGACTCTATTGTTCCGCCGATTACTCCGATTTTTGAATCATTCGTAATTTTTTCGAGTAATGTTTTTATTGACGTGTCTATTACAACAGTATCAGGGTTAAGTAAAAGTATGAAGTTGGTGGTTGATGCCGTTATGCCCTGATTAACTGCATACGAAAATCCTCGGTTGACATTGTTGATTATTAATTTGGTTTTGTTGTATCCCGGTACTTTGTTAATTGATGTTGAATTGAAATCAGGTGAATTATTATCGATGATTATTATTGTTTTGATGATCGAGTTTATTAGTGCAAGTGACTTTAATAATTGGACTAGGTATTGAGTTGAGTTGTAATTAACGATAATTACTGTGATTTTGTTACTTGACATATTTATTAGAGAGAATATATTCTCTTAATTAGTGGTGCGTTTTGGGCGTGCTGTATTGTTTTTGGTGTTGTTGATTGGCGCCTGCCTTTCCCCTCAATCAATTTTAGCCACAGTATATTTTACAGATAATTTTGAAGGTGATTTGGCCAAGTGGGAATATGTGAGTGGTCAGAACAATGGAGTGGACACATGGAGATTGGATGAGGGTAATCTTGTTACTGAAGTTAACAGGCGTAGCTATTCGTATTTATTTGCGAAAGGCACTGATGATTTACAAGATTATGTTGTGAGTGCGAATGTAATGAACACTTCCGGAGTGGACCAGCATTTTTTGTTTCGTGTTGCTTCTGATAGGAGTAAGTTTTATCAATTGGAATTGCGGTATGGAGACCCACTTTGGCCACGGGATGGAAATAGTCTAAGATTGTGGAGATTTAACGGTGGTAATTATGCTTTAGTGCTACCCGATGTCCCTTATGTGTTTGTCCAGAACATTTGGTATCAACTGAGAATTGAGGTCAAGGCCTTAAACATAAAGGTATATGTAAATAACTCTCTGGTTGTTGATGTGAATGATGACTCCGATTCAGCAATTGGGTCGGGTGGTGTGGGGATTAATAATTATGCGGGTGACTACTTCTATAGTAATGTTGTGAACAGGTATGACAATTTTATAATTGCATCAGGTGATTCGAGTGTACATAATAAAATTATTGTAATTCCTGGTCTTGGGGCGAGCTGGAACACGGAGGCATTGGTGTATAACGGGATGGTTGGGGATGACCAGTGGAGAATGACACCTTTTGTTCACAACTATGATTCGTTAATTGCGGCATTTGAGGATAAAGGTTTGGTTAGAGGTCGAGATTTTTGGGTGTGGAATTATGATTGGCGGCGGCCGGTATCGGAAATAGTAACTAAGTTGGATGATTTTGTTAATGCTAAAGTTAATGATGAAGAGAAGGTTGATTTGGTGGGACATAGTTTGGGTGGGTTGGTGGCAAGAGTGTGGAGTCAAGATAATATGTCTGATACTAGATTGGGGAAGGTTGTAAGTTTGGGTAGTCCTCATTACGGAGTTGTTAGGGCTTATGATATCTGGAATGGAGCCAAGATCTTGGATGGAGCTGGCGTTGGGCCAATTGCTCTAAATGTTTTGGTTCAATTGCAAAAAGGTGGTTTCTCCAATAGGTTGGAGGTGATTAGAAACTTGGTGCCGGTAATGAAGGATATTCTTCCAGTTTTTGAATTCGCGAAAAAGAATGGGGCTGTCTTGAATTTGGCGAGTATGAGTCAAAAAAATGATTATTTAATGGTCAAGAATTTAATGGCTTCATCAATTTTTGAAAATTTTAGAGCGGTTTCAGGGGTTGGTAGAGATACTGCGGAATGGACAGTTTTGGGAGAGAGGAACATCTTTGATCAAGTGTTGGGCTGGTGGCCCGATGGACGGCCGATCTCCTACGAGTATGGGGATGGCGATGGAACGGTATTAAAAAAGAGTGCAGTTTTTTTGAATGACATTGGGGGTTTTAGCGAGTTGAATTCTGATCATGGTTCGATTGTTGACCGTTCTATTCCCGGTGTTTTTAGTGAATTAGGTTTGGGGACTGGGGTAAGCGGTAACTTTGATAGTGGTTTTAACGATCACTTGGTATTTTATTTGGGATCACCGGCAACGATGAAGGTAAGTTGCGGTGATGAGGATGAGGTTAGTGATAATTTGGGTTTTGTGGTTATAAAAAACCAAGATTATGCACGATGTCGAGTTGTAATTGTGGGAACTAACGATGGAATTTATCATTTGGTATTAGGGAACACGGGTGATGAAAATAGTTGGAAATATTTTGAGGATGACATTGGCGTTGGAATCACTAAGACCTTGGTAATTAGCGGGCAAAAGACTGACCTGACAATGGATGAGGAGAACCTTGACTATTTATATGGTTTGATAACCAGAGATAGTAACTATTTATTGAGAAGTTACCCTGGGGATATTAACTTGGTTGGAATATTGGCGGCGGTTGTTGGTAGGAATGATACTGGGGTGGTCGATAGAATATTTGCCTTTAGAAAAGCAAGAAAAGAGTCGGTAGTAAGCGAAAGAATGCTTGAGGTTCTAAAGTCCATATTGGCAATAAACAGAAGGAACACGGATTTGACAGTGGCGAATAACTTGGTGACTAGGATGATAAGGATAAGAGATCTGGTTGATTACACTACTAAAGTAAACGTTAGGCGGAGAATGGTCCCAAGTCAGTTTGGGTCGCTTAATTATGATTATCTAGGAAGGTTGGTGAAAGAAGCAGGAATTAAAAAGGTTTTGGGTGAATATGGTGGGGTGGCGGCTGATGAAGTATTGGTGTCAAGATTGTATCTTCAGATTTGGTAGTTTATCTTGAGGCTTGGGGGTATTGGAATTTACCATAGATGGTGATTGGGGTTCCGATTTCAGCCCATTGATACAAAAGACCGGCCTCTGGTGTTTTCATGTTGACGCAGCCGTGAGACATGGGATAACCAAAGTTATTGTGCCAATAGGTACCATGAAAACTGTACCCCATTGATTTTGGATGTTGGGAATTGTAGAAAAACATAATATACGGAACATTAGGAAGATAATAATAGGTACCATTTTCCCTTGATCCTCCAGACATTTTTTGAGAACGAACTTTTGACCAAATTTGATAGGTACCTGGATGAGTCCTCCCCCACTTTCCTGAGGAAATAAGAAAACTGTAGATTAGCTGATTGTTTTCATAAGCATAAACTTTTTGTTCGGTTAAATTAACCTCAATTCTTTTGGTGGAGCTGGGATTGGTAGTGTCACCTAATATCGGAGAAGAAACTGCTGGAGGTGCGATGATAGTTTGATTGTCAAAATAAGCAATCCTGACATCTGGCTTAACGAGTAGACAGAGAGTTAGGGTAAAACTAAGGATTATAAGTATAGCCGATTTGATATACATAGTGGTCGCTAGAGGGATCGGACCTCTGACCTTTCCGATGTGAACGGAACGCTCTACCACTGAGCCAAGCGACCTCTGATGATAAGATTATATGCTACACTGGAATCTATGAGAAGTAATAACATCAACCAAAGAGGATCAATTGGTAATTTTGTTCTAGAGTTTGTTCAGTCAATAGTGTTGGCGTTGTCGGTATTTGTGCTGCTATACCTGTTTGTGGCCCAACCTAATGAGGTTAAAGGCAATTCGATGCTACCAAACTTTGAAAATGGTCAGTATTTGTTGACGGATAAACTTTCATATCAATTGAATAAGCCACAGAGAGGTGATGTGGTGGTTTTTAAGGCTCCAAGTACTGAGCCGTGCGCCGAGGATGAGTGTGAATATATTAAAAGGATAATTGGTGTTCCTGGGGATCGTGTGATGGTTAAGGGAAATAGGGTGTATCTTAATGGGGAATTACTGAATGAAACTTTTTTACCGGCGGACTTTGTAACTGAGCCAGATTCATATTTGCAAGAGGGAGTGGAGAGAGTCGTTCCGGCTGATGAGTACTTGTGCTTAGGGGATAACCGGTCACATTCTCGTGATGGGAGAGCTTTTGGTCCGATTGGTAAGGATAGAATTGTTGGTAGAGCCTTTTTTATTTACTGGCCGCTATCGTCGATTGGGTTGGTTCCGAAAATCAGATTCTGATTTGATCTCTTTGTGGCAAAGTTGTTGGTAGAGTTGTTGGAGTCCGTTGAAGCGGTCTTGAATTGGACCTCGGAATTGAAAGACGATTCGGGTGACAACATTTGTTTGGGAGATTCTAACTTTGGTAGTTTTGTTGTCAAAAACTGACTCAAGATCATTGCTAATGTTATCGAGTTTGGACTTGAGAAAGAGTGGTAGATTTTCTTTGGTAATGGGAACAGTCCCCTCTTCTATTTTTTTTCTCATTCTTCTGGCTATTTCCTCGGCACGTCGGACGGAAGCCTTCTCCTTGAGGACGATTTTGTAGGCTTCAATCATTAGGCGGGTGTCGTTGATTCCAGCAAGAGCTCGGGCGTGACCTTCAGTAATCAGTCCAGATAATAGACCATCTTTTAGAGCATCGGGAAGAGTTAGTAATTTGAGAACGTTAATGACATACGGAGTACTTTTACTGACTCGTTTGGCTATCTGGTTGTGGTCTAGATTAAATTCCTCTTTAAGGCGAAGAAAAGCTTTGGCTCTTTCGATTGGATTGAGATCTTTCCTTTGAACATTTTCAACGATGGCCATTTCCAACATTTGTTGGGGGGTGACTTCTTTGACAATGGCTGGGACGTGGGTTAATTTGAGCAGTCTAGCGGCCCGCCAACGACGTTCTCCAGCAATGATTTGATATCCAGCTGGGGTCTTGGCGACAATAAGAGGTTCTAGAATGCCGTGTTCCTGAATGGAACTGATGAGTTCAGAGATTGAGTCCGAGCTGATAACACCACGGGGCTGAAGAGGATTGGGTTCGAGTTGATTGGTTGGGATTTGGTCAACCTGTTTCATCTATTCAGATTACTATGAAAGAGCATGTGAAAAAAGTGAGATGAACTGGTTCGAATCGAATCAATTAGGTATTACGGTTTGACCACTGCGACTAACTGTTTATTAAGACGTTTGACGAATCTAACGATTCCTGACCTAATGGCGTAGATGGTAAAATCTCGACCAATTTTGGTACCTTCGCCTGGATGAAACTTTGATCCAACTTGGCGGACAATAATGTTACCATTTTGAGCTTTTTGTCCACCAAAGAGTTTAACTCCACGCCTTTGACCGGGACGGTTGGATTTTTGGTTAGTTTTTCCTTGAGCTTTAGTGTGTGCCATGGTTCAGTTATGGGTTGATTTTGATAATTTTGATGTCAGTGAGCTGAGGGCGAAACCCCTGAGTTTTATGGTATCTTGACTTGGCCTTGTACTTGAAAACGCGAAGCTTAGCACCTTGATAGGTTTTGATTATTTGGCTTTCGACTGATGATGTACCAAGAGTTGGAGTACCGATTTTTATGTTGTCGTCATCAACTACGAGCAGAACATTATCGATGGTATACTTATCACCGACTTTACCGTCAATGTGGTCAACGGTGATGATGCTATTTTCTTGGACTTGGTGTTGACGACCAGAGACGTCGATGACTGCATATTTCATACCTGGTGATTATATCACAGAAGGGATGGCTGTCATGAAGAAAAGACTATTCCCAGAGAAAACATTAGGGAGACAAGTGAAGATCCTCCCACTGAAAGAAACGGAAGCGGTATACCGGTAATTGGGAGAAGACCAATATTCATGCCTATATTAACAAAAACTTGTGTCCAGATGAGGAGGCCTATCCCTAGGGTGAAAATGGCTTGAGGTTGACTGTTCGAGGTTGAAGCTTTGAGGATTAGGCCTTTGATAAGGGTATAGTAGGCGAGGATGATGATAATACCACTTAATAGTCCCAGTTCTTCAATGGTGGCAGCGAAAATAAAATCAGTATGTTTTTCCGGGAGAAAAAGAAGTTGGCCTTGGCTACCTTTTTTGTAACCTTTACCAAAAAAACCAGCTGATCCAATGGCTATTTTGGACTGGATTGTGTGGTAACCTTTTCCTAGTGGATCTTGGGCTGGATTAACAAAAGTAATTAATCGATTTCTTTGATAATCGTGGAGGGTGTATTTCCAAATAAAAGGTGAAAGGATAGCTGCGGCGGCAATGGCTACAATAGTGGTTTTTAACAGTTTAGTGTTGAGGATAATAACGGGGATGAGAAGTGAGAGAAGAGTGATGGCACTGCCTAGATCTGGTTGGAGACCGACTAAAAATATAGGGAGAAGGTGCAGTAATGGTAGGGAGGTATTAGCAAGGAACAACATTAAGGTTGGTTTAACTATTTCTGATGGTTGGATTCGAGTAACTCCTAGATTGAGCCATCGTTTAGACCCACGGGTGATAGGGCTAAAAACTAGAGGAATTATGAGTACGAAACATGACAAGAAGAACAATAGCCACTGAGTTTTGGAGTGGATATTAGAGTTGAGGTGATGACCAAACCAAAATGAAATCAGTCCCAGAATCCAAAGAAGGATTTGTTTTCCAAGGAGATTGGGATTCAAAGATGATACAACGATGAGGTTAAAACATCCAAGAACAACAAGTGGGACGATAATTGACATGTTAGATCTTGGTGATTTTTAGGTCTGATGAGACAGTGATACTAACGGCAAGTGTTTTTTTAAGTATTTGTTCTTCGTAATTTTTTGGCCAGGATGGAGCATTGATTTTGATTTTGTCGGTTAAGGTTAGGTTTTGTTCTTTACGAATAACTTGGATTTGGCGGATAAAGTCGCGGTACTCCCCTTCTTCGATGAGTTCTTTGGTAAGGGTAGTATCAAGGGTGACATTTTTACTAACAGTGATAGTTTTGACATTAGTTTCTTCGGCTATAATTTGGATTAACTCTGGGTCCAGCTGGATGTTGATGGTAGCAGAGGCAAGTGGTTGGCGAATTTTGATAGCGGCCTGTTGACGGGCAGCATGAATTTGCTGGCATAAATCGCGAACTTGAGTCATGTGAGTTTCGAGTTGCTGATCAATTTGTTTTTGGTTAACACTTGGCCAATTTTCGAGGTGAATGGAGGCGGAACTGTCGGGTTTTAGATAATGGAATATTGTTTCGCTTAAAAATGGCGTAAATGGGGCAAGTAGAACAGTAATCTGCAAGAGGCAGTGATAAAGAAGTGGGAGGGTGTTGTCTCGATCACGCGAGCGACGAATGTACCAGGTTGAAAAGTCGTTGATAAAGGTTTCAATGTGGGTGATTGCTAACTGGTGCTGATAGGTATCAAGTGACTTTTCAATTGTTTTCTTGGTTGACTCCAAACGGGAGATAAGCCATTTATCTAAAACATCAGTCGGTGGGGTAAGGGTGGTGGGTGACCAGTTGTTGAGATTAGCGTAGGTAATGAAATATTTAAGTGTGTTCCAAAGAAGGAGAATGAATTGGCGACGGACTTCGTCGGCAACATTGTAACCGAAGTGAAGATTGAACTCTGGGTTTTGACGACAATAGAGCCAGCGCATAGTATCGGCTCCAATTTTTTCGACGCCTTCATCAAACCAGATAGCATTGCCTTTGCTTTTGTGCATTTCTTCCCCCTTTTCGTCTTTGACTAGAGCGTGGCCAAGAAGAGTTTTGAAGGGGTTGGTGTCCTCGAGAGCGGTTGACATAGCAATAAGTGAGTAAAACCAGTTTTTGAATTGACCCGGAAAACATTCGGTAACAAAGTCAGCCGGGAACCACTCTTGCCAGTACTTTTTGTTGTCTAAATAACTAACTTTGTTAGTTGTCGGATCAACAAGAGTAGAAAATGAGACTATACCAGCATCGAGCCAGGGGTTACCAACATCGGGGATACGTGATATTGTTTGGTTGCATTTGGAACATTTTATTTTGACATGATCGATCCACGGTCGATGGGGGCTGTGACCGCTAAATTTATCCCAACCAGAGACGGCTTTAGATTGTAATTCTTCGGATGAGCCGATAATTTCAAAGTTACCGCACGAACATTCCCAAATAGGGAGTGATAAGCCCCAATAACGTTTTTTACTAATAAGCCAGTCATGCATGTTATTAAGCCAGTCGAGTTCTCTTTTGGCGCCAAACTCAGGAATCCAGGTAACTTTTTTGGCCACCTCAATCATTCTTTGGCGAAGAGTTAAGCCGTCGGAGGGGCGAGGGTTGTCCATGGAAATATACCATTCATGAACTAAGCGCCAAATGAGTTCACTATTGCAGCGCCAGCAGACTGGGTAGGCATGAGTATATGATTTGGTTTTAAAAAGATAATGGCCGTTGTTGATGGTTTTTAGTTTTTCGACAATCAGTTCTGGATGATTTTTGGCGTTAAGTCCTGTCAGATCACCGAAATTATCAAGATAGTTACCTGATTCATCAACTGCTGGAAAGATGACGTCGTTCCAACTCAAACTACTCTTGACAAGATCAAAATCTTCTTTACCTGTACCAGGGACAATGTGGACAATTCCAGTTCCCTCTTGGTCGTTAACTAAATCTTTTGAGAGAGTAACGGCATGAAAGTGATAGGGACTTGAAGACTTTAGTTGTTCAATAACCGGTAGGTAGTCAAAGGCGGCTTGGTACGAAGTGATGTGTTCGTTATCGATTAATTGTTGGCCAGTGAGTACCTTGATTGGTTTAAGTTCTCGATCGAAACAGGACTTGATTAAATTTTTAGCTAGCCAATATAGCTTACCTTCGAATTCAACTTGAGCGTATTTTATTTCTGGACTTAGGGCAACGATGGTGTCAGCTGGAATAGTCCAGGGAGTGGTGGTCCAAACAAGGAGAAACTCGTTGTTGGCGATAGTTGTGTGGCGGATTACTGGAAAGCGCATATAAACAGTTTCGTGAGTAAGTTGTTTATAACCTTCAGTGTCAATTTCGTGTTGGGAAAGGGCTGTCCCACAACGAGGACACCAGGGGACAACGTCTTCACCTTTGTAGATGTTTCCCTCCTGGTGACATTTTTTAAGGAAAGCCCAAATCATAAAATTGTTTTCATCACTCATGGTGTAGTACGAGTGGTCCCAGTCCATAAAATACCCAAGGCGTTTAGATTGTTCTGTTTGTATTTGAGAGTATTTGGAAACTCGATCTTTGCAGTCCTGGACAAACTTATCAATACCGTAGCTTTCGATGTCTTTTTTGGTTTTAAAGCCCTTTTCTTTTTCGACTTCAACTTCAACCCAAAGACCCTGGCAATCAAAACCGTTGACAAAACGCTGACGGTATCCTTGCATATTTTTGTACCTCTGATAGAGGTCCTTGAGGGTGCGACCCCAGGCGTGATGGACACCCATTGGGTTGTTGGCGGTGATGGGGCCATCAAGAAAGGAAAATTTTTTGGTTGACTGATCGTTGCGGTGAAGGTATTGATTGACGATGTCGTTTTCGGCCCACCAGTCAAGAATGTCCTTTTCCATTTGAGGAAAATCGGGTTTTTGAGGAACATCTTTGAAGTAGGACATAAGATTGATTATATATTTTTTTTAAATAAAAAATCCCGCTTGTGCGGGATTTTGATTGCTACGGGACTCCCCCATCGGGATCCGCAGCTAGATAATAATGTTGAGACAAAAGACCATTGTGTTGGAATTATAACAAATTTATTGATTTTTGCGAAGAAAGGCGGGAATGTCGAACTCGTCAACAATGTTGATACCGGTGGGAATAGTTTGGCCGTTAAGGTACTTGTCAACTTCGTCTTGGGTAAGGGTTTTTTCAGATGATGGAGGAGTGGTGGTTGGAGTGTTGGTGGTGCTCGTTGGAGTAAAACTATCAAACCCTGTGGCAATAATGGTGATCTTTATCTTATTCTTATAGTTATCGTCAATGTTAGTACCGAAGATAATGTTGGCATCGGGGGCAACTCGTTTGGTAATGATTTGGGCCGACTCTTCGACCTCGGACATGGTGAGGTCGGGCCCACCTGTAACATTAATGAGCACACCTCGGGCGCCGTTGATATTGACTTCTACTAGTGGTGAATTAATAGCGGCTTCGATGGCACTTTGAGCCCGATTATCACCTTCGGCCTCGCCAACTCCCATTAAGGCTGTGCCAGCATTGCTCATGATGGATTTGATGTCCGCAAAATCAAGATTAATTAGTCCTGGAGTAGTGATAATGTCGGCGATGGCTTGAGTTCCCTTTTGAAGGACAGAGTCAGCAATCTTAAAGGCCTCCTTAAGGGTTGCCTGGTTGTTGATTACCTCCATAACTTTTTGGTTGGGGATGACGATCAGGGTGTCGACACTGTTTTTGAGTCGGTTGATACCTTCAATGGCATTACTCATTCGGCGAGTGCCTTCGAAAAGGAATGGCTTTGTGACAACTGCTACCGTTAAAATTCCCAATTCTTCTTTGGCGATTTTGGCAATAATAGGAGCGGCACCGGTGCAGGTACCACCACCCATACCTCCAGTGATAAAAACCATGTCGGTATTTTCAAGTATTTCTTTAATTTTGTCTTTTGATTCATTGGCGGCGTCTTCACCAATTTGAGGATTACCTCCAGCTCCAAGGCCTTTGGTAAGTTGTTCACCAATTTGAATTTTTATCGGAGCCTGCGAGTTCAGAAGGGCTTGAGAATCGGTGTTAACGGCGACGAAGTCGACTCCATGAAAGTTATCATCTAGAACCATTGAATTGATGGCGTTGTTGCCACCACCTCCGATTCCTATGACTTTGATCTTGGCAAACTGACCGCTGAGTGTTTTGATTAGTCCCATAGATTAGGGGAGCAATGGTTCGAGTAAAGACTTGACCTTACCAAATAAGCTATTAACGGATATTTTGTTTTTTTTGTTGGAAGAACTATCATTGGGGGAGCCATGTTTGAGTTGATAGAGGATTAAGCCGATGGCGGTGGTGTAGGCAGGGTTAATAATGTCATCAACGACTCCGGTGATTTTCGGAGGGTAAGCAATTCGTTGTGGAAGTGGAATTGTCTGAGCACAGATATCTTTGGCGGTTAGGGTGAGTGAACCACCCCCAGTGAGAACAATTCCGGCAGGAATGGAGCTTGAGAAGCCACTGTGGACAATTTGATGGTTTATTAATTGAAAGATTTCTTCTAGGCGTGGCTTGAGAATACCGTTGACCGCAGTTTGGAACGATATTTTTTTGTTGCTGGTGTCGGTTAAACCTAGATCAGTTAAGGCAATTTCATCTTCAAATTTCTTGTTTTCGGCTATTTTGCCAAGTTTTAGTTTTATTTTTTCTGTATCTTCGAGAGGTAGTCTGAGTCCGATAGCGAGGTCGTTGGTGATATTATTGGCCCCAATAGGAATGACAGTAGAAAAAGCAGGTGAGTTTTCAAGATAAATAGTAATGCTGGTAGCATTACCACCAATGTCAACCAGGGCGACACCGAGCTCTTTTTCGGTGGGAGTAAGTGTGCTTTCGGCAGTGGCCAGACCGGAATAAATTAGCTCGGTGATATTTATACCGACTTCGTCAAGACATTTACGGAGATTTTTTAGGGCGGCTGTGGAGGCCAAGACAAGGTGGGATTGAAGTTCTAGGCGAACACCGCTCATGCCGATAGGGTCAATTATACCTTCTTGGCCGTCGACCGTATAAATACGTGGAATGATGTGAATAATTTCCTTATCTGCCGGCATGGTAACTGCCTTGGAAGCTTCAATGACTCGATTGATGTCGTCGGGTGATATTTCTCCATTGGGGTTACTAATGGCGACAATGCCATTTGAGTTAATTGACTCGATGTGTGGGGCAGTAATAGTAATTGAGGCTTCTTTGATTTGAAAACCAGCCATTCTTTCGGCTGATTCAATACTGTCTGTTAGGGTATGTGAGGCCTCTTCGAGGTCAATAATTTGACCTTTACGGAAACCTGTTGTTGGCGTTGAAGAAACGGCAATGACATTTAGATGATCTTCAGTCTGGTGATGTTGTCCGATAATGGTGGTGATTTTGGAGGTGCCAATATCGATACCGCTAATTATCTTCGAGTGTGGCATAGGGATGATTTAAGCTAAGGTTGACAAGACGAATAATCTTATGTCTAATTCTACTGGTTTTTTGAACTTGTTGTAAAGCACTGATCTGCCAATATGGATTTTTTTGGGTGGAAAGGATAATTGTGGTTGGAGTTTGGCCTGGTTCGACTAACTGAAACTCAACTTCATTTTGGAATTCACGAAAATTTAACTGGTTGTATTTGATATTGGCGAGTGATAGCGCATGAATAAGGCGTGTCTGAAATTGGTTTTCAGGGGAGAGTGGATTGAGGAAAGGGATAAGTAGGCTAAGTTTTAACCAGTTCATGTATGAGATTTAGTAATTTTAAATTAGTAATTGTTGGTTTAGTTTGAGGATTGGTGGGTATTTGGGACAACTTGTTGATGGCAATAATAATGTCTTTTGGGGTTGTTTTTGATTGATCGAGGATAATGGTTTGTTGAGGTAACTGGCGTTGGACCCATTGAGCATTAAGAAGTTGTTCGTTTTGTTGAGATAGTGGCAAGGGAATTAGAATCGATTTTTTCTTAAAAGTAACGATTTCTTGGCAGATGTTGGCACCGCTGCGGCTGATAAGAAGTTGGCTTTGTTGAAGAATGAATCCAATGTCGTCGGTGTCGATATAGTTTTGTTGGATATATTTGTGACTAGAAAATTGTTTTGTTGGCTTGTTGCCTGTTTGGTGGATAATAGTAAAGCGTTGGCAAAGTTTGGGTAATAATTGATAGATTATTTGATTGATAAAAAGTGATCCTTGATTGCCACCAGTAACGTAGATAAACGGAATGATTGTTTTGTTGAATTTGGTGTTATTAGTTTGGAAAATTGCCGACCGAAGTAGGTTGCCAGTAAGAATATGTTTACGGTGTAAATGAGGCGGATCAAAGGACAGAGCGACTCTGGTTGAGAAGATGGAGTTAATCTTAGTTGATAAACTCATGGTGGTTGTCTGTTCGTGGGTGATACTAGGAATATGGTGAAGATATGATGCCATAACAACTGGAACAGAGACATAACCGCCGAAGGAAACGACAATATTTGGTTTGATGTGATGTATTAATAAAACTGATTTAAAAAAAGCAAGAACAATTCGGTGAAGGCCTAGTATGGTTTTGAAATAGGATTGACGATAGAATTTACCACAGTCTATAGAGAAAAAGTTCCCCTTCCCGATTTGGGGGATAATGGAATTGGCGAGGTGGGTTTCAGTAGGATACTGGTGGCTGATGTAGTAGATGTGCCAGTTTGTTTTGGAATCGTGCTGGAGTTGGTGAATGAGTTCGTGGGCTGGAGTGTGGTGGGTTCCAGTGATAATAATGGTTTTATTTTGTTTGTTCATATTTTGATGATTGGTGTTGTTCAAGGTTGTGAAAAATACCTAATGCTGCCAAAATAGAAGTAACCGAGGAACCGCCGTAGGATATGAGCGGTAAGGGGATTCCGGTTAAGGGAATAAGAGTTGCCAGACTAGAGATGTTAACTAGGCTTTGATAGGCTAACCAACAACCGACGCCGGTTGCTAGAAGTATGTCAAATTGATTGGTAAGCCGGTAGGTGAAAGTAAAGATGTGAATAATAAGGTAAAGATAAAGGCAAATAATAACAGTGATTCCGAGGAAGCCGGTTTCTTCGCCGATAATGGCAAGTATCGAATCAGTGGGAATTTTTGGTAGATAGCGATATTTTTGTTCAGAGTTGGCTAAACCTTTACCAAAAATGCCACCAGAAGAGATGGCAAGAGTGATTTGGTTGGAGTGGTACGAAGTAATGGGGGTTTGATTAAGTAGAGCTTGAAGACGAGTTAACCGGTAGCCCGAAGTAATAATAAGGATAAAACTGACAGTGGTAATGAGAAAACTAAGAAGAAATAGTGGAACTATTTCAGCGCCAGAAAGGTAATAAAGTGATGTAATGATAAGGACAGTAATAATGGCAGTACTAAGGTTGGGCTGAAGAATAATAAGCAGTAGTGGCGGAACGAGATAGATGAGAAACGTTTTTAGATTACGATATTGACTTTGAGAAAATAGTTGGGAGAAAAAAAGAATCGAACTGAGCTTGAAGATTTCAGATGGTTGAATAGTGACGTCACCGATCTCGAGCCAACGGCGAGCCCCTAAAATTTTTTGACTTAAAGGTGGAAGTAGAACCAAAATAAGAGCGCCAACGGAAAGAAGGTACAAGCTAGGGATGTATTTCTGGTATCGTTTGATGTGGAGGTTTGAAAAAAAGATATATAAAAGGGTGCCAATGACTACCCAGAATATTTGTCGTTTTATAAAATGAAGTTGGTCATTAAAAAGATTGCTAGCTTCGGACTGAGAAGAAATGGTAATGAATATTAAGCCTATAGAAATCAAAGTAAAAGTGATAATGGTAGTAAGGTGTTTTTTCATGGTGATTTTACGAGGGGATAAGAGTAGTGAATTTGGTCAGTGATTCGGCCATTGGGGTCTTTGGGAGTAAGTTCTGAGCCGGTGATGGGCAAGTAGAAACGATGTTGTTCTTGGTTAATGTCAAGATGGTAGTCTAAGTTGGTGAATTCGGCTAGATGGAGATAAAAGAGTGGATTTAATCCAGCAGTGATTTCTAGTTTGGTGTAAAAGGCAAAAGAGGCGGTTAGTCGAGGATTACACTCAAGAAGGTAAACATTGTTGTGGTTAACTAGAAAATCAAGCCCAAAAAACCCGCGGTACTTAAGTGGTTTGAGGACTCCGTCTGAAAATTTTTGGGTAATGTTTTTGATCTGTTCTTGGATATTTGGGGGTGAGAGGCATGGCCATTGGCGGCCAACGGTGGCAAATGGATTAGTGGTATAGGGCTTTAGGCCGGTGTATTGCAAAGCGGGGGGGCTTTGGATTAAACCAAAGCGAGTTAAGCAACTGTTGTTGGTGAGGGTATATCCATCAATAAATGGGCTAATTTTAATCGGAGTGTTGGTGGGAATTTTACGGATAGCTTCTTGGTAATTTGAAAAACTGAAGGTACATTTACCAGCCCAGCCAAAGCGAGTTTGAATTATATAATTTGGTTTAAAAGTTTTTGGAGTTAGAGTAGTGATGTTTGAAGGGACTAGTGGGAGATGATTGGTTTGACATAGCTGATAAAACTTAATTTTGTCTTCGAGGATTCGACTAATAGCAGTGGAATTACCAACGTAGACCCAGTGATGTTTCTGGCAGACTAAATTGGTTTTAGCAGATGGTTTGAATGGGATAACAGCGGTTTGGTAGTTTGCTGATTGTTGATTGATTAGGTTAATTGTGGCCGGTGACGATAGTAACTGACCAGAGTTTTTGTATTTTGGTGAGGTAATTGTTTGGAATCGGGTTAGATCTGGAGGTTGAATGTCAAGAAATTTGTCGATAACCAAAAAATAGAATTGGTAGGGTGAATCATTGAGTATTTGAGCTATATTCATCGATTGGTACCTGTGAACAAAATAACTGGATATTTTCCACCGAGTTTGGGGTCCTGAAGGAAAGCGGCCAGAGCCATGGCACCTTCATTGGAAGTGTGAACTCCCTGAGAGTTTAATTTTTTTTGGGTAGTGGTAATTTGAGAGTTAGGAACAGTTAGACCGTGGGCAATGAGTTTGGTCAGTCGTGATTTTAGAGGAAGATATCTAACAGTGAGAGCGTCAGTGAGATTGATTTTTTCTGATGGAATACTTGGGCAGTAAGTTTTAGTAATGGTTGGATTAAAGGCAGATTGAGTGGCTATAATTTTTACGTGTGAGGAAAGTTTTTGACCGACACCAACCAGGGTAGCTCCACTCCCAACTGGGAAGTAAATACTGGTAATTGATGGCAGTTGGTCGATGATTTCATTGGCGATTTGGCCATAACTGTCGATGGCGACTTGATCGGTTGACTGTCGAAGTAAATAAGCGTGGTAAAGTTTGGCGTATTTTATGGCATCACTAATGGGTTTGTCGGAGATGTGAAAATTTGATAGTAACTTAAGTTTGTTTGGATGAGTATGGGGGGAAACGAAAATCACTAATGGGATATGGTGTATTTGGCAAAAGTGTTGAGCCGAAATGGCAGCGTTGCCGGTTGAAGAAATAACGGCCGAGTGGTATTTAAGTTTTGTAAGGTTTTGAACCTGAGATTGAATAGCTCTGTCTTTAACAGAGCCGGTTGTGTTGAGGTCTTCGCGTTTCAGATAAAAATTATCGATCTTGACAAGAGGCGTCATTAGGTTATATTTTATTCCAGAATGATTGATAATCAAAAGATAATTTGTCCAGACTGTCAAACTGAAATTAAGAGGACTCTGAAAATGACAGTGGGTGATATTTTGGAGTGCGGCGAGTGTGGGACAGAGATAGAAATACTATCCTTAGTGCCACTCAAGTATGAGGAACTGATTGAAGAGAAGTAAGAAATTTGGGACGAAAGATACCATCTCCTTGGGTAGGTTTGAATAGGGTGGTATAGGGTTGCCCGTTGATGGTAGTGTCTGACCATTTTTGATGGTCGAGAGTCATTTTGGGATTAATTATGGAAATAGTACCGAGGTGTACTCCCCTACTTTTGGTTCTGTCACTGCTGTGGACATAGTTTATAGTGCCTCTGATTTTTTCAATGATAAAAATGACGTGTTTTCCATTATCGAGACGGATTAGATCCCCTGGTTTGATACCTTGATAGTTAGTCAGTTTGGTGGCATTTTGAGGATGAGTCAGTTCATTAGCAGAAACAGTTCTCACCCCGAGAACACCAAAAGGTTTATCTACTCCGGTAACTTTATAGAGAATACCAGTGCCGCCAGTTAGACAGTCGAGTTTGTTTAGTAAGTGGTAACAGAGGCCGGAGCAATCGATGCCAATATGGTTGCGCTTGCGTAGATTGTATATCTGAGAATTAGTTAAATCCGAGTAGTTAGCGATTCCTTCTTTTTCAGCAGCGTTTTTAGTAGCTTGTTCGATTTCTTGATAAGTCCCCTTGCCTCCGTATGGCCCTTCTTTTTGTAGGATTAAATTATTCCAAACATTGCACCAGTATGGAATACCAAGATAGTGAGAAATTTCCTTCTTAAGTTCTTGGATTAATTGAGTCCTAACCATAGTCCAAAGACAGCAAGAATAATTCCAGCTAGCCAGGCGCGGAAAACAATTTTTGGCTCTTCCCAGCCAGCATGTTGAAGCGACAAGTGAAGTGGGGCAGCAGGAAAAATTTTACTACCCAAAAATCTTTTGGAAAACATTTGAATGGCACTGCTCCCCCCTTCGATAATAAAAGGAGCACCAACAATGATAAGTGGTATTATTTTACCTAAAATAAGGGCGATAACGGCAAAGGTGGCACCGAACGATAAGGCCCCAACGTCTCCAAGCCAAACTCTGGCAGGGAAAATATTGAAATATAGGAAGGCGATTAAACTACCAAGCCAAAGCGCCAGAAACAGAGCAATTGGGGTGTCAAGCGAGTTGGCCGAAAGTACCCAGAAGGCAAATAAAGATATCATCAGTAATCCCGATGCCAGGCCATCGAGACCATCAGTGATATTAAAGAAATTGGCAAATGAGACAATGAAAACGATATAGATTGGAATTAGAAATGGACCAACGGTTAGTGGGCCAATAAACGGTAGGTAAATAAAATTGACTTTGAGGCGAAAGTAGATGAGAAGGGAAATAATGGTGGCTAGTATTAGTTGAAGGGTGAGTTTGTGGATTATTCGCAGTCCGAAAAACTGACTTTTATCGAGACCAAAGGTTTTTTTAGCATCATCGTACAGACCGAGTACTCCAAAACTGATAAACGTAAAAAAGATTATTTCTAGCTCTCTTTGAATTGGATAGTTGGCGGAGATGTGAATTTGGAGAAGTTGAAGTATCGGGAAGAGGAAGAGGTAGAGAAGGACTACACTGCAGATGATTAGTACTCCTCCGCCGACAGGCGTTCCAAACTTTTGGGAATGGAATTTATCAAAGATAGGTGTTCTGTGGTTGAGGAAGTCAAGGGTTTTTTGTTTTTGGCGTTGAAACTTAAGTTTGTAGAGGATATTGATAAAGGGTATGACTAATATACTGGTGATCAAAAATGAAAAAAGGAGTAATCCCAGAAACAAATGTATCATTTTGTTTAAGTTTTTATATATTCGATCGAGGCGTTAAGAGATTTGAGCCGGTCGGCTAGTTTTTCGTAACCTCTTTCAATAAATTCAACACCATTAATAACGGATTGTCCCTGAGCGGTAAGGGCTGCTAGGGTGGCACAGGCACCGGCTCGAAGATCGTTAATATCGATTTCTAATGGCTGGAGTTGGGCTGGTCCGAATATCTTGACACCGTGATGATATTCTGGTTTGTCGCTTTCTGGATTGAAATGATAATATTGTTCCGGGTGGCTGACGGTGGGGTTAAAAAACTTGAACTTACCACCCATTTTGGTTAGAGTGTCAATATGTTGAAAGCGAAATGGGAATATTCTTTCGATTAGATTGCTACAGCCAATAGCTTGAGTTAGTACAACGGTAAATAATGGTTGCCAATCAGTCATAAAGCCTGGCTCTGGTCCGGTCTCGACATCAACAGAATGAAGTGGTTTGGTCCAACTAATGGAAACCTCATCGTCTCCAGCAAAGACCTTGGCCCCCATTCGTTCTATTGTCTCAAGAAAACATTTAATGATATTAGGATTGGTTCTTAAAATGTTAATGGACCCTTTGGTGGAGAGAGCAGCACAAGCAAAGGTGATGGTTTCATTTCTGTCGGGAATGACTTGATGGTTGGTTCCATTAAGCCAAGGGACTCCTTGAATGATGATTCTACCTGGATTTTTGGGGTTTCGAGAGATAACAGCCCCCATACTGTTTAACATGGTGATTAAATCATCGATTTCTGGCTCTTGGGCTGCATTGTCGAGGACTGTTTCTCCATTGGCAAGAGTGGCGGTCATAATGACAACTTCAGTGACTGTGTGTGACGGTTTTGGAAAAGTGTAGTGGGTTGGTTTGATGCAGTCGGTGTGAAAAACCATAAGATCATTTTGGAACTCAGTGGTAATTCCCATTTGAGTAAAACAATCAAAAAGGCGGTCTAGTGGCCTAGCGCCGAGTTTGTCGCCTCCGGGAAGTGGAATGGTGGCATTTCCGGTACGGGCCAACAATGGGGCAGAAAAAATAAATGAGGTACGGGATTTGTCTCCGGTACCGTGGGGAACGGTCGAGCTGGTGAGTTTTTTGGTTTGGATTTCAATACTGTGTTCACCTGTGGTGAGAATTTTAGCTCCAAGACTTTTGGCGATACTTTTGGTGATGCGGACGTCGGAAATGTTGGGGATATTAGTGAGGTGGGTGGGTTTATCACTTAGCATTGAGGCAATGATTTGTTTGAAACTAGCGTTTTTGGCACCTCGAATAGAAACTTCGCCATGAAGTGGTTTTCCGCCATTAACTATGTATCGTGACATGGTATTAAGTGGTTAATTACTAAAATATCTGATGAGATGATGAAAGATTTTTTGTCCTTCAAGTCCACCAGAACTAAGATGAAGGAGAATGTCACCAGACGTTAGGACTTGTTGATAGTGAGAAACTACTTGGTTGGACAGTGGTATATATTTTAACTTATTGCCCACCTCAGATGCAAAGGTGTTGGCGGTAACTCGCTGGTGTGGGCTTAAGTTGGGGTTAAATTTTATCTTTCCGAGTACAACCTCCTGGGTTGACTTAAAAGCTTGTTTGAAACCGGGGATACTCGAGCGATATTGAAGAAATGAGGCATGTGGTTCAAAATAAACCTTGATTGGTCTGCCTGGATAGTGCAGGGTGATTGCCTTGATGGTTGATTCGATTCTAATGGTGGATTGGGCAAAATCATCGATAAAAAGAATATTGTGAGTGTCTTTGACTAGTTGTAGGCGGCGAACTACCCCTTTAAACGACTTGATGGCCGATCGGATAGTGGAATCAGGGATTCCCAGGTGGTGACAAAGTGTGTAGGCAGCGAAAATATTTTCTTGGTTGTGTTGGCCGATTAGATTAGTGTTGAAAGTTAGATTAAAGTTGTAAGGAATAGTTTTACCGGGACAAAATGGAAGTATTTGAGAAATACTTGGACTATTGGGGTTGTAGACGAGAAAGCCGTCTTGAGGTATGTTTTGGAGGAGTTTTTTGAAAGCATTAAGGTTTTCCTGGTTAGTTGGGTAGGAATCTTGGTGTTCCCAATCGGCGCTGGTGAGAAGAACATATTTGCACGGGTAATATAAAAACTTTGCTTTGGTGTCAAGACCGTTAATGGACTCATCGGCTTCGACAACGGACCAGTCGGAAGAGGTAATCGCAAGAGGGGGTATTTTGTTGATTGGTTGACCACCAATCATGAATGAGGGGTTAAATTTGGCTTTGGTCAGTATCCAGGATATAAGAGCAGTAATGGTGGTTTTCCCAAATGTGCCTGCGACTAGGATAGAATTGCTTTTGACGATATTTTGGGCAATGTATTTGGTGGCGGAGATATAGGGGATACCAAGCTGTTTGATTTGTGTAAACTCTTGAGAAAGTTTTGGTAAATTACGAAAACTGGAGCCAACAATAACCAAATCGGTACGAGATGGATCAACGTTGATGGGAATATGAGATTTCCTTAGCAAAAGACTAGCAGGAGGATAAATTTTGTCTTGGTCGGAACCAGTGACAAAGTGGCCCAGACGTTGAAGTTCAAGCGCTAGGGGGGTAGTCATTCCTTGTCCAGCAATGCCGATGATGTGGATGCGCATAGTTTTTATCTATATTTTAGCCAGTTTTTGTCTTTAATGTATTCGTATCCTGGCATGTTGCGTTTATAGAAATTACCTGGATGAGTGTGATCGCGGCCAAGGTAGCAAAATTTTAATCCTTGTTGCTGGCTGTCGATGATGGCCTGCAGGACTAAGCGAATGGGAAGGTCTAAGTGATAGTATTTTGGATGATAAAAAACATAGGCGCAATGGGAGATGGTGTTGTCAAAATAACACACAGAGTAGGCAATTTTTTGAGAGTTGTGTTGCCAGATATAAAGAGTATTAAAAAGGTGACTTTGAAAAATGGTTTTGATAGAGTTGTTGGGGAAATCCCAACCTAGTTCTTTGGTCCAGCTAAAAATTGCTTTATCTGGTTTTTGAGGAAGCGGAGTGACAGTGTAGGAAAAATTTGTGGTTTTTTTGAGAATACGACGATTTTCGGAAGAAAGTTGAAACTGTGACAGGTTAGAGCGACAACTACTGTCAAAATACCAGAAGTTTTTACGGTTTCGTTGTGGCAGTAAACCGGAAGAATAGTTGTCTTCTGGTTTATTGCTGTTTTGAATGTTAAACATTATGTTTTTGGCGGAAGGCTGTTCTAAAAGCGTCGGCTTCTGACCAAGGATACTCGGTTGATCCATGAAGAATAGTAGTTTCGTGACCTTTACCGCAAGCGACAACTGTGTCTCCCGGCTTGGTTAGTTTAATGGCGAGATTAAATGCCTCTTGTCTGTCAGGGATATTATAGAACTTGAATTCGGGGTGATGATGATTAATCCCGGCAATAATTTGCTGGTTAATAAGATTTATGTTTTCATGTCGAGTATCATCGGCGGTAATTACGGCGATATCGGCAATTTTTGATACTACTTGACCCATTAAAGGTCGTTTGCTTGAGTCTCGTCCACCAGTGGCTCCAAAAATAACTATTAGCTTGCCAGAGGTAGTTGACTTAAGTGATGAGAGTGTTTGTTTTAGGGCAGCTGGGGTGTGAGCGAAATCGACAATTGCCCTGATACTCAGCGAGTTTTTGATTTCTTGACGTCGACCTTTGATATCAGGAAAATTTTTTAAATATTTTGCAAGTTTTTGCAGGTCGAGCCCAATATGGTTGGCGACGGCGATGGCGGCCAGAATATTGAAGACTTGGTATCTATAGGGTGTATTAGTGACAACATGGGTGTCGTTAACTCTAAAGGAAAGTTTTGTAGGAGTAAGTTTAATATTTTTTGCCTGGAAGTTTGAAGTATCTTTAATGCCATATGTGATAATATTTTTAACTTTAGCCTGAGAAATTATAGGAAATGATGGGTCATCCTGATTAAGAATAGCTGTGTCGAGGTGGCGAAAGAACTTGGCTTTGGTAAGAACATAATTGTCCATGGAAATGAAATCATCGAGGTGTTCGTGGGAGATGTTGGTAAGAACGCCGATCTGAAAATGGCATCCCCAATATCGAAATTGATCGATGGCATGAGCGGTAACTTCGACGACGACATGGGTAATGCCGCGATTGACAAAATCACGAAAGAGTTTTTGGACTATGATTGAGTCGGGGGAAGTGGTATGGAGTCCGGGGCTGTTGATGGTAGATATAACTTCAGTACGTAGGCCTGACTGGACCAAGAAGTGGTGAATGAGGTGGGTGGTGGTGGTCTTGCCGTCGGTTCCAGTGATCCCGATCAAGGTGAGTTGGTTTGACGGAAAGCGGTAATAAATGTTGGCAAATATAGCTTTTGGAAGATGCCAAAGATAGTTTTTCAGCTTTTGGAGGTAATACTTTGACTGGCGAAGGAACATTGAGTAGGTAGATTATAACAACTTAATGATAGAGTCGGTAATTTCAAACCAAATTGGGGCGGCGGTAGAAGATCCCCAGGACGATGCTTTGGGATTGTGAAGAGTGACAATCATGGTGATTTTGGGGTGATCACAAGGAGAAAAGCCGACATATGAGGCATTGGTGGTAGTATCAAGATACCCTCCCTTTATGGCAACTTGAGCGGTGCCACTTTTGGCACAGACGTCGAGATTGTCAGGTTTTAATTTGGCAATAGCTCCGTTGTCAACTGAATATTTTAAAATAGACTTGATTAAACTAGTGGTTTTCTGATCAAAGATTTTTTTGGAAAGAGTCATTTTGGGGTAGATAACTTGATCTGATTGGCTAAGATAGTCAACAACCTTTGGTAAGACAAGAACGCCGTCGTTGGCGAGAGAGTTAAAGGCGGTAACCATTTGTATTTGGCTGATGGCAAAGCCTTGGCCAAACGAGGCGGTGGCAAGGTCAATTGGACTCCAGTAGTTTTTTGAGATTGGCCTAGCTTCTCCGGGGAGATCAATGTTGGTTTTTTGATCTAATCCAAGTCGGTGAAAGTAATTGGTAAATTTTTCTAACCCCAAAATTTCGATAATGCTAGCCATGCCAATATTGTCTGAGTTTTTGATAATGTCTTTAAGGGTGGAGTTGGGGTGGAGATTAAAATCCCAGTTATTGATGGTATTATCGCCAATAACTTTTGGTTGGTCACATGATTGGCAGGTGTAGTCTTGGTCAATAACATTTGAGTCCAGAGCCATGGCAACAACGAGTGGTTTAAAAATTGATCCTGGTTCAAAAAGATCAGAAATAGCAATATTGCGTGGTGCTATTTGATTTGAAGATGTGGCTTCTTGACTGCTAATACCGAGTATTTTTCCAGTGGGACTATCAAGGACAATAACCGAACCCCAGTCAGCTTGGAATTTGTTGATTCCTTCGGCTAATTTAGTTTCAATCAAAAATTGGACTGAACGGTTGATATTAAGATGAAGGCTGCGACCGTCAATTGAATCGATTTGCCAAGATTTTTGGGTAAGAATCGGGTTACCAATAGCATCCTTGGGTGTCCAGAGGAAGCCGGTTCGGCCAATCAACTGTTGATTGTAATAACTTTCTAATCCACTTAAGCTGATATTCCCCAAAGTTTGACGGAGTAGTTTTCCTTGTGGATAAAAACGTCGGTTAACTTTTTGGAGGACGATTCCTGGAATATCAAGTTTTGAGATATCTTCAGAACCAAAGTCTTCCGACAGTGTGATCCACTTTTGTTCGGAATTATTGTCAAAATTAGATAGTTGGGAGAAGTATTTGATAGCTAAGTCTGGTTTTAGTTGACCTAGAGTTTTAATAATAGTGGATATTGGTGACTTTAGGTCAGGTTTGTAGATTGAGAGTTGGTATTTGTCTTGATTGAGGACTAGTGGGTATTGGTCTTGGGACAAAATTTTACCTCGAATCGGTTCGATTTTGGTGATTTTGTAGTTTTGAGAAAGTTGTTGTTTTTTGAGGTCATTCCTGCGGATTACTTGCCAATAAAAAAAGCGGCTAAGATTAATGCTAAAAATAATGATAATAGTGCTAAGCAGGATTTTTGTTCTGGCGGATGTCATCGAGTAAAATCAAGTGATTGTTTAATAGGTTTAAGGTTGAGTTGGGCGGCTTGGGTAGCGATGTTTTCTAGACGGTTAAGAATGGCCCATTCGGTTTCGAGGTTTTGGTGTTGGTAGCTTAGCGCGCTAATGGTTAGTAGTTGTTGCTGGGACTGGTCGTTAAGTTTGACAATTTGGTTACTGTAGTAAAACGAAGAGAGGAGCTGAACGATTAGGGAAATAAGAAAAAAAGGCATTAACAGATTTTATACCATCTAAGAATAGCGCTTCTGGATAAGGGATTGTGATCGATTTCTTTAGATGATGGATAAATTGTTCCAGACTGAAAAAAGTGATGTGACTTTATAAAAAGTTTTACCAACCTATCCTCTCCAGAGTGAAATGTAATAATAATAGTAACTCCGTTTGGTTTAAGTAGGTTAATGGTTTGAGGAAGGGTGTCTTTCAGGTTGTTGTATTCGTTATTGACGACAGTTTTTAGAGCGAGGAAGACTTTGGTTGCAGGATGATGAGTGGGTCTGCGGTGATGCTGGGAATAACAGTCGGTAATTATTTTTGCCAGTCTTGAGGCGGTAGTTATGGGTGAGTGCTGACGATGGTTGATTATTGAGGCGGAGATTGGTTTGGCAAGTATCTCTTGACCGTATTTTGAAAAAATTTCTGATAATTGGTTAAGATCATAAGTGTTGATGATAGCTTGGGCTGTAAGGTGGGTGTGGGTTGGGTTAAGTCGCATGTCAAGTGATAGGTTGTCGTTAAATGAGAAGCCACGATTCTGGGCAGTGATTTGGTTATTGCTAAGACCAAGATCAAAAATGATACCGTCTAAGGGGCGCTTGATGTGGTGTTGGTGAATTGATTTTAGATTGACAAAGTTATCATGGATTGGGTAAAAGTGTTTGAACTGAGACAATCTGGACGAGGCGAGTTTTAGGTTGGCTTGATCGGCATCTAGACCAAACACAGTAGCTCCTTTTTTGAGTAATTGATATGAGTGGCCACCGTTGCCGAGAGTAGCGTCAAGAAAGGTTTTATTGGGAGAAGGGTCAAGAAGCCTGACAGCTTCGCTTAAGAGAACCGGTTGGTGATAAGTCATGAAGACTAGAAGCTGCCGCTTTCAAAGAGTTTATAAGGGGCGCCGTCTGGAGAGCCAAAGTTTTTGAGGAGGAGATAAAAGGAGGCAGGTTTGGGGTTAGAGACGGTTTGGGAGTAATTTTCAACTGGCAGAGTGATGGTGTTATTGGCTTTTTTAATGTCCTTACCTGTTTTAAGGGTAAACGGGGTTTCGAAGGTGATAATTTGATTGTTGTTGGTGATTAACGTTAGTGATAAGGTGCCACCGGTGACACCGTTATCATATTTATACTTGCAACCGTTGGTGCAGCTTGAGGTTCCCAGGAGAAGATTTCTTTCGACACTTTGACTTGTTAGTTTGATGGTGTCCCCAGCTCCTTTTTCAATTTCCATATTATTATCAACAGCGGTGTACAAGAGTTCGTATTCGATTTGGTTAATTGTTGGGGGAATATTTTCGATTTTGAGTTTAATTTCGTGGCCGTCAGTTCGGGGTATAAGACTGACAATTGGTTTTTCGTTTTGACTAAGTTCAATTATTTTGGGACTTGGAGTTGGAGTTGGGGTTGGGGTTGAATTGGAATTGCAACCAAAGAGGAAAAATGACGATAGAAGAATGATGATGAATTGGATCATGTTTATGAGTGTAATTGTTTTGATAACCAATTGTCAATTTCCTTAATTTTTAGGCGGGATTGATTCATGGTGTCACGATTGCGAATGGTAACGGTATCATCGTCCAATGTTTGGAAATCAACAGTGAGACACCACGGTGTGCCAATTTCGTCCTGGCGGCGGTATTTTTTGCCAATATTGCCTGAATCGTCAAAGTCAACAGAATATGTTTGGGAAAGTTGTTGATAAATTTCTTCAGACTTGGAGATTAATGTTGGATTATTACCAGCCAGTGGCAGGATAGCTAATTTGTAGGCACTAATCTTGGGGTGTATTTGTAACCAGACTCGAACATCACCATTTTCAAGTGGGTCTTCATGATAGGCGTCAAGAAGAAGAAAGAAGAAGGTACGGTCAACTCCCCCACTAGTTTCGGTGATCCAGGGGATATATTTTTCATGGGTAATTGGGTCTTGATAGGATAAGTTTTGATTTGAGAACTTTGAATGCTGGGAAAGATCGTAGTCAGACCGCCAATGAATTCCTTCCCATTCGGTCCATCCCCAGGGTGAATTGTATTCTATATCAAAAGCCTTTTGGGCATAAAAAACTAGCTCGTCGGCAGAGTGTTGACGAAATCTGATGTTTTTTGGATTGTTAAACAACGATTGATACCAGTCCATACGATTTTGCTTCCAGTATTCGAACCACTTATCCATTTCTGAGGGATGGGTGAAGTATTGAATGTCCCATTGTTCAAATTCTCGAAGACGATAAAGAAAATTTTTGGGGGTTATTTCGTTTCGGAAAGCTTTGCCAATTTGAGCAACTCCGAAGGGAATTTTTACTCTGGTAGAGTCAACAATGTTTTTGAAATCAAGATAGATTGTTTGACACGCTTCTCCGCGAAGATAGGCCGGGATGGTCTCCCCTTCAATAACACCAATCTGGGTATTAAATAAGATGTTGTATTTCCGAGGTTGGGTAAATTCTCCTCCACATTCGGGACATTTGGGAGAATTATTGATTAAATCTGGGCGAAAACGTTTGTGGCATGATTTGCACTCAACCAAAATGTCCCCGAAGTTTTTAACGTGCCCCGAAGCTTCCCAGACTTTTGGGTGGGTGATAATTGATCCATCGATACCGACGACATCGCGGCGCTTGGTAACATTATCTTGCCACCAGAGATTTTTGAGATTGTACTTCATCAAGGATCCAATTGGTCCATAATCGTAGAATCCTTGGACCCCTCCGTATATTTCAGAATTAGGATAGACAATTCCTCGGCGTTTGCATAGAGAAACGACCTTTTCAACGAGATTATCAGTCATGGTGATATTTTATCGGAAAAGCTTTGGGCTTTCGAGTGGTTGTTCGAGTATGGATTCAAAGTAGTGATGAAGTTGTTTTTGGCAAGGACCAAGCTGTTGGAGTTGGAAAGTATGGTGTATTTGGGTTGGGACACCAAATCCCAGTATTTGAAGAAGGAATATTTCTTGTTGGATAAATTTTTTGAACTGATTTTGGCCAATAGCGGCGACAGCAGAGGTGGAAACATCAAACAGAGTGTCGATGTGTTGGTTATCTTTGACAAAACGGTTAAGAAGTTCGAGAAAATAAAATAAGAGGTTAAGTTGGGAAAGATTTTTGTGATTAGCAAGGAAGGATGTGATGGAAATAGCTTCTGACAACCAGTACCTATTGTTCTTTTGATAGAGTTGGACTTTGACAAGATTGCCGAGCTGAAGAGCCGATGATCGGTGACTTTTGGGATGAAGAATATTCTTGCTGATGGTCTGGATCTTTCCAAGTTGTGGGGTTAAGATGGTGATGACCTGATCTTTATCCCCTCGCAATTGTCGGTTGATGACCAGACCAATGGTAGATTGGAAACGATTCATTACAACGGGATTTTGAGCGTTCGGTCGGCATCCCAACTAAATTTTTCGAATTCCTTGCCATTGACAATTAGTTCATAGTCAATGGCTTTTGTTCCGGGTTGCTTCTGGAGGTAGAGTGAATATTTCTGACTCGGACTGACACCGCTGATGTATTGAATTGAGGTCTTAAGGTTGGATTGAGCATAGAGTGGGTATTTTTCGCCAAAGAAACCCTCGAAAACTTTTTTCCCTAGTTCATCATAGATAACAGGTTCAACTTCGGAACCAGTCATTTTAACCAGGCTAGAGTTAGGATGGGTGAAAAATCGAAACCATTCACGGTATTTGGGAGCGTTAAGGCACAGATCCCCTTTTTCTAGGTTACAGTTCGATGCTTTTGACGGATTTTGGTAGGTGACACTAACCTTGTGTTCGATTTTATTGTTAGTCGAGATAATTTCGTGTTTAATTTTTGTTTTTAAAAAAAGATTGGTTTTGGCACTGCTCATGTTGGCTTGACTCAGGTGAAAATAGTCCACCTCATTGGGTGTGTTAACTATTTTGCCGGCTATGTTGGCATTTTCGGCAGCTAACTGAACGGTGGGGTCGGTAAAGTAGAGAAGTATGTGTTTTTGATATATGTCTGTAGCCATGGCTTGAACTAATGGGGTGAGCTTACTTTTTTCTGCCCCCATGGCATTGCTAAGAAGTGAGTGAATTAGCGGACTTAAGAACCCCTTTCGGTCTTTTTCGATGTAATTACGGGGACGACCGGCTAACCATTCGAGTTGGTAGATGATTTGCGGGCAGCCGTCGCAACGTTTGTCTGGGTCAGCTGAAAAATTACCCCAACCTGGCACCCCGACTCGTCCAATTACTTTAACAATATCAACCAAAACTTGAGTATCAATTCCGATGACAGCATCAATTTTCTCGCGATTGCCGAGTTGTTGGTACTTTTCTAGAAAAAGTTTGATGCTGGTTGGAAAATCTGGTGAAATATTCATGTCGCGAATGTTCCAGTAGGGAACGTTGATGTGGTAGGTTTTGATGGCTCTTGGTGCGGGGATGGTGCTGTTAAATTTGGCATCGAGGTTGTAGATGTCGTCCGAAGAGAGAGGGGTAATTTTTCCTTTATCAACACGAATCGAACCATAGGCGGTCCAAAATCCCCCAGTGGGTCGGAGTTCGGCGTCATTTTGAAATATCATTAAGTAGGTTCGTGGAGCGTCTTTGCCCAGAAGCCATGGGGTTTTGGCCAGAATGGGTTGACCATTTTTAATAAGAAGGTGGGCTTGACTAATAATTTCTTGAGCTTTAAGTATGTTAGATCTGATTTGGGTTCCCTTATATTCTTCCGGATATCGGCTTGGGTTTATTTTTTGAACAGAGCTATCAATTGAGGCGATTTTCTTTTCGATTTGATCAAGGTGGGGTATTAGACTTTCAACCGATTGGGTTAAGAAGGCGATTCTGTCTTCAGTTGTTTTGCCGCTGTCGGTAGAACCCCCTTTAATTCCGAGAAAATCTTTATAGGGTTCAATGGCAGTAATTAGTATATTACTGGTATCAAGAGCGTCATTGGCAATAGAAATGGTCAAGAGTCCGTCTTGATAATAGTCTTTGGTGATGGGTATTTTGGCTAAAAAAGACAAACGTTGATAGGATTGCTCAATTTGTTTTACCTGGGCGGAGATTTTAGTTAGTTCATCTTTTACTTGGTCGATATTTTTATCGCTAACGGCAAGTTTTAGGTTCTGAGCTTCTTTCTCAACAAGTTTAACTTGATTGAAAGTGGCCTTGGCTGGGATAAAGACAGTAAAAAAACCGAGAGTGCCGACGATAGTAAGTAGAATAACAACGATTGAAACGAAGGAAATTAAAAAACGGATAATTTTGGCTTTACGATTTGGCATAGTATAAAGTTTATAATAAGTTGGAAAGAGTTACCAGCGCGAAAGCATGGAAAATGGGGTTTTGAGGATGATCCAGACTTCTTGTAATAAAGAATGGTTCTGAAGATAAGTGGCGTCGAGTTTGGCTCGTTGTTCAAAATTCATTTCGTTGCGACCAGACGTTTGCCATGGTCCGGTGATACCGGGTTTATTCGATCTTATAATGGCGATATGTTTTTGGGTTTGGGGGTATTTTTTTCCGTATCCTTCGATCTCTTCTTTGCGGTAGGCTCGAGGGCCAACCAGACTCATGTTACCGAGAAGAACATTAATAAACTGTGGCATTTCATCGATTGAGGTTTTTCTGATAAAACGGCCGATTGGAGTGATACGCGGGTCCTCGTCCATCGGTAATTTCCAGTCGTTATTAATATATTTTTTCCAAAGTTCGGGATAATTATCTTTGAGAAAGGCGTCCATGTCATTTTTGTATTTGTTGCCGTTGTACATTGAACGAAACTTGTACATGATAAATTCACCACCGTTACCGACTCGCTTTTGGCGAAGTAAGATTGGCCCTTCTGAAGTGATTTTGATGACAATTGAGACAATGATTAGAATAGGTGAAAAGAGTGCGAGGAGAAAAATAGAGCTAACAATATCAATTAGTCTTTTAATCAGAAAGAAGGATTTGTCTTTCATTTTTTGGTTGACTTTAAAAAGTAGTTTTTAGTTTTAGGGTCGGCGACAATTTGAGAAACCAGATCACGGACATGAAAGCTGTCATCTTGGGCGATGTTGCAAATCAATAAGGCGTTGGGGGTATCAATAATAGCCAGATTGTTGACCCCAACGAGACCGATTAGCTTTGATGGATCGGCCGAAAGAAGACATTTTCTTGAGTCAATCTGAAGAAATTTGGTTTTTCCGAGAGTAGAGAAGTTTTGACCAACTTGTTGGTAAACTGATTTCCATTCACCTATATCGTTCCAGTTAAATTTAGCTTTGATCATAGTTATTTTTTTTGACTTTTCAGAGACAACTTTGTCGATAGGTAGATTCGGAGAAGCTTGATAGATATTTTTGGCGTTTTTGAATTGGAGTAACTGTTGATAAAGTTTGAAGTACTCTGGGTTAAGGTGGGCGATTTCTGATTCAATTGTATTGACGGAGAAAGTGTAAATACCAGAATTCCAATAGGCACCTTGGGAAATTAGTTTGGTGGCAGTTTTGAGATCTGGTTTTTCAAGGAATTTGTGAGGGGGAAGAAAGTATCCGTAAGATAAGTCGGGTGAGGCGGGGTGGATACCAAAGATGATGATAAGATTTTTCTCGGTGGCAAGTTTGACGGCTTCTTCGATTTGGGATTTAAAAACATTGAGGTTTCCGATGAAATGATCGGAAGGAAAGATGGTGATAATGGCTTGAGGATTAATGTTTTTAATGACGGCGGTAGCATGAAGGATGGCTAGGGTAGTATTCTTTTTTTGAGGTTCAAGAATGAGTTTGGGGTTGGCGATTTGCCCCTTGATTCTGGAGGCGTAACTTTGGTTGGTAACAAAAAAAATGTGGTCTTTGGGAACTATTTTTTGGGCTCGGCGGTAGGTGTTTTGAAGTAGAGATTGGGATGAAAGTAGCTTGAGAAAGGGCTTAGGATTGTCGGCACGGGAAAGTGGCCAGAGACGAGGTCCGGTGCCGCCGCAAAGAATAACTATGAAATGTGAGCTTGCCATAAGGCGTCGATGGTATTTTTAAAGTTTAGCATAAAGTTATTTTGGGAAAACCGAATCGCCTGGTTTCTGCAGGCAGTGGGAGAGAATTTAGCTGATTTGAAGTTTTTAACTGCCCGGGTGAGTGATTGGGTGGTTGGATGATTAAAAAAAATACCAGTTTGTCGATTAATGACTGTCTCAGTGGCACCCCCTGATCGAAGGGCAATAACTGGTTTACCACACGACTGAACCTCGAGTGAAGTTAGGCCAAAGTCTTCGACCTGAGGGTGAATTAAGGCAAGACAGTTTTGATAGAGATTTATTAACTGTTGATGATCAACCTGTCCTAAGAATTGGGTTGTTTTGGTAGAAATATTTTTTAAGCGTGCTGATTCACGGCCAATACCAACAATTTTTAATGGTAGTCTGAGGGATTGGCAGGCGTGGATAGCCAGATCGATATTTTTGTGGGTAACCAACCTGGAAACTATCAAAAAGTAATCATTGGATGGGTGTGCAACTGGAATAAATTCTTTAACGTTAACACCAGGGTGAATTATTTGAGCTTGGCGATGATAGTGACACTCAATCCTTTGCTGAACGGTTTTTGAATTGCAAAGTAAGTGGTTGGGATTGAGAGCGAGCCTGGTGTCTAATAGCTGATAAATTTTGAGGAATGGCTTGAGGAGCAGATATTTTGGAGGCGTGTAGTAGAGATATCGGTTGATGTTGTGAAAGTAGCAGACGTATAATTGTTTTTTTGATGTGGTTAACTGGTGACCGATGGTGGAGGTGGTGGAGATAATGATATCGTAGGCTGATAGATCAAGTCGTTTGAGGGCGATGGTGTAGAGTGGAGTGTAAATAATTGGGTTGCTATGGGCGTGGGGAAGGTGGTTAATTGAGGTAGTAAAGACTTTAGTTCTGAATGGTAACCAAGATGTTTTTTTTGGATTAAAAACCAGAGTGTAAAGGTGGGCGGAAGGATAGATCTTAAGAATGTCGATTAAAACTCTTTCAGCTCCGCCCCATTGATTAAGCCAGTCGTAAAAGATGGCGACTTTAGGCGAGGATCTGTTCATAGGTTTTAGCGGTTTCTGAAGCAGTTTTGGCCCAGGAATATTTTTGGATTTGTTGATGACCCAAAGAAATTAGAGTATGTCGAAGTCGAGGGTATTCAATGAGGGTTTTAATCTGTTTTGTTAGTTGCGAGGGTGAGTGGGGGTCAAAATAGAGAGCGGCCGGTCCGTAGATTTCGGGAATACAAGTAGAGTTACTGGCTATAACTGGACAGTTTAGGGCCATTGCTTCAAGTCCGGTTAAACTAAAGCCTTCAATTAGGGCTGGATGAACTAGGGCTAGGGCTGATTGATAAATGTTTCTGAATTGTTCGTCTTTGATGAAACCTAAGAATTCAACCTGGGGAGAGTGAATTCTTTCCTTGAAGACACTTCGGCTGCAAATGATTTTGAGCTTTAAATGGGGAAGAGATTTTAGAGCTTGGAGGACGACGGAGAGGTTTTTGTGAGGATAAAGGTTTCCAGTATAGACAATATATGATTTTGGGTTGGTAGTGGGTGGCTTTTGGATGGAGAGAAATTTTGGATCAACCGCCTCGTGGGTGGTGGTAATTTTGCTGGGGTTGATGTGGTAGTGATTGATGAGGTGGTTGCGCCAGTAGTGGCTGGGGACAATAATGTGATCGCGTTTAAAAATAATTTGAGACTGAATCAGATATCCAAGGTACTTAAACCAATAAATTAATGGGTTTTTGGTAGTGGTGTGTATGCCCCTGGAAGAGTGACGAATTAGATCGTGGACAGTGACAATGGATCTACCAAAATAAAAGATCGGTTTGCTAAAGTGAGTAAAATGAACCAGATCGGGTTTTAATGACGCCAAAAGAAGTGGTAACTTCAGCTGTTCTGTGAAGGAGTAATGGCGGATGTTGGTAGTGAGATAACTGAATTTTGTTCCCAGGTCGTGTTTTATTTCTGTGGCTAGTTCGGGATAGATGAGCAGGGTATAGTGAAAGCGGGGGGGGAGGTTGAGAAGCAGGTTTTTGGTATAGCGGCCAATACCGGTGTGGCTGGTTCCATAAAGTCGGGCATCAATAACAATATGTTTTGTTAGAGCCATTTTGCCTTGACAACTCGAGAAACTTCTAAAAGTTTAATCCCTGTTAAAATAAGCCAGTGAAGTGGTTTGGGGTAGTTGACCATGAGATTTTCTTGATAAAAGATCCTCATAGCTTGAGTAGAAGCTATGGCCGAACGAATACGAGTTTCCCTTGAAGCAGCTGACTTGGTTTTTTGAATACCAGAACTGACTCCGTGGTAATGAACAATTCTTGCTTTTGGGTAAAAATAAAGATTAAAGTGATGACGACGAAGTTGGTAGCAGAGATCAAGGTCTTCACCTTGAAGAAAGTATTTTTCATTCCACCAGCCAACTGTATCCCCCACCTTTCGTTTAAGAAGTAAAAAGCATCCTTGGCAGCAGTCTATTTTTTGAGTGGTGGTGTAATCCTTGTAATCGTTAAGATAGCCGTGAAAGACCTTCAGGTGAGGGAAGAGTTTGGGAATACCTAATCCAAAAAAGTACCAGAATGTATTCCACGGGGTGGGAAAACCACGATGAGTTTCGGGGGCTAGTTTACCAGTTGAAGCCAGGATAACATTGCCAGTTGAGGCGTCGACCTGGGGATGTTTGATGACAAAATCAAGAAAATTTTTAATAGTGTTGGGGAAAAAAGTGGTATCGTCGTTAACAAATAGGACATAGTCAGACTCAGGATTGGTCTGTTTAAGACCAAAATTGCTGCCAGCTGAAAAACCCAAGTTGGTTGGTGAATAGGTAAAAATAGGATGAATAACATGATTGTGTTGAAATTTTCTTTCAGCCCGAGCGACAATACCGTCGGTGGCTCCATTGTTAACAACAACGGTTTCAATGCGATAGTTACCAAGTTTTGACTTGGCCAGACTCGTTAGACATTTATCGAGATATTCTTTTGAGTTGTAGTAAAGGATGATAATGGAGAGGTTAGGCGATTTGGTCATAGATTTGATTTAGACCTTCGACACATTTTTCAAATGAATAATTAGTCTTAATTAGTTTTCTGGCGTTACGTCCAATTTGTTGACGAAGACGACGGTTGTTAATAAGTTTTAGGGTTTGAGGAATGACCTTTTGGGCAGAACAAACAATAGCGTCTTGATAGTTTTTGATGCGAATACTGCCCATACCGCCTTCTGAGGTGGTGATAACTGGGAGGCCAAATGTCATTCCTTCTAGGAATTTATTGCGAGTGCCGCCACCACTACCCATGGGGGCTAATAAAAGCCAGCAATATTCATAGTAGTATTGAGGATCGTGGGGTTGACCGTCAATGTCGGCCTCGGTGACAATGATGTCGGAATTACTGTATTTGCCAAAAAATTCAGGAGCAAACCTACCGACAATATAAAGTTGGCAGTTGGGGATTTGTTTTTTTATTTCTGGCCAGTAATTTTGTAGGATTAATTGGGCTGATTCACGGTTTTGCATCCATTTCATGTTAGAAACACCAAAAAGAATGGTTGGGTTGGTGGATTTATTGGTTTTTTGGGGGGCATCAATATATTTTTGATCAACGCCATTTTGAAAATATTTGATATCTTTCCTGCCAGTAATGGAGGAGATTATTTTTTGGTCCTCGAGGCCAAAGGCCACGACGGTATGGGTATTTTTCCAGTAATATGTTTCCCAGTATTTAAGTTTAAGAACGTCAATCCAGAGAAGTGGGGTGAGAATTTTTTTCCAACCGGTTAGACTTTGAACATAGTGTTGGTAGACAGCATATTCAATAGTGAGGTCAACTAAAACAACGGGAATTTGGGTTTTGGGAATGTTTGGCATAGGGTAGAAACAGTCACAATGAATCAAATCAAATTTTTGACTGTCAACTTCGGTTTGAATAGCTTTTTTAAAGTCTTCGTTGATGTAATTGACGACCAGGAAAGGATATGGACTAAGGGCGGTAGCGATAATTTTTTTTAGATCCCAAGTTTTAGCTCGTTTGACAACGACGACTTTTTGGCAATATTTTTTGACTTCCTGGAGCCCCTCTTCGTCTCGGCTAAAACAAATCAGGGTAATATCATTTTTTGGGGCAAGGTATTTTATGGAATAGAACGAACTCCTCTGACCACCAGATTGGGATAATCTGGGTATGTAGGGGGTGATCATTAATATTTTTCTTTTGGTCACTTGGTTATTTCTAGGATTATAAGTTGGTTAGTTTTAGTTAGGCTGGGATATTTCTGGACAAGGTTGTTGGTATAGGTGTCATTGTTGATTGACACTAGGTAGATAGGGTTTTTTGGATGTTTTGATTTTAGACTATCAAGATCGTAGATTTCGAGTGGCCAGCCGGAGCGATGAATTTGGTACAAGAAGGCTGTATCGCCATTATATGGAGCGATTACTAAAGCATTTTTGGGTAGGAGCTTGTCAGCTGTTTGGCCAGCAGTGATAATGTTTGGGTTATTTATGTTGTAATATTCTTTGATGAGATTAGCTGAAAAATAGGTAGAAAGGGAGAAAATGGTTAGGGCTGACAAAGTAGCAAAAATTTTGTTTTTGAAAAGAAACTTGAAAATGTAATAATATCCAAGGCCAGTAATAATGCTAATGAAGGGGCTAATTAGGGATTGGTAATAATCGTGTTGGATGTTGCCGCCGGCAATGATGACAAAATAAAGGAGGATGCCAGCGATAAGGGAAAGGAGATATTTTTGGAGATTTTTGGCCTGAAGAGCGAGACCAAGAAAAAATGGAATTAATCCAAAAGATCCTAAAATAAGTCTGGCTAGTCTTTCTGAAAACAACCAATTAAACCAATATGGTCGAAAGGCGACAATCTTATTGAGAAAACCAATATGATAACCGTGGTACCAGTCGGGGAAGGTACTGGCGTTGTTGTTATTAAGGAGCCAGTTGTTGGCAGGAATACCTTCGGGGAAATTAAGCATCCATTTTCGCCAAAGAAGGAAAGGTAAAAGTGAGGTTGAAAGTAGTAGAACGTGGTAAATGATTTTGTTTTTTTGAAAAAAGATTTTTGGGTGAATAGCGATAATGGTAAGAATGATAGGGAACAGAATCAAACCAATGTATGGTTTGATAGTAAGACCAAGGGCTAGAGAGGTTGTGGCAGTAAAGAAATTGAGGTTTAAAAAAAAATAAAGACTGGCAAGCATTAATAAAATTGCGAGTGGTTCGGGAAGGATGGCCCGGGAATAGTAGATATTGAAGGGGAGGGAAAGGAAGATAAAGCTGGAAATGATTGCAGGGGTAACGTTGGAAGTAAGTTTTTTGGTGATTAGAAAAACTAGCCAGGCACTAATGAGTGATAGAAGGATCGAGGTTAGCCGATAGCTAATTTCTGGGGTGAATGGAAATATTTTGGCGCTGAAATATGAGAGAAGGTTATAGATTGGAAATTCAACAAAACGATAACCGTAAGGATTATCAATGCCTGATTGGATATTGGAGAGGTCGTGATAGGTAGGGCGAAAAAGATCGATTCCAGAGGAGAGGAAGTTGTTGGTAACGGAAGCAGTGTCGGCTTGACGGTGGGAATGCCAATCGGCAATGGGATTATTGATTTTGTACAGGCGGACGAAAAAACCAAAGAGAAAAATAATTGTAAGAAAAGTTTTTTGAGTTAAGGTCATGATTTTGAGGATTTCAGTTGAAGAATCTGATAGTAGATGCCCATCATTAACCAGAATAGATAAGCGGTTTTTGAGGCCTCAAAAACATCAATAAAAATAGCGTTGGCCAACATAGTCAGGAGGCCGCAGAAGAAAATAATGGTTAAGTTATGTTTCAGGGGGAATGACTTTACAATAAAAAAGAAAATGATCATGCCAAAAGAAATAAAGCCAACAAGGCCTGATTCTCCCAGGACACGAAGGTAGTCATTGTCGGTGGCTAGAGTGATTGAGCCCAGTCCACTGCCACTTAGTGGATTTTTACGGAAAGCATTGATGGCACGAGGCCACTCAACATTAAAACGAATTTCGCCTGAACGAGCAACACCGGCATCGACGTCGATGGGGGTGGTTTCTTCCAATGGACCATGATGAACGACAGTGGGAATGGGAGTAACTAACTTACCGCCGGTAGTTTGAGTGGGAAAGATCTGCGCAGTAGGAACGGCGGTTGGGTTGGTGGATTTGGTAGTGTTGATATTGGGAAGATGAACACTGCCAATGGTGGCGATTAATCTTTGGTTTAGATCTTTGGATGTTAGAAAGCTACTGATAACCAAGATCGATAGAGGGATGATTAAAAGATATCGACGAAGAAGTAGGAGAAGTAACATTCCCCCACCCCAGAAAGCAAAGATAGAAATTCGGGAAGCGGTAAAAGTGAGGATCTGAAAACCGATAAACCAAATGATTAACCCTAAAGCTTTGTGAAGGTTGTTTTTTTGAATGATAATAATTCCAAGGATTAAAACTAGGGCAACACTGTAGAAAGCGGCTAAATCATAGTGTCCAGCAAAGGTCGAGCTAACACGAGTCCAAACATTCATTTCAAGCAACTGACCCTTAGAGAACTCGGAGTTCATAGTAGAAATGACCGGAAAGTGAAAATATTTTTGACCATAGCCGTAAAAAGAGATGAAGATTGAGCTAATAAGAAGAAAAATGTATGGGAACTTTAAATCTTTAAGATTTTTGATGGCCTGGCAGGCAATGAAGAATAGTGAGGTGTACTGGAAACGGCGAAAGAGATGGAGAAAGAGAATGTTGGTTGGCTCTGTTTGGTAAACAAGGACAGCAGTAATAGTTGAGGTTGTTAAGCAAAGAAAGTAGATAATAAAAAACCAAGTTATTTTTTGCTTTAAGACGGGTAATTTATGGCCAATTTGATAACTAAGCCAAACGAGGATAGAAATGGCAATTACAATGTCATCGAGCCTGATAGAAACATAAGTGTGACTGACAGAAAAAATTGGAAACTTTGGATAGAGGGGAATAAAGAGGATGAGAATGGCAAGTATTGGGCGAAAAAGATTGAATTTCATTTGCGAAGTAAAGTTTTGACAGTTAAATATTGTAGATATGGTTTGTGTTTTTTAAAAAACGACACCATTCCTTCTTTTTCTCGATTAATGGCGTTTTTGTG
>CAZCYZ010000001.1:129647-405673 GCA_964503465.1 uncultured Gammaproteobacteria bacterium | reverse complement strand
GCACCACCGAGATGGACTATTTGCGGGCCAACCAAATACCAAAACTTTGATTGAGGGAATTTTTGGGAAATTCGATAGCAGAGTTCTAATTCTTCGCCATACATAAAGTATTTTTCGTCAAAGTAGTTTGCTTGGTCGAGTGTTGATCGACGTATGAGCATGAATGCTCCGGTAATCCAGTCAAGTGGTCGATCGCGAAGATAAAACCGATCGTGGGTATAAAACTGGGGTGGATGAGGATGGATGGCTGGAACAAAATAGTTAAAAAGGGGCAAATCATCGAGGTGTATGATCCAGGCAAGAGTATTTAACAGGTTAGGGAAATATCCACCACTTGGCTGGATACTTTTATCAGGGTTTAGAAGTTGGGCGGTACACCCACTTGCTTGAGGATTGGAACAGAGCCAATCGAGTGATTGAGAAATAGCTGAGTGAAGAATGAGAGTGTCAGAGTTGAGGAATAGAATGTAATTGCCGATGGCAACCTTCAACCCTTGATTATTAGCCTTTGAGAACCCCAAGTTTTGAGAGTTAGCTATTAGTTTTAGGTTTTTAATATTTAGTTTCCTAATCTTTAGGAGACTGTCATCGGTAGAGGCGTTGTCAACGACAACGATTTCGTATGGAATGGTTTTTAACCCTTTGTCGGTAAGGATTGATTTAAGGCAATTAGTAGTGATGTTGGCGGTGTTATAAGAGGGAATGATAATGGATAGAACTGGGTTAGACATTTTTTTTGTAGATGAAAATGGCAGCCACAATAATGCTTTCGCTAAAGTAAAAAGATACTAGGCGTTGCCAGATTGAGGTGGGAAAAATTTTTAGGGTGATTTTAGCGGAATATTCCTTACCCTTAAAAAGTAATTTATTTTTAATTCTCTTTTCTGGTTTGGTAAAGACGTCTTTTTCCCATTCAAACCCGTTGATGAACAATGATTCTTTGTAGGGGAGGTGAAACTCTTCAAGGTAATAGCTTTGAGTAGTGTCTCGAATGATCTCTTTGGCTCTTTCTGGAGGGTGATTAAGGTGAATGGTAATAGGGCCACTGTAGTTTGCTTTATAAAAGTTTATAACTTGAGTTCTGGAAAGATTAGTGTAGTAGGCGGTGACATTTTTGAGTTGGATGGTGTCACCTGGTTCGTCGGAACGGATACTGTAAGGGAGATCGGGTAGTTGGGGGGTAGGGCTAACAAGATAAATAAGCGACACCAGGTTGAAGAGAGAAAATAAGATAATGACTGTTTTTTTGACCATATTATTGAAAGAGCATGGGTCGCCCGAGATGATAGTTTAGGTTGGTAACGTGACGATTGGTAATTTTTTTAGCTGGGACACCTCCCCAAACTTCTTTTGGGGGAATATCATGTGTGACAATGGCACCAGCGGCAACAACCGCGCCGTTACCAATAGTAACGTTGGGTAGTATGATGACTCGTGGTCCGATAAAAACATAATCACCGATGCTGACTGGGCCAAAAGAGTTGTCAAATTTGGGTGAGTGGATGTTGTGTTCGTCGTTGTAAACCATAACCTCAGAAGCAAGACTAGTGTGGTTGCCGATTGTTAGGGGAGCTCGGCCGTCAAGAAAACAACGACTGCCAACAATAGAATCGTGGCCGATAGTGATTCCGTTGGGGTTAAAAAAATTGGCTCCCAAGTGGATAGTTGAATCAAATGGCATTTTAATCCCTGAACAGACGTAAACAATTTTTCGAAGAGAATGACTGGGGATGTGACCAGTCAGGCGGAGAACATAAAGCCAAAATTCTAAAAATATAGTATTGAGACGGTTTAGGACTTTGGGGGCAAAGTTTTGAAGAGTGATTTTTTGACCAACATGTTCGTTCATGGAATGATTATACTAGACTAAGGGCAGAAATTAGCTTTTTGGCAGAATTAGTCCAAGTGTATTTTTTTGCCTGTTGGTGGCCAAGAGTGATTAAGTTTTGACGGATGGATGGTTTGAGGACAGTAACCATTTGGTTGACTAAATCATTTTGGTTTTTGGGGTTGATAAATAATCCGGCATCACCAACGACTTCAGTGAAGGCAGGGATGCGACTAGCAATGACCGGGGTACCGGCTTTCATGGCTTCGATGGCTGGGATACCAAAACCTTCGTAAGTACTGGGAATAATGAAGGCCTTGGCGGTGCATAGGAGTGACCATTTATCTGTCTCACTGATATAGTCAGTAAAGATGACTTTATTGGTGAGTTTTAGCTTTTTGACGGTAGTAAAAATATCCTCAAAAAGCCAGCCTTTTTTGCCGGCGATGACCAGGTTAAAATCTGGTTTTTTCTTTAGGAAGATTGAAAAGGAAGTAATGAGGAAGCTAAGATTTTTGTTGGGTTTAAGAGTTCCGAGATATAGGAAAAATGGTTTGGTAAGACGGAATTTTTCTAGGGTAAGTTGTGGGTTAACTTTAGGGATATCCCCTACTCCATTTGGGGCGACGGTAATTTTGGATGAAGGGATTTGGTAAATCCTTTCCAGTTCATTTTTGGTAAATTGAGAAACGGCGATAATATGACTGGCGTGATCAAGTGAGTGTTGGGTCCATCTTGTTAATTGGTGGATATCTTTGGAGGTGAATTCACTTTTGGCATTAAGGTATCCTAGATCATGAATGGTGGGAATGGTTGGAATTGGGGAAAACAAGGGTGAATAGTGGCTTAATGATAAAAATAAGTTTGGTTTGACTGGATTAAGAAAAAGATGAAGGGGAAGAGCAATTCTGGTCCAAAGTTTTTTGGGCCCAAAAACTAGGTATTGCCAATTGGGTGACGGTGGTGGCATGTCGGGACGAGGCGGTGTCTTGAGGTATAAGTAGTATTGGTTTTGATGATCAATTGAATGAAGGCTCTGAAGAATGTTGAAGGCATACTGACCGGCACCTACTCGATTTTGAACATTAGCTTCATTGGCGTCAATTCCTATAATCATAAACTTTGATAAACTTTTAGGGTTTGAGCGGCTGTTTTGGCCCAACTGAATTTTTGTGATTGTTTTAGGCCAAGGCGAGCTAATTTGGACCTGAGTCCTGGTGATTTGGCTATTTTTTCGATAGCTAAAAATATGTCATGAGTGGAATTGGGGTCGACTAGTAAGGCCGACTTGTTGGTGATCTCTGAAAGTGATGAGTTATCGCTAGTAATTACTGGAGTACCGACTTTCATCGACTTAATAACTGGCAAACCGAAACCTTCGTAAAGTGAGGGGTAGACAAGACAAACGGCAGTAGCGTGAAGAGTGACCAAATCTTTTTCGGGGATATATCCTAAGATTTTGATCCAAGGGTTCTTAAGATGGGTAATACCTTGATTCCACCCATACTTACCACCAATGGCTAGTTCGATTTGGGATTGGGGATTTTGACGACGGAATTGATTAAAGGCATCGATTAGTCGAGGTAAGTTTTTTCGGGGCTCATGTGTGGCTTGGGCTAAAAAGAAATATCGAAGGTCATATTGGTGGCGAAGATTTTGAATTTTGCGTTGTCGATTACTTGGAGTGAGTTTTAAAAATTGGTCATATTTGTCTTCCGCGGCTTCATAGACAACAGATGTTTGTTGGGGATCAATATGAGGAAATTGCTTAAGAAAATCTGCTTGAGTATTGCGGGAGACACAAATGAAATGGGTACATTGTTGGGAAGCTAGTTGTAGCTTGTGCTTGTGGGCAGAAATGATTTTGGGATTAGACCACTGAGGAAAAAGCAACGGGACCAGATCGTGAATGGTGGTGACAGTTTTGGCATGAAGAGTTGGCGGCTGTGTCCAGTCAGAAGTATGAAAAACATCACATTGACCAATAAATAATTCGATTGGAAAAAGATGGAGGCGGTTCCAAATAAATTCGAAAAATGAAATAGGAAAATGGTAGTGAAAAAGTTTAACGTTGTGGAGTTGAGAAATTTTTTTAATTTCGGAGGGCAGTGGTCGGCGGAACGAAGAAAAGAAAAGTTTATAGGTGTTTTTTTTGTCAATTTTAAGAAGATGAGTGACAAGATTGAGAGTATAGTTGCTAACGCCGGTACCGTAGGGGATGGAAGTGATGTCGATGCCAATGATCATTTTGGGGTTCCTTTCAATAGTTGGTCAAGTTTGGCTCTTGTGGTTGGATTTTTTAGGTCTATTCTAGGTATTTTTGATGAAGGTCTTTTTAGTTTTTCTGGTTTGTTTGATGGTGGTTGACCCCAACCTAAGGCTTCACCCCACCAGTACATTTTCTTTTCTGGCACTTATTGATTTTAACAGTTTTTGGAATTGGCGACGCTTGGTAAGGATTTGGGGGAGCTTGATAATGACCTGGCCATAAGTAGATATTATTGAAGGGATTAATTGAGTGATTGGGGTATTCTTGATGAGGCCGGAGAGGTTTCTAAGGCGTTCAATAAACAAAGAGGGAAAGTTGGTGAGTATGTCCTTAGAAGAATAGTTTTTGATAATGATATAGATCCAATTTTTGGCATCCATTCGGTACCTAAAATTCCCCATCTTACTACTGGTACCTCCACCGAGATGGTAGGAAATAGCTGAAGGAACATAGATGGTTTGGTATCCAAGTTTGGACAGTCGAAGAGATAGATCGACGTCCTCTTCATAGGCAAAAAAATCTTCGTCAAAAAGGCCGATGTCGATTAGTGTTTGGCGATGATAGGTAGTAGCAGCGGCATTAGCACCCCAAATAACGGTTGGTCGTGGGTTGTGGGATCTAGTTTGCCGATATGGGAGCCCATTATCGACGTTGAGGCATTTACCGTATGTGAAATATTTTAAACCCTTTGATTCAATAAATTTACCGTCACGAGTAAGAACTAAGCCGGTATAAACTCTGGCGGAAGAGTCGAGATTGATAGCGTTGGTTATTTGATCAAACCAGTTCGGAGATAAAATGAGGTCATTGTTGATTAGAGCAATATATTTGTTACTGGCGGCTGTGATCCCTTGATTGACGGCTTTAGCGAATCCAAGATTTTGGTTGTTTTTGATAATTTTGATGTTGGGGATAAGCTTTTTAGCGAGTTGCAGACTGTTGTCGGTTGAGCCGTTGTCGATAATGATAATTTCTTGTTTTTTGGGTAGTGATTTTAAGCAATCGTTTAGGAAATCCTTCCCATTAAAATTTGGAATGATGATGGAGAAGGTCATAACTTGACTGTATCGCCAATTTTTAAGCCAGTGGCATGGGGGTTAGTTTCGATAACAAACTTGGCAGGTTTTTGATTAGTCAGCAGAGTAACATCTTGGGGCTGGCCAGTTTTGAGATCAACTACCATGCCGTCTTTGTCAAGCCAAATAATGTCAAGGGGGATTAGGGTGTCTTTCATCCAAAAAGGATACGTCCCGGTGGAGTTGAAGATAAAAAGCATGCCACAGGTGGAACAAAGATTTTGGCGATGCATTAATCCCCTACTTTTTTGGGCTGGGGTGGTAGCAACCTCGAAGGTAAAAACTTGGTCGTTTATTTTAACTTCGATGGTTTTAAGTTTTGGTTGATAGAAAAAAAAGTAAAATATGAAGATTAGAGTAAGGATGACAAGAATCAGAGCGATAGTTTTTGACATAAGTTTTCCCCTATTTTATCCCAAGTATAACGTTGTGAGATATATTTAAGACCTCGAAGGCCAAATTGACGAGGGCTTGATAGTAGAAGTTGGGTATTTGATAGATTGAAAATTAGTCCGGATTGAGTTTTGGTAATAAGTTCGATTAACTGGGGTATAGCCTTGACTAGAACCGGTTTACCTCGAGCCATGGCTTCAATTAGGACTAATCCGAAACTTTCTTGGTGCGATGGTAGAACAAGAACGGTGCAGTTGTCGATAAGTTTTTTGATTTCTTGATCGGATGGTTTTATAACGGTAGTTATTCTAGGGAACTTGAGGTGGAGGCGAGGGGAATAAAGTGTTTTTTGGCCGGCGAGGGTTAGGGTGGTATTGGGTGGAAGTTGGTTGAAAACCTCAATTAACTCCTCAATCCCTTTGTGGGCTGAGAACGAACCAATGTAGAGAATATTTGGTTTGGAGGGATAGGTTATTTGTTTGGGTTTGATTAAAAAACTACTGTCGACCCCGTTGCCAAGTTGAACGATGTTTTTGAATCCTAATGTTTCAAAATATTTGGTTTCGTAGTCGGTTAAGGTCCAAAGATAATCGGCGGATTTGAGGATTTTTAAGAATATTGGATTTTGGAATTCTGGATCGGTCGGATGAAAGGATGGGTTGATAAGTAATTTGCTGGCAGTGATTTTTTGAAAAAGTTTGGCATAGAGGACGATGGTGGTTGGAAGCGGTCCGGTGACGATAAGGTTTGGCTGAAATTTGAGGATGGTGACTAGTGATTTAAGAAGCGGAAAAAACTTAAAAACAGGACCTTTTTGAAGTATGGCAAGAAGATGTGACTTCAGAAAACGATTAATTAGTTTAAGAGGACGATAGAGTATGGTGTAAACGGGAAGTTGGGAATTAACTGGGTGGTATTTTTGAGTAAAATCATCGGTTGAGGAGCAGTTAGAGGAGATTCGAAGCACTTGGTGGCCTTGTTTTTTAAAATAGTCACCGATCTTGTGGATGACTCGTGAACCACCATCAATTGCTGGCGGGGAAATGTGGGTTAGAATAAGGAGACGCATGATCAAAAAAATTTTAACATCGAAATGGGTTCGATTAGTTTTTTCGGTGGGACTAATTTATTTGGTGTTTCAAAAAGTTGATGTACTGTCAGTTCTTAGGGAGTTGAAACAGGTGCCGTGGTGGTTTGTGGTGATCAATGTGATTTATTCTTTTGCAGTTTCGGCCTTGGGGGCTTATAGGTGGAGTTTGTTGTTGTTTCCAAATCCAGGATGGCAGGAAGTGTGGAATTTTGTCCGAGCGAGTTATTTTGGTGGATTTTATTCTTTATTTTTTCCGTCGGCAGTGGCTGGAGACCTGGTTAAATGGGTGCCGCTACAGAAAAAATATCCAGAACTGACTAAGGCTAAGTTGTTTAGTTCGGTGGTTACTGATAGGGTGGTAGGTTTTACGTCTTATGTCATGGTGGCTTTGGGAGCGACAATATTGGGATTTTGCCTTAATTTTAAGTTTCCGACATATTTGTTGTGGTTGTTTGTTGGATTATTTGTGGCGGTAATGGGGTTTTACGTAATCGTTTTTAGTTTTAACGTGGAAGATCTTATTTCTAGAATTAAGTTTTGGAAGTTCCACCGTTTAGTTGAGGTTGCCAATATTCTTAAACGAGAAAGTCGAGACCGATTGGTTAAATGCTTATTGGTATCGGTGGTAAGTGAAATTTTTTGGATAACCCCGATGTGGTTTATTAGTTTAGTTTTGGGGGCGGGTATGAGCCTGTTGTCGGTTTATATATTTGTACCAGTGATTGGTTTGGTTTTAACCTTACCAATATCGGTGGCTGGGTTCGGGGCTCGGGAAGGTCTATATTTGTTCTTTTTTGGTCAATTGGGTTTGACTGCAGAGAAGATATTGGCTGTTTCAGCTTTTTCTGGGGTATTGGGGATTCTAAACACCTTGTTGGGAGGCTTGTTGGTGTTATTATGATGAGTATGAAACAATACCAAATAGGAATAGTGGGTTATGGAGTTGTAGGAAAAGGCGTTCACCGTTTGTTTAAAGGTGAGGTGGAGGCGCTTTATGATCCTTTTGTTAATGATGAAGGGAAAAAACTGGCTTTGGAGTTGGGAGGAAGAGACTATGTGTTTGATAATCAAAAGATATTTAGAGGATTGGATTTGGTGGTAATAAATGTACCAACGAATGAGACCAAGACGGGGGAGGCGGACACTTCTTTAGTGTGGCAGTCTTTGAGATGGTTGATGAAGGTTGGGTTTGGGGGGGTGGTGTTGATTAAGTCAACAACTCCGCCGAGTCAGCTAAAAAAAATGAGCCAAGAGTATAAAAAGTTAGTGTTTAGTCCGGAATACATGGGTGAATCAAGATACTTTACTCCACCATGGAAATACCCCGATCCTGTCAATATGGAGGCTCATACTTGGCAAGTCTTTGGGGGGGATAGAGAGAACACTTCTCTTTGTGTTGATATTTTTAAGAGAAAAATGGGAGTGGATACGGTTTTTTGGCAGGTTGATTTAATGACTGCAGGATTGACCAAATACATGGAAAACAGTTTCTTTGCAATGAAGGTGACTTTTTGTAATGAATGGTTTGATATTGCAAAAACATATGGTGTGGATTACAACACATTGCGCGAGTGCTGGTTGGCTGATCCCCGAGTAAACAGAAACCATACATTGGTTTTTCCTGATAGTCGTGGCTATGGCGGAAAGTGTTTCCCTAAAGATACCAAGGCAATTATCTATGATGTATCAGCCTTAGGTTATAAGCCAGAACTGATGAAAGCGATGGATAAAGCGAATAAGAGGTTTAGGAAGCATAATGAAAAGAGAAATAAATGATAATGGCAGTCAAACAGTTTTGATAACCGGTGGAGCTGGTTTTATTGGGAGCAATTTGGCCGAAAAACTTTTAGAAATGGGTTATAGAGTAGTAATTTTTGACAATTTCCAGACCGGGAAAATGCAAAATATAGGAGGTTTACTCGATAATCCCCGATGTTTGTTGGTCGAAGGTAATGTTAACAGTAAGGATGAGATAGCTCCAATATTCCTTAAATACAAGATTGACTATGTTTATCACTATGCCGCCTGTGTTGGTGTACAAAGAACACTTAACAATCCTTTAGAGGTGTTGGCAGACATTGAAGGGATTAAGAATGTTTTGTTTTTGTCTGCATCATCGAAGGTTAAGCGTTTTTTTTATTCTTCGTCTTCAGAAGTTTATGGAGAGTCGACTAGTTTTCCACAAAATGAGATGATAACGCCATTAAATTCACGGTTACCATATGCTGTAGTAAAAAACCTGGGTGAAGTGTTTATTAGAACTTACCAGAAGGAATATGGTTTGAATTACACTATATTTCGTTTTTTTAATACCTACGGACCAAGACAATCGGAGAATTTTGTAATGTCCAAATTCATCAAACAGGCATTGAATGGTGATGATATCACCATTTACGGTGATGGTAGTCAGACAAGAACTTTTATATATATAGGTGATAATGTGGCAGCAACGTCGACGGCGATATCTTGTGATAAGTGTGAAAATCAAGTGATTAATGTTGGTAATAATATTGAAACTACGATTCGTGAACTGGCAGAAAAAATAATTTTGGTAACTGGGTCAAAATCAAAGCTTAAGTTTTTACCACCTTTGGTGGAGGGCGATATGCCGCGTCGTCTACCGGACGTGTCAATGATGAGGAAGCTTTTGGGGGTTTCGTCGACGGTACCGCTGAGAGACGGGTTGGTTAAAACAGTCGAGTATATAAAAAATAACATTAAATGAATGGGACGTATTTGGTTATTCCGGCTTACAATGAAGAAGGTCGTTTACCTGAAGTGGTGAGAAAACTGAGGAAGTACTTTCCACTCGGGAGAGTGGTAGTGGTGGATGACGGTTCTAAGGTGGAAATAGGACGGTTCTTACCTTCAGAAGTGGTGGTGGCGAGACATCCAGTTAATTTAGGTAAGGGAATGGCTTTAAGGACTGGCTGTGAGTTGGCAATGAAATTAGGAGCCAAGAAGATAGTTTTGATGGATGCTGACGGTCAACACGATCCGAAAGAGATTCCGTATTTTATTGAAGAGTTAAATAAGCAATATGAAGTTGTGTTTGGAGCCAGAAAGCTTGATCGAAAAATGCCCTTTTGGCGAATGGCAGGGAATAATTTATTAAACAAAACTGCAGCTTGGTTATTTGGCTTGAACTTACATGATGTTTGGTGTGGTTATAGAGCTTTCGACACCAAGGTTTATCCGTCACTTGTTTGGAACGCGGCTGACTATTCTTCTGACGTAGAGATGGTAGTTAATGTAGGCTTGAATAAGTTGAAACACAAGGAGCACTATGTGGGGACAATTTATCATGACAAGAAATCGACGACTGGAACAACACTTCACGATGGATTAAAATTGTTAGGAGAGTTATTTGTTTGGCGAGTGTTTAAAAGATGATAGGTTTGCAGTTGTTTTCAATCCTTTTTGGTTTGTATATGCTTTATTGGTGTTTTTTGGTCTACAAGAAGAGGTTGATTTATATTCGGGAACTTGGTTTTTGGGTGTTAGTCTGGGTTGTTTTTATGTTGGTAGTGTTGTTGCCGGAGTCGACGAAGAGTGTTTTGCAAACATTTAGAATCGAAAGAACGATGGACTTGTTGATGATTATAACTTTTGTGGTTTTGTGGGGTATAACCTTTAGAAATTATGTGGAAAATAAGCAATTGAAAAAAAAGCTACAAGATTTAGTGAGGGCTTTGGCGATAAAGAAAGCTATTAGAGACAGGAAATAGATGAAGGTGTTATTGGTCTCGCCCTATTTTGTGGATTCTTATAAGAATAATTTGTCGATGGGGAGTGCAGTCAAACTGGCCACCAACTTAAGCGATAGGATGGAAATAATGGTATTGACCTCGGGCAGAAGAATTAAGGATGAGTGGATTAATAAAAACTTAAGAGTTATAAGCGTTGGAGGTTTTTTGATTCCCGATCCAGTTAACTATATGATTTCTTTCGAGTTATTGACAAGGTTTATTAGTCTGGTGAAATTGATGAAACCAGAGGTGGTGATTGTGTCCAAGTATATGTTTTTTTCTTCGTTGGTAATTCCGTTGGCGAGGTTAATGAGAGTTCCGGTTATTACGGTAACAGATACTTTCCCTGGAATCAATTGGTTCCCGGTGAGTGTGGCGGCATCAGTGGTGATGTGGATCTATGCCAGAATAATTGGCCTGCCGTTATTGTGGATGTCGGACAAAGTTATTTTGCTATATAAAGGTTTGGAGTTGGTGGCCAGGAGATACCACTTAAATTATGAAACTATCCCAAATGGTGTTGAGTCAAAGTATCTGGGAGAAGTAGCCCAACCGAAAGATATAAACAAACCAAAAGGAGAATTTTGGGTTGGTTTTGTTGGCCGACCGGAATCAGTCAAGGGTTATGACAGATTGCTAGAGTTGGCCAGTATGTGTCGGTCGAATAACAAGATTAAGTTTGTGATTGCTGGCGGTGATCTGAAGCCAAAAATGGTAGATAATAAGATGTTCTTAGGTTTTAGAAAAGACATAATGAATGTATATCAAACGTTAGATGTATTGGTATTGCCGTCGCATGCTGAGGGTTTACCAAACGTGGTAATGGAAGCTATGGCTTGCGGGGTGCCGGTAATTGCTATGGCGGTGGGGGGGGTGGTGGAGATAATTAAAAATGGCGAAAACGGCTTTTTGGTGCCATCTGGAAGCGTAAAGGAAATAAAGAAAAAAGTGCTTGAATTGTATGACAATAAGGCGTTGAGAGGAAAATTGAGTGTGGCAGCTAGGGGTACGATTAAAAGTAAGTATAATTGGGATAAGATTTTAGATAGTTATATACGATTGATTGGACAAGTATGTGCGGGATAGCGGGAAAAGTTAGTTTTGGGGAACGAAATATTACCAAAGAGGAGGTTTTGGTGATGGCAAGGGCGATTAAGCACCGTGGTCCAGACTCTGAAGGGGCGTATGTTTCTCCCAACAGGAAGGTTGCTTTTGGTTTCAGTAGATTGGCAATTATTGACCTGTCACCTTCGGGGAATCAACCAATGAACTATCTTGGACGTTATTGGATAGTTTGTAATGGAGAGATATACAATTATCAAAAATTAAAACAAAAGCTAATATTGGCAGGATACAAGTTTAGATCACAGTCTGATATCGAAGTAATTATGGCTTTGTATCATAAATTTGGGGTGAACTGTGTCAAGTATTTACGAGGGATGTTTGCTTTTGCGATTTTCGATGAAATGAAAAATACTTTGTTTTGCGCTAGGGATAGGGTTGGCAAGAAACCATTCAAGTACTATTTGGATAATAAGGTGTTCATGTTTGCGTCTGAATTGAAGGCAATTTTGACTCAGAAGGAATATCGAAGACAACCTGATTATTTGGCAATTCACCACTACTTGACTTTGCAGTATGCCCCGTCGCCGCTGACTGGTTTTGTTGGAATTAAGAAATTGGAACCAGGACATTTTATGTTTTTGGATGTGAGTACCGGAAAAATGATTAAAAAAAGATATTGGAAACTTGACTATTCGAAAAAACTAAATTTGTCAGAAGAAGAGTGGAAACAAAAAATAATGGAAAAACTGGAAGAATCTGTCAGATTGAGGATGATTTCTGATGTGCCGTTGGGGGCTTTTTTGTCTGGAGGGATTGATTCAAGCGCGGTGGTGGGGCTGATGAGTCGAAATTCCTCTACTCCAATAAAAACGTTTACTATTGCTTTCGGTGAACCAAGGTATGATGAGTCTAAATATGCCAAGGTGGTGGCAAATGTTTTTAGGACTGACCACACGGTTTTTACGGTCAAGCCGGAAACGATTGAAATCTTGCCGATGTTGGTAAGACAGTACGAGGAGCCTTATGCCGACAGTAGTGGTTTGGCAACCTATTGTCTAAGTAAATTAACCAGGGACTGGGTGACAGTGGCATTAAACGGTGATGGTGGTGATGAAAATTTTGGTGGTTATGGCAGGTATGCTGTTGGCAAATTTGCTTTTAGTTACGAAAAGTTGGGTGTTTTACACAGATTAATGATTGCACCATTGGTAAGACTGTTGGCCATGGGTGTAAAAAATACTTTTACTAATAGAGCATTAAGATTTAGTAATTCGGTTTTGGAAGATTATCGGCGAAGGTATGTCGACTATATTTATTATTTTGATAACCAAATGAAAGCCGATGGTTATACCGATAATTTTGCCAAAAAGTATCAGTCGATAGATACCTATGAGTTAGTGATGGACAAATTTAATGAAGCGAAAGTTGGGGATGTAATGGATCAGATGTTTTATTCTGATTTTGTATCTTACCTTCCAGATGATTTGTTGGTAAAGGTGGATATGGCGACAATGATGGTGTCACTTGAGGGCAGGTCGCCATTTTTGGATCATGAATTTTTAGAATTAACTGCCAAGGTTTGTCATAATTTGAAGATAAAAGGTTTTAATGACAAAAAATACCTTTTGAAAAAGGCGCTGTCGGGTTTTGTTCCAGACGAAGTAATGTATCGACCAAAAAAGGGGTTTGGAGTACCATTGGAGTATTGGTTCAGGGAGGACTTAAAAAAGTATATTAGCCATATTTTACTTTCAAAAAAGTTTAACGAGCGAGGTATATTAAAAAAAGAATTTGTTTCCGATTTACTAAGGAGACACTTTGAGACGAATGTTAATTATTCACCACAAATTTGGTCTCTACTAACCCTAGAATTATGGTTTAGAGAGTATTTTGACTGAAAAATGAAGAATAAGGATATAAAAATCGCGGTACATCAGTCGCCGGATGAAGAAGTTACAAATTATTCTTTTGGGTGGCTTAAAAAACTTAGGAGAGATGGGATTAAACATGTTGTGGTTGATATGAAAAGTAGTGGAGCGCTTGAAAAAATAGCTGATTGTACTGGGATAATGTGGCATTGGAACCACACGCCCAAGGATAAAATGTCAGTGACCAAAATATTGGAGGCGATTGAGATATCAACTGGAAAACATGTTTTCCCCAATCGAGAGACCAGGTGGCATTTTGATGAGAAGGTGTCTCAGTATTATCTGCTGAAATCTGTCGGGGCGCCGATAGTTGACACCAGGGTGTTTTGGGGTGAGGAAGATGCTTTGAATTACGTTAGAACTGCTAAATATCCGTTGGTGTTTAAACTTTCAGTGGGCGCTGGTTCGTCCAATGTATTGAAAATCAATGATCAGTGGACAGCTAAAAGATACGTAAAAAGGATGTTTGGTACTGGGATAACTCCTTATTCAATGAACGAATACAGAAACATTCCTATTATTAAATGGATGCTTGGTCCTTTGGTGACGTTGTTTAACAAAAGATTCCCGATTTTTGACTATTTTTTGATGCAGAAGGACTATGTGTATTTTCAAGAATTTTTGCCAAATGATTATGATATTCGGATTACAGTTATAGGAAGGCGGGCGTTTGGATTTACTAGAAAAAACAGAGAGAATGATTTTAGAGCGTCTGGAAGTGGGAGGATAGTTTATGACCTTGATAAAATTCCATTAGAGGCAGTAAAAATTGCCTTGGATGTTTCCAAAAGGTGTAATTTTCAGAGTATGGCTTATGATTTTTTACTTGACAAAAATGGGAATCCGAAAGTTGGAGAGATTAGTTATGGCTACAAGAACTCGGCCGTATATAGATGTCCTGGGTATTGGGATGGAGAACTTAAATGGCATCAGGGACATAATTGGCCGGAGGACCTGATGGTTGATGATTTTGTTGAAGAAATAAAAAAAGATATTAATGATTAGTTGGTAGGATATGCAGAAAAAATATTTGAAATATTTAAGTGACCCTGTTGGTGGAGGGGAATTTAAGGTTGAGGTTTTTGATGAAAAGTTAGGAAGAATACGGTCAGGGATATTGTTTGGTAAAAAGAACTGGTATCCGATTATAGAGTTTATTCCTCGATTCTTGACTGGTGAGCTAAGAGTAAGTTTGTTGCAGCAAAAACATTGGTTTTATGACAAATATTTTAAAAAACTAAATATAAAGGTCAGGTTGGAGTGGAAGAATGAGATTAATAAGATTGGTGATTGGGATGCCTTTAATAAACATCAGAAGGAGACAGCCAACAGTTTTTCTTTTGAGTGGCGGAATATTTATCGAGAAAATGACTTTGAGAAAAATAACTTTTTCCATTTCATGGGACCTTATATAAAGGAGAAAGATTTGAGTGGTTTAGTTACGGTGGATATTGGTTGTGGATCGGGAAGATTTACCAAGTGGGCAGCATTGTCGGGGACAAAGGTGTCCTTTGGAATGGATTTGGGGGATAGTGTTGAGGTCGCTTATGAGATGACCAAAGAGATGGACAATGTTTGTATTGTTCAAGCAGATATTTATCATCCTCCTTTTGATGGTGTTTTTGATTTGGCCTATTCGATAGGAGTTCTACATCATCTTCCGCAACCAAAACGGGGGTTTTTAAGCTTGCCTAAGGTGCTTAAGAGTGGTGGGAGAATGTTGATTTGGGTTTATAGTCGAAGAAACAATAACCGAGCATTGTTTTTTTATGAGCCGATACGATCGATTACCAATAAAATGAATAAAAGGTTGTTATACATGGCTTGTTATTTTCCAGCATTGATAGTTCATTTTATTAACTATCTAACACTAGGTTTAAATTTTATCGGAGCGAAAAAATTAGCAGGAAAAGTTCCGTTTTTTTACTATGCCAATTTTCCGTTTAATATGAAGTTAAACGATGCATTTGATGTTTTGGCGACTCCGAAGAGTAATTATTATTTCCTGGAAGAAATTAAGGAGTGGTTCGAGGAGGCTAAGTTGTTGAAAATACGGGCGTTTGAGCATCCAGAAGCAGGTATAACCTGTATTGGAGAATATGGTCAAAAAACATAAGGTTTTACACTTGATTCAATCACTAGAGCCTGGTGGATGTGAAAATTTTTTGTTGCGAGTGTTGCCGTTGGTGGATGATTCAGAGCACTTGATAGTAACGCTAAATCAGGAAGGGAAACTGGCAAGAAAGTTTGTAAAGTCGGGGATAAAAGTAAAGCGGGCAGGGAATCTGTGGAGTTTGACAGAGATAATTAAAAGGGAAAAACCGAATTTGGTAATAACCTATTTGGCAAGAGCTGACATGATAGGGAGATTCTGGCTTAGTTGGGTTTTGAATTGTCCAGTGATACCTTACTTGAGGACAACATATAATTATCCAAGATATTGGTTTGTAAGATTTCTGGAGCGAATAAGCCACATTTGGGCGAAGAGGTATTTAGCAAATTCAGAGGCGGTTAAAAACTTTTATGTGGAAAGGATCGGAGTTGCCAGGAACAAGATAACAGTCATTACCAACGGATTGGATTTAAAAAGTTTTGGTAACAGCAAAATCAAAAATAAGAGAAAAGAGGTTGTTTTTGTTTGTGTGGCCAATTTCCACCCAAATAAGGGTCATGAATACTTAATTGAGGCTTTTAGAAATTTAAAGGGATTGGGAAGATTAATTTTGGTGGGCGGTGGTAAGCGGGAGGAGGAATTAAAACTAATGGCTGCTGATTTGGGCGATAAGGTCTTATTTTTGGGTGTTAGGGATGATGTGGTCGACATATTGAAAAGCGCTGATGTTTTTGTTTTGCCGACTTTGTTTGAGGGAATGAGCAATGCAATCTTGGAGGCAATGGCTATGGCCCTACCAGTAATTACAACTGACATTCCAGAAAACAGGGAGTTAATTAAAAACAATCAGGATGGAATTTTGGTGAGAGCTGGGGATGTAGCGGCATTAACTAGAGCGATGAGAAGGTTAGCTGTTAACTATGTTTTAAGAAAGGAGTTAGGAATGGCGGCTAAGGGTGTGATTGTAAGGGAGTATGATATAAGAGTGATAGCTCAAAAATTGAATAAGTTTATCGAGGTTAATGCCAGTTAATAATAATAGAGTTGGGATAATAATCGATCGATACTTAAAGTATCCGAGTTATCCGTATGGATCAAACGAAAAACTATTGATAGTTTTGGAGCGGTTATTGGCTCAGTTGGGATTAGACGGTGGTAATCCGTTTGGTGGTTTGATAAAACCCGAACAGACGGTGGTAATAAAGCCTAATTGGGTGATAGACAAGAGTCCAAAAAATACTAATGTCGATTCTTTGATAACTCATACCTCGATTGTTAAGTTTGCCGTAGATAAAGCAATAATGGCGATGGATGGGAGGGGGGTGGTAGTGATAGCTGATGCTCCAGTGCAGGGGTGTGATTTTGAAAAATTGGTTGAAAAGGCGAGGGTTAGAGAATTGATTGATTTATATAAGGCGAAATATCCAAAAATCAACCTTTCGGTGGTTGATCTACGGAAGACTGTTTTTAGTTATAAGGGTCAGAGTAGAAGTGGTGGTGATCCAATGGGGTATACATTGGTGGATTTGGGGAATCAAAGTTTACTGGCAGATTTGGTGGATAATTGTGATGGGTACCGGGTGACTATGTATAACCATAAAATGATGAAACAGCATCACAACCGGGTAAAAAATGAGTATTTAGTTTCCAACACGTTATTGGGAGCTGATTTGGTGATTAACCTTCCAAAAATGAAGTGTCATATTAAGGCTGGGTTGACAGGTGCGCTGAAAAACCTGGTGGGAATAAATGGCCACAAAGAGTTTCTGCCGCACCACATCGCCGGATCTTTTTTTGAGGGAGGTGATCAGTATATTTACAAAAATGTGATTAAAGACTGGTATAACTTTTTTTATGACCGCTATTGGTCGGGTGAGATTAACGGTGGAATTGTAAGTCGTGCCAGAATGGCTGTCATTAATATTATGGGTGAGTTGGCAAAGGCTTTTGGAGATAGTTTGTTGGAGGGTGGTTGGTTTGGCAACCAAACAATTCCGCGAACGACAATAGACTTAAATAATATCTTATATTTTTATGACTCAAAAAAGAAGAAGTTGTCTGATACGCCAGTAAGAAAGGTGGTGACTATTGTTGATGGGGTAGTGGCAGGGGAAGGTAACGGACCATTATCCCCTACTGATAGGCACGATGGAGTGTTGTTGGCGGGTTTTAACCCGTTGTTGATTGATATGGTTATGGGTCATATCATGGGTTATTCAGTCCTGCGGCTGAATACAATCTTTTTGGGGTGGAGGCATCGTTTGTCAAGGTTTGGGGGTGAATATGATATTGATGGCCTATTAAAAGATTTACCTAACTTAAAATTTGCTAAGCCTAAGTATTGGCAGCTTTTGAATCGATGATGGCAAAAAAGAAACTTTTGTATTTGGCTTACAGATTAAGAGGTGGAGATTTTAGAACACAATTGGATGAGATTCGTAGCAATAATGGTAGTGACTTATCAAGGAGGTACTGGGAAAAATTGAAATGTGTTATGGGGAGAAGAAGACATTATCCCCTACTTACTAAGGATGGGATTAGGACTGGTCTTGGAACAATTAAACAGAGGGGGATAGGGAGGTACAAAAATAGTTCAGGTGGTAGTACCGGTGAGCCGGTGACATTTTGGCAAGACAACGAATACCGAAACTGGTGCAATGCGACAGAAAGATTTTATTATGAGCGTTTTTTGGGAATTGACTATGATGTGGTTAAGAAGGTAGTTTTGTGGGGTTCGGAGAGGGATACTATGAAGCAGGGGGATTTATTGGGTAAGATGGTAAACTGGCTTTCGAATACAGTATTTTTAAATACTTTTAATGTCAGTGAAGCTGATTGGTTAAGATATATTAAGATAATAAATATGACGAAGCCAGTTTTGGTGAAGGGATATGCTGGATCGTTGTACCAAATGGCAAAAGTAATAAATGACAAAGATTTGAAGGTTTATCACCCCAGATTTGTTTATTCGTCTGCCGAAACATTGAGGGATTTTATGAGGCAGGAAATTGAAAAAGCTTTTGGGGTTAAGGTGTATGACTTCTATGGTTCAAGGGAAGTGGGTCCAATAGCAGGAGAATGTATTTATGGGAGGCATCATGTATTTTGTTTTAATAATAAGGTAGAAGTTGTCGGTTTTAGTGACGACAGAGAAACTAAGGGTGAAGGGAGGATTGTAGTAACTAATCTTCACAATTATTCGATGCCACTGGTGAGATATGTAATTGGAGATGTGGGTTCAATGGGGGTTGGCAGGTGCCCTTGTGGGAATGATTTACCTTGGCTTAAGACCATAGGAGGGAGAGTGACAGATTATTTTCGGTTAAAAAATGGAGGGGTGGTCCACGGGGAGTTTTTTACACACTTATTTTATTTTCGCGAATGGGTAAAAAAATTTCAGGTTAATCAGATTGATTATGATTTGATAGAAATTTTGATCGTAAAAGGGAGTAGTAGCATTGAGAACAGTGAAAAAAGTGAAATTGAAAACAAAATAAGAAGGGTTATGGGTACTGGTTGCAGAATAAGGTGGAAGTGTGTTGATAAGATCCCGAGCACCAAAGAAGGAAAATACTTGTTTACCAGGAGCTTGGTAGTATAGGGTATGCAGAAGAAAAGGTGGTATTTGTGGTTGGTATTCTGTTTGTTTCTTGGGTGGAAATTTTTCTTGATTGGAAAATTTTGGAACAATAGGGATATTCCGCCATCACCCATAGACGCGTATACGTATATTACCCACATAGAGTCGGTGAGGGGGTGTGATAGCTTGTTATTTTGTACGGATAGTAGGCTTAATTTCAGTGATTATGGTAGTTTTGAGCATTTATCGTATCGATTGTTTTGGGGTGCTTTGGCAAAAGTGGTTAGCATTGACTCGGTAACAATGTTTCATTGGAGCTTTTATTTGGGAACGATTCTGCTGTTTTGGGTATTGTATGTTTTTCTAAAGTCTTTAGGGCTAGATCAAACTAAGGTAATAGTGTCGTTGTTGTTTTTGGGTTTGTATTATGGAGCTGGATCGTACCATGGTTTTTTTTGGGTGGTTCCAAGTTTTTTCTCTCTAGTAATTTTCTTGCTTTTGTTTTCGTTGATTGGTTTGAAGATAAGATATGAATATTTTGTCTGGTTGTCTTTGGTGCTGGTGCCGGTTGGGGTCTATAACCATTCGATGTTTTTGTACTTAATATTTGTTTTACCGATATTCTGGGCATTAATTTTTTTATACAAAAGAAACTTAGATTGGAAAGTTGCAACTAGACTTGTTCTTGTTTTTGTGGTTTTGGCTGTGTCATATGGTTTGGTAACCCTGTACCTTAAGGGAAAATCGTCGATGGTGAATGGGTATGGATATACGGCAATGATGTCGAGCGGGGTGGTTGGTTTGGCAGACAAAAATAATAAGTCAGGTATAGTTGGTAGCAAGAACATTGGTAAGACACTTGATGTTTTTTCGGCGACGGCAGTAAAGGAGGTGGAACGGGATTATATAAATTGGATCGCGCCGCGACGAGAAATGTTGGTGGTGTACTTGATAGTGGCAATGGTAATGCTAGTGATGGGTGACTATCGGGTAGTATTTTTTTGGCTGGCAACGTTAATATTTACAATGTTTTCGTTGACAAATGTTTACGGTGTACGTTCTTTGTTGGTCACTTGGCCGGCAACTTATATTATGATGGCAGTGGGATGGGTTGACTTACATCGAAGTGGACTAGCTATAAAAAATATGTTAGTAAGGAACGTTTTCAAAATATTATTGTGGACATCTTTGTTTGGATTTGTGGTATTAAATGGGTTTTATTCTATGTATTACGCAACCACTTCGGCTGAACACGATAATTATGTTTTCACTCCGAAGGTAATGGAAGAGTTAAGTGATTCTATCGATAATAATAAGGCTGTTTTGGCATCAGTATTTTCTTCTTTATTAAATTCATCATTGGCGTATTATGAGAACCGATTGCTGAAAACGACCTCAAATGTTAATGAGGCGAGATACTGTGTTTTGCCAGGAAACGAAAAACCGAATAGTGAATGGCTGAAGTCAATTGTGGGTTTAAAAAATGTAATGGCGGATTATGGAATGGGGGTGGTGGATGATGGTGGCAGTGAGCGATTAAGTTGTCCGGCTGGTTTTGGATTGGTTAAAACAATAGGCGGGATTAAAGTGTATAAGAAAAATTAGGATTAATTATTTTTTCCAATAAAGTTATATTTTTGTTAACAAGGTGATGTTGGTTAAAATAGCGAAGAGAGTTAGTTTGTGTTCTTAAATACTTTTGGTGATGGCCAAGGAGGTTGGTGATTTCTTTTATAAAGAGGGTAAGGTTATCGTGGCCAATAATCCCACAATGGTATTTGGCGATGAAGTGGTCTGGATCAACGGAAAGTGAAGCGATTGGAGTACTGTTGGCGAGTGATTGAACAAAGGTGTTGGGGAAGCCTTCAATTGAAGATGTGTTAACGAACAACTTGGCATGGCGATAAAAGTAGTTGATTTGATGATAGGGAACATGCTTGATGATAGTGAGGTTGGGGATTTTTTTGGCCTGAAGGGTGATGTTTTTCCAAATTGATAGGTTGTTTTGAGGCATGATCATAACGAATTTTTCGGTGGTGAGAATTTGGGCGATTTTTAGTAGGCATTCGGGTCTTTTGAGACTTTGTGAAGAGCCAACCCAGAGAATGAACTTTCGATGCTTGGGAGGTGATGATTTGGGCGGTTTGAGAGAATTCCGGATAATGCTTGAATTAAGGCGGTAATTTTGGGTAAGAAGGATTTGCTGTTCGGTGGTTTGAACAATTATATTATGGGCACTTTGAATAGCTAGGTGGTAGAGTGATCCGATAATTGGATGTAATTTTTGATATACCAAGTTGACATCGACAGTGCTGGCAGTCATGTAGATAAATTTTTTCCTAAAGAGACGACAGTAAACAGCGGTAATAACGGTTTCAATTCCGGCTGATCGTTGAATGTAAACATCTGAGTGGGCGTTAATAAGTGATTTAAATAATTTAAAAGGCCAAAGGATAGTTTCGAGGAGGTTGAGTTTTTGGCCTATTTTGACGGAAGTAATTAAGTGAACATTTTTGATTTTTTCTGATGATGGTTGACGATAATCGGCAACAATAAAATTGATTTGATATTTTTTGTTTTTGGCCAAATGGGTGGCATAGGTGTATAGTTGCATTTCAGCTCCACCAAAGGTGCCCTTGGTATTGGGGTTGAATAAGGGGTATGCGGCTAAAGAAACAAAGCAGATGTTGGTCATTTAAAGTTTTAATTTGCCTTTGATGATTATTATTGGAATAATTGCCAGATTATAAAAATTTCTCCATTCTAGCGGATTTAAGAGGATGCTTTGGATGGTGGTTTTAATGCCGGGACTAATTTCTTGGGTGACAATTTGTGACCGACCAAGGACTGCCAGAAGTAGGGCAAGTCGGCGGCGATTGTGTTTTCTGAAAAGACTGCTGTATTTATTGATAATTTTTGTAAGGGCAAGTTTGACATTTTGATAGTACGAATAATTTAGTAAAAATCTTTTAAGAGTACCAGTATACGAACCCTCGTGGCGCCAATAAACTCTGGTAACGGCACGGGAGACTATGGCTTGGTGTTTGCTGATCAACTGGTACCAGAGGAGGCCTTCGTAACCGTGAATAGAGTTGTCAAAAATAATTTCTTTTTTAATTCGACTACTACAGACAGTGTGAAATTCTCCCGAAAACTTACTTTCGGTAATAAAGTCGGTTAGGTTGGCGTTAAGTGTTTCTTGGGAGACGTAGGAAGTAGGATGGCCATATTGATCATTGGTGGAGAATTTAAATATGTTTCTGGTTGGATAGCGGGTTGAATAATGACTAATAATGTTTAGGGCCGTTGGAGATAGCTCATCGTCGCTGTCAAGGAAGATAATATAATCACTGGCAGGTGAGATTTTGGAAACTCCGAAATTTCTGGCGTAGAGGACTCCTCTATTTTTGGTGTATTTGTAGTATTTAATTTTTTGATTGACGAGATATTTTTTAATTAATTGACTAGTGTTGTCATTGGAACCATCATCGATAATAATAAGTTCCCAGTTTTGACATGACTGATGGAGAAGTGACTCGATGGCTCGGGGTAGGGTGTGAGCACGGTTGTAGGTTGGAATGATAATGGAATAAAGTTTCATGTTTTGCTACTTTTAAGTATAAAATTGTATGAGTAAGCCCAGCGTGGGTTATGGTAGTGACAAAGTATTTTGAAGTGTTTGGAAATAAGGTGATGGATGGTGGTTAAAGGGTGACCTTTGGTGTCTATTTCCCAGTAGTGTTGTCCATTGAAGCGGTATTTCTTGTACTTAAAAGCAGGAACGAATATGTTAATGTGGTTTTCGGTAAGAGGAATTATTTTGGCATGGAATTGTAGAGTTATGCCGGCGCGTGGAAGATATATTAAGCTATATTGGCTATGTTTTTTGATTTCCTTTAAACAAGTTTCAAACAAATCAAATGGCAAGTGTTCTAGGACGTGGCTAACAATGACAATATCGTATTTGCGGCTGGTTAGTTTTGATAGTTGGTGGATTGAACCAACATATGTTGGATTAAGTTCATCCAGAATGTCGAGGGTGTCGATAGAAGTATAAAATTTTTTTAAGATGGAAAGTAGAATATTGTCACCGACTCCGACAATTAAAATCTTAGGGTTGGTAATCCCGATTTTTCTAATGTCATCGATTTGTTGATAACAATTGATGAAATTGATTAGCGAAAGTTTATTGACGTCAAGGTACTGTTGTGGATTTACTTGTTTTTGGGCGTTATATGCCAGCGATTGCCTGTTCATAGATTTTTTTTAAAAGTTGATTTCGGTGATCAAGTGTATAGTATTTGTGGTATATACTGCTGGATTCATTGCCCATTTGGTCTAGCAGTTTGGGGTGGGATAAAAGGTGCTTAATTTTTTGATAATAATTTCTGACGAGAGTGTCGGGAATCGTGTCTTGACTGGCGTATCTGCCTGATGGGATGCCTTCAATTCCGTATTTAGAAAGCCAAAAAGTAGAAAGACTGTGGGGGTGATTAATTAGATATCCATTAATTCCGTCTTTGACCATTTCAGAATTAGAAAAGATATTTGAAGTGATAACTGGAAGACCGTGCTGAAGAGCGTCAATTATGGCTAAACCAGGTGACTGGTAGGTGGGGAACAAGAAAATCCGTTGTTTTGAAAAAAAAGTATGAAATTCATTTTCTTCAAGGATATTTTGAAATACTTTTACATTGGGAAACTTTGTAATGTAGGCATATTTTGGTGGGAGATTGCTTCTAATAACAAAGGTGGCGTTGAGTTTGCGTTGGAGGGAATATTTGATAATTTCTACAAGAATATGACCACCTTTTAGATAGAATTCTTTGTCGCTGTCTTTGTTGACCGAGGAAACAAACAGGATCGAGTTATCCTTTTGGTGGGGTTGATTTTTGACTGTTGGAATGTATGGGCGACAAAGTTGAACGGGTTGAATCTTGTGTTTGGTTGATTGGGATAGGTGGAGATTGGTGGTGATGGACTTGGCTCCAGCCTGTGTCCAAGGAATAATGAACCTTAGGGTGTTTTGGTTAAGAATAGTAGGAAGGAGGTGTTTGTAGATGTACCATGAGTGGAATTGGTGGGAAACAAAATCTGTTACATGTTCGAGGTCGACTATCCATGGTTTTTTGGTGGATATTAGGAGTTGGCCGCCACAGGAATATATCAGATCAATTTGATGTTTTTGGGCTATTCGGTTGATAAGGAAATTACGTTGGAGCTTGGAAACTAAATTGACTGGGCCGGTAAATATGTTATGTGGAGTAAATTCGTCCAGGGTGAAGTAGGTGAACCCTGGCGGAGGGTTGTTGATGAATTGATGGTAGAGGGAGTGGCATTTCTGACGATAGAGAGTCAGTAAAATGCGGATGTTAGTTTTGGATGACATAGCGTTTGATTTGCACAAATAGAATGGTAGAAAAAATGAGGTAGATTATTCCTTGGGAGATAAAAAACAAATCAAGAGTATGAAGAAGAACTATGGATAAAATGATCGAGACATAGCATAAAAATGAAATCAATGAAGCCTTGTGGGAGTTTAATATTTGAAGCATACCAGTTAGGGTAGAGAAAAATACGACAATGTAAGAGTTGAATGCCAAGTTAAAAGTTCTAATAAAAGCGAGAGGTATTTGTTGATGGGTAATTTGTAAAACAATAAACGAGAGGACCATACTGGTTGGAAGCCAAAGAAATATTCCCCAAAAGAAGATTTTGGTAGTTTTTAGTAGGATGGAATGGAGGTGTTGCTTGTTTTTTATTAAAGCAGGATTGTAAGCGTTGAGAAAGATTGAACCAAGATTGGCGATAGTGACAAATGTTCCGATAGAAAGAACACTATAGATTCCAAGTGATTCAAAACCGATATACTTGCCAATAAATAAACCTTCGGAACTGATGAGAAAATTTCCAATAATAAAAAGTATCAGGCTGGTGTTAAACTTGAAAACTTTTTTTATGGAAGTGTAATTGGGTTTGGAGAATTTATGTTGGGAAAAATAGAGACCAAAAATGATAAAAACTGAAATACCGAGAAGGAGAGAAATATATGGAGAAAAATAGTTAGTTTGTTTTGATATTCCTATTAAAACTAGACCGGTAGCAAAAACTGTAACTGAATCAAGGATACGGAGCAAACTTTGTTTGGAAAGATTTTGGAGGGTGCGCAGAACCATGTCAAGTAGAGCTTTAATGGAAATAAGGTTGGCAAGGATGTAGGAAATTGGAAATAAGTATTTGTAGGGTGACGATGGTGGGAGTAAGGGTGAGGTGATGAAAAAGATTAGTAAAACAACAAGTGAATTGATGGCGGTGATTAGAAAAGCCGCAGAGATTATTTTTGGCTGTTGAGGGAGATGTTCTTGGTCGCAGCTGAATCGAAGACCGGAGATATGTGAACCAAAAAGAATCAGAGAGGAAAGTGCGGTGGAAAATGATACGATGCTGTTATATTTACCCAGTTGATCGAGATGAAGGTGACGGCTAACGTAGATACTTCCAACCATTCCAATGGCTGATGCAATTAGTCCACCAACAAAGGACCAAGAAAGGTTACGAAGGAACGCCTCCATTTCGAGTCCGATAGGTTTTTTGTAGAGGAAATAATGAAGTTTGTTGATTGCTTGGTAAATAAATATTTTCACCATGCTTAGATTGTACACTGACTTGATGGTAATATTAAAAAAGTGAAATATTTGTATTTTTTGTTTTTGGTGGGAGTGTTGGGAGCGAATGTTTTTATGGTACCTCCATTTCAGAAACCTGATGAAGTGATTCATTTCCAGTACGTGTTTGCAGTTATAGGAGGGGTGGATCAGTGTATGCCAGCTAAATATTATACGTTAGCCGAAAAAATGGAGGCGATGAAAATTGCCCACAAAAATGAAGTTAAGTTTAATGGCCAAGTGTGGCAGAAGGATGAACAGGTTGATTGTCGCAAGGTGACGGTTGATAAGCCAAGGTTTGGTTGGCTAAAATATTTACCGGCTATTTTAGGTATCAAAATTGCGGATTTTTTCGATTACCCGGTTTTGGCAATATATTTAGGAAGATTGACAGCAGTGATGTTGCTGATGATAAGTTTGGGGGTGAGCTTCCATTTAGCCGGTAAGTATAAGTATATTTTGGTGACGTATAGTTTGCTGCCAATGGTTTGGCATCAGGTAGCTTCAGTTTCGTATGATGCGATGTTGTTGATTTTAACACCTTTAGTTTTGTCATTATTAGTTAAAACTCTGGAAACTAATGGAATTAGTTGGGGTGGATGGTTATCGGTAGCGGTGGTGTTGATGATGTTGTCAAAGGACGGATATTATGTTTTTGGGCTGACAGTTATTATGGGATTGACGAGCCTGATGTCTGGTTGGGTGAACAGGAATCGATGGTTTTATGGATTTTTGTTGGGTTTGGTGGTGGCGATTGTGTTTGGCGGTTTCGCGTTTGTTAATAAGTTGTCTCGTGACAGTGTTGGCCGGGGAGTTATTAACCCGAGCGAACAGTGGTTAATATTAAAGCGGGATCCTGGATATGTAGTTAATTTGGTGATTGATACTTTTGATATAAAAAATGATTTCTATTTTAGAAGTTTCTTGGCGTATTTTGGGTGGCTTGATTATTCTTTTGATTTGCCGACGATGGTGTGGTTAATTTTGGGTCTTGGTGCTGTGTCGTGGGTAGCAATACAAAGATCAAAAATTATATTGAGCAAGTTTAACCTGGTGGTTTTGGGATTGATGCTTATAAGTCAGATTGTTTTGATTTATTTGTTGGTTTTTATATATTGGACACCGGTAGGAAGTTCATATATTGATGGTGTGGCGGGAAGATATTTTTTGCCGTTGTTTCCCTTTGGCCTTTTCTGGGTGGGGCAGGTAAGGGCCAGAATCGGAAGAGAAAAGTTTTATGCTGTCTGCGGTCTGTTGTTTGTCTTTTTTGTTTTAGAAGGGTTTATTGGAGACACATGGCGTCGTTACTATGACTTCTCAAAAAGTTTTGGCAATACAAATGAGTTGATTAAACAGGTAGAAGCATGGAGAGATGAGGGGATAATATTGGAGGAGAAGAGCGCGAGGGAGAAAATCCAAGTAATTTTTGCAACTTCGGAGGACGATGAGATTGGCGGTTTACAATTTGCCTTTAGAAAAACTGACAAAGTGTCAGCGATTCCTTATCGTTTTGCCGTTAAAGACCAGAACTGCGAACGGGAAAGATTTTATGGTTATTTTGATACTAATAAGTTGTTAAATAACGAGGGTTATGTGTTTTATCGTCAATTCCCAGCATTTAAACCGAAGGCGGAAATCATGTGTCTAGAGATAGAGCCGTTGGTGACAAATATGGAAGAAGAAAGGTATTATAAGTATATTTTGTCGGACGAGGGGAAGCCGGTAATTAATTGGTTATTTATTTCAAGAAAGTAGGAATATATGAAAAATATTGTTAAATGCGTTGATAATTGTTTAAGGGCGCTATATAGGATGCTTTTGCCGTTATTTAATCCGGTGGGGTTGATGGTGTCTTTGTTTAATTATCCGAGATATTTTTTAGACTTGATTAAATACAAAACTTTGGGAGGTGAACACATCTCGCTGTTTGATTTACAGCCTATCTTGAACAACAGGTCAGAAAAAACCGAGCTGGATTATCATTACTATTATCAAGCATTGTGGTTATTCGAGAAGGTTTATCGTTCGAGAGTAAAGGTTCATCATGATATTGCGTCAGATTCGGTTTTGGTGGGAATCATCTCGAAAGTTGCAAAAGTTGTTTTTGTAGATATAAGGCCATTGCCAATAAATGTTTCGAATTTCGAACAAATAAGAGGTGATGCTATGAACCTTTCATTTGGCTCAGGGTCGATAGAGTCGCTTTCCTGTTGCCACGTGATAGAACATATTGGTTTGGGTAGATATGGGGATAAAGTTGACCCATTGGGGTCACAAAAAGCTGCCAATGAATTGGGGCGGGTATTGGCTAATGGTGGTAATTTGTATATTAGTGTTCCTGTGGGAAGGCCAAAAGTTATGTTTAATGCCCATAGGATATTTCACCCCAAAAAGGTTAAAAAAATGTTTGCCGGATTAAAACTTAAAGAATTTATGATGGTTACCGATAGGGGTGATTTTGTGAGTGGGGATGACAACCTGGCATTAAAGCAAAATTATGGTTTGGGTCTGTATCACTTCTTAAAGGAGTGATCGACTAAAAAATAGACCGGTATATGGGGAAAGGTTGTGTATAAGAGTGGACAGAAATTTGACAACGACATAGAGAGGGGCAGAATTGAGGTAGCCGTTTAGGGACCAACTATATACAGGTACGCCAATGATCAGAAAAAGGAGACTTATATTGTTGTGGGAGCTAAATATTAGTGGGGAGACTTTTGATATAAATTTTGGGAATAGGTTGGATAGATATTGGTTGGGGGTAAGAATGAGAACAATAAGGGATGACGTAACCCAAAGAAATGTCCACCGACCGTAATCCCAACCAAGAATGAAGAGTGGAAATATAACTATGAATTGCCAAATGAGGATGTTTGAGATATGAGTATGGTTAAAATTAACAGATAGACGGGTAAGGTTGGCGGAGAATTTGATTTTATCTAGATTAATGAGTAGATAGTAAATAGAAATAATTATTAAAAACCAGGCCAAGGGGGCATAAACGCCGTCATTGAAATTAGTGAGAGTATTAAGAAGTAGTTTGTTGGTCTCCAGATTGGTCCAGCGTAGACCATCTAGAGCTGCCGGGATTGGGGAAACGGCGTTATTGTTCTGGGTTGGGAAGGTAACCGGTTTCCATGATTCCCAGATACCGTTGGCAATATTGTGGGAACCACGATTGGCTAAACAAACAAGGAAAATAATAAATGATGGCAGGATAAAAATGGTGGTTTTAATTACAGAGGACCATTGTTTGAATAAGAGTAGAAAAATAATTGAGAGTCCGTAGAAGCCAATGGATTCGTGAGTGAGTAAGCTGATCATCAAAAAAAAGTTGGTTAGGATTAGGTTTGGGATAGTTTTTTTGGTGGCGAAGTGAGTAGCTAGTAAGAAACCAAGTAGAGAAAGTGTGTCTTTGCGAACCCAAAAATCATTTAGCAATGGGCCACCTAAAAGAAATGGTCCAGTTAAAATAATTAAAGGGAATCCTTTCTTGATGAAATTGTAAATAAAAAAAACAGCCAACAAGAGGTAGCTTAGGAAACTGATTGTAAGTATTGTATGGTAGGGATTGAGATGAAAATGATGATGAAGTTGGAATATTAACTCGCCAGGTAAGCCTCTTCGAACAAAACCACCCTGATAGCTAATTAACCATTCGGTTATTTGCCAGCTTTCCTTAGCATAACCGGTTTCTAGTTTTAAATAAACGGTGTAGATGGTGGCGGCGACGAACAATACGTAAAAAATTTTTGTGAGGAATATTCTATTGACCACTTCGGGAGACTAAACGTTTAAATGTTTGAAGTTCCAGTTGGTATGGTAGAACAGTTGGTTGGTGATTGATAGACCAAATTCCAAGATATCTACTGGAGGTGATAGTAGAGTTGGGGAAATTGTATTCCAGGATTGTTTTTTGGATAGGAAGATATTTGGAGTTCTTGATGCCGCGGGTAGAAGCAGTGGAGGTAGTAGTAGAACGCCAGCTGTAAAGAATTTGAGGGATGTGGGTGATGTTTTGTGGCCTGATAATTTTACTGGCGCGAAGAAGGAGGTCCCAATCCTGGGCACCGTCAGTGTGTGGTCGGAGGTATTTTAGCTTTTGGAGCAGTGTTTTTTTGAAAATGGTTAAGTGATTGATGTAATTAACTTGCGAAAGGAGGGTTTGACTATAGTTGGGTTTGCAAAATGGATGATAATGATGATTTTTTATAATCTTGTCTTCGTCGGTGTAGACAATGTCATTAAGAGAATCCGAAATCACTGACAATGCTTGAGGAAAAAGGTAGTCGTCGTGATCGAAAAATCCAACGTAGTCTCCCCTACTCTGCTTGATGCCAATGTTGGTGGCGGCAACAATGTTTAAGTTTCTAGTGTTGTGAATGATTTTGATTTTTGGATGATAGGAAAACAGCTTGAGTGTGGGCTTGATTCTGGGATCGGTGGAGGCATCATTGATAATAACTAATTCCCAGTTTTGATAAGTTTGGTCGATAACAGATTCAATGGCGGTCTTGAGGTGAAGAAAATTGGGGTTGAAGACTGGCATGATAAGGCTAACTAATGGTCCGGACACGGTGGTGTAGGAAGAAACCTTGGGAGTGTAGAGGAAGTTGTTTAAAAGGGAAAAACTTTTTTCAATAATTTTTTGGAGTAGACGTTGTTGTGGAGACATCAAGGTGAGAGCACTTTCTTAATTTTACGAAAAAGCAGGGTGAGTGGGTGAGTCTTGTCGAGTTGACGACGAAGGAATTCGTTTAGTCTCATTTCTTTGGCTAAGAGGGAGCGTAGTTTTAGGTTTTCTTCTTTGAGTTTATTTGTCATAGAATATGGGGATGAAAAGTAAGATTTACTTAATTGATTATAATTCAGTTTTGAAAAGTCTTTCTAATGAGTTTGAGTTGGTAGATGATTGGGTGAAAGCTGAGGCGGTGGTAGTGGGTCAGGATATTAGGGGGGAAAATGTCGACATTGTTGCCAATGCTAATTTATTAGGAATACCAACAGTGGTGGTGGAGCATGGCCTTAGATCATACAAGGATTACTTACCACCAATTGGCAAAACACTATTGGCAACTAAGTTGTTAGTTTGGGGTCCTATGGGTAGAGAAAGAATGATTAGTGGAGGATATGATCCGGATACAATAAAGGTGGTGGGGACGACTATTTTTGATTCACTAAAGCCAAGGGAAAAACATGATGGCTTTAATGTGTTGTTTGTACCCTTGCATTGGGATCGAGAGATAGCAGAGAATTTGGAAGTGGCAAAAGCCCTGAGGAAAATAAATAATATCAAGGTGATAACTAAAATTGTCGATGGTCAGAGCGGGAAGCATTACGATAATCCGGTATTGTCCCATCGGGATGCTTCGGATCATTTAAAAATTTGCGCTGAGGTTTTGTCAAAAGCCGATGTAGTGGTAAGTTTGTTTGAGAGTACTTTTGAGTTTATGGCTTATTATTTGGATATACCGGTGGTGGTAGTGGACCATTGGAGGCCAAAAATGTTTTTGGATACCTATGTTGATAAATTAAATTACCAAATTAGTGATGCAGCTAACTTGGTAAGAATTGATGACATAGAAAGGGCAATTCACGAGGACAATAGAGGTGTGGAGAGAAAAATAGCCCTGTTTGAGGAGGCTCAGGTGTCTGGGGGGAGGATGGAAAAGGTGATCAAGAGTATAATGGAGAGATGATTTGCACTATTGGTGGTGGGTCGGGAATGCCGGCGATTAATAGGGCCTTGGTAAAAGCTGGTTTTAGAAATATAAAGTCAATTGTAACAACGATGGATAGTGGTGGGGACAGTGGCCGAATGAGAACAGACGAGCGAGGAAGAATTTTGGCATACTCCGATTATTGGAGATCATTAATTTCTCTGTGGATGGATGGGAAACAAAAGACAGTATGGGAGGAAATGTTGCGCTACCGAGATGGGAGGGGGAGAAATTTTGGAAACGTATTTTTTCAATTTATATCTGAAAAGAAGGGTGATTTATCACAGGTAGACAGTTTGTTTTCGGAGTTGACTGGGGCCAAATTAGCGGGAGAAGTAGTACCGGTGTCGCTAAGTCCGGCAAACTTGTGCTTTGAGACAAATAGTGGCAAAAGTTATTGTGGTGAACATTATCTTGATGAATTAAGGATGTCTCTTGACAGGGTAAAAAAAATTTGGCTTGATCCAAAAATTGAAGCTAACGGTGAGGCAATAAAAGTAATCAAGAAATCTGAGGTGATTATATTTTGTCCGGGAAGTATCTATGGGTCTATATTGGTAAATATGTTGCCATTGGGTATGGTTGAAGCCTATAGAAAGAGCAAGGCAAAAAAAATATTGGTGTGCAATATTGTGTCAGTATCGAACGAGAATAAAAGGTGCAGTCAAATAGATTATGAAGAAATTTACAGACAATATTTTGGTGATGGAGGGTTGTTTGATTGTATCTTGATGGCCAAGACCGATTGTTTGGATCAAGAGGCATTGGGGAAAGTGTTGGCGTGGTACCGTTTGGAAAGGTCGTCTTTGATGACCTATGAAGATGGGGGGGCAACAAAAGTAATACAAGAAGACATTATTGATATTGAGTTAGAAAATATGCGGTTGAGACACAGTGTTGACAAGTTGAGTCGATTGTTTTTGACTTTGCTAAAATGAGACTATGTCACAAAAGCGGTGGAAGAAAGTTAGACGTCAAGTTACGGTAGCGGTAGAAAATAAGATTGGTGTCGTAAGGGAAAATTTGAGTTTGTTAGCGATAATTAGACAAAATTGGCTGTATTTAGTTTTCTTGCTGATAATGTCGGTGGGGATATATTCCAATGGAATGGCAGCCAATTTTGTGTCGGACGATTATGCTTCGATTACCCAGAATGCAAGAATTAATGATATTCGTTTACCGCTTGAGGAAATGAGCCTGACTTCGATGTCAACTTATATTATTGCTGGTATTTTCGGAATTAATAATACAGTACCTTTTCATTTACTAAACTTGGGTTTGTTTTTGTTGACCATAGTAATCATGTTTGTGGTGGTTTTGCTGTTGTATGACAAAACTATGGCTATTTTTAGTTCAATGATCTTTGCTACCATGCCAATTCATGTAGAGTCGGTAACTTGGATATCAGGGAAACCTTATCTTTTTAACGGGTTCTTTGTTTTAGTGAGTTTCTTGTTGCTAATTCTCTATATGTTGGGGAGAAAGAGAGAAACTTTGTGGTTATTTGTAATTTCTTTACCCTTGGCGTTTTTGGCGGATAAAATAAGATTCTTTTCTTTGTTTTTGATTGTGGGAGTGTTGTGGCTATCTTTTCCCAAGTATAGGGTTAAGTTTAACCCGAAGTGGTTGGTAGGAATTTTGGTGGCGGTAGTGTTAGCGATAATTTATTTGATCCCTAAAATCATGGAAAGGGTCAACGGGGTAAATTCTGGTTACAATGCAAGTGAAAGTATCTTTTATAATCCTTTTTTTCAGTACCCGACCGGTTTGGCAAAATATTTTCAGCTCTTGTGGATACCAATTGATTTGACTTTATACCACACTATGTTTGTATTTCCGATTTGGCTTAACTGGGTGATTTTATTGACTTACCTAACGGCGATTATTTATTTCTTTTTTAAGGATCGGAGATACTTTTTTGCTTTGAGCTTTACGATAGCGGGGGTGCTGCCGTCGATGGCTCCGGTTAAAGTTAGTTGGCTGGTGGCCGAACGGTATATGTTTTTGGGGTCAGTCGGCTTTGCAGTTTTGTTAGCCCTGATAATGACTGATATAGGAAAAAGGTATTTAGCATTAGCTGTTTCGTTGTTGGCCCTGGTGGTAACTTTTGGTGGAATTCGGATTTATCTTCGCAATATTGATTGGCAAACAAATCATAATTTGTGGGTTAACACTTGCCAGGTATCGCCAAATAGTCATAATGCTTGGAATAATATAGGTGATGACTATGACAAGTTGAAGGATTATGAGAATGCGATTAAAGGATTTACTCAATCAACGGTAGTGAAACCCAATTATGCTGACGCCTATCATAACCGAGCTAACATTCTATTTAAAATAGGGAGATTGGATCTAGCCAGGGATAGTTATAATACGGCTTTGTATTATTCTCCGGGTTTGTTTCAAACATACATTTCTTTAACCCAGATTGATCTGATTGAAAAGAAAATTGATTTGGCCCTGGGTCATGCCCGTAAATCGGCTGAACTTCAGCCTAATAATCCTCAGGCTTTATTTGTTTTAGCGGCGGTTTATGCGCAGGGTGGAATGAAGAATGATGCGATTGATTTGTTAAAGAAAGTTTTAACTGTTTACCCCAACTATCAACCCGCCCGACAAATGATTGATAGTTTAGTTTTAGAAAAATGAAAAGAGTTTTCCTGGTAAATCCTCCGACTCGTAAAGCCGGAATAAATCGGGACATGGCAGGTGGTTTGGGATTTAGTGCTGGTGATGGGGTTGTTTTACCACCTTTGGATTTACTTAATATTGGAACTACCCTTATTGATAAAGGATACAAGGTAGAATTTGTTGATGCCATCTCGGAAAAAGTGAAAGAATCGGAAATAATGGCAAGAATAGTTGGTTCTTGGGCAGTGATTGGGTTGTTGTCGTTGCCAACTTTGGACGAAGATTGCAAGTTTTATCGGAGAGTAAAACAAAAAAATAAGGGGGTGAAGGTAATTATTAAGACTGGGATAAACTATGCAGAATTGATAAAAAAAATTAAAGAGCTGAGTTTGGCCGATGAGGTGGTTTACCAAGAGAGTGATCTTGATATTGAGAGTTATTTGTTGGGAAGAAAAATTGAGCATGAATTGCTGATGAGTTTGGATAAAATTCCGATTCCAAAAAGAGAACTGGGGAGACTAGAAGGGTATAAGTATGTGTTGTTGCCTGGAGTGGTGACAACAATGCAAACCAGTCGAGGATGCCCCTTTCCCTGTGGTTATTATTGTCCATACCCTTTGGTGCAAGGAAAAAATTGGAGGGCAATGACCCCCCAAAGGGTAATAAGGGAGATTGATGAAATAAAAAATTTGGGGATAAATAACATTTTGTTTCGCGATGCGACTTTTACTTTTGATATGAAAAGGGCGGCAGAAATTTGTCGGATGATAATTAGCAAAAAAATTAAAATTAGGTGGTGGTGTGAGACGAGAATTAATGTTTTATCGATTGAGCTTTTAAAATTGATGAAGAAAGCCGGTTGTGAAGGTATAAATGTAGGGGTTGAGACGATGGATAATGAGTTAATAGAAAGTGAGGGAAAACCTGGAGTGACAATTGATGATGTAATTAGAATAAGAAAGGCAACCAAAAGAATTGGTATAAAATTGCATTTTTTGATGATAGTAGGATTACCAAACGAAAGTGTAGCAAGTATTCGAAAAACATTTGATTATTTGGTGGCGTTGAGACCGGAATCGGTGGGAGTAACTTCAATAACTCCGTACCCGGGAACAGAAATGTTTGTCGAAGCAAAAAGAAAAGGATTAATAAAGAATTTCGATTGGAATCGTTTCGATGGGGTGAAAAGTAATATGAGAACTATGTATTTGTCGGTTGGTGAAATCGAATTTGGGAGAAAGTTGCTATTGGGAACAGCTTTCTTTAATAGAAAAGGGGTAATAGTTAGAAAAATTGGTTTGGGAGTTATTGCTGTGGTTTTAGTTTTGTGGGAATGGATAAAAAAATATTAATTACTGGGGCTACGGGAAAATTAGGAAGTAAGCTGGTTGGGCGCTTGGGGGGAAAAGTGGTGACTTGGAATAGAAAAATTGATGGTGAATTGCCAAGAATTAGTGTAGCAGGAACAAGGAAGGTGGGTACGGCTGGAGTAATTGTACATTTAGCGGGGAAGTTGGGGATGTTTGATAGGGATTGTTATGGAGTAAATGTGGCTGGGACAAGAAATATTTTACGATTAATTGATGTCAACAAGAAAACTAAATTCATTTTTGTTAGTTCAGTGGATGCAGAAAAACCATTTTCGGATTATGGTAAGTCAAAGTTGGCGGCGGAAAAAGAAATAAAAAGATACGGGAGGGATAACAAGAATTTTGATTATCTGATTTTGAGAATAGGAAATGTAGATTTTAGAAGAAACTTGGATAATTTGGCTAGAAATGAGTTGTTAAGGAGAATGTTTGGGAATTATAAACTGAATTTGGTTGGGAGCGATGAGGTGGTGGATAAAATAATTAAGCTAGTGAAACTAAGGACCTTGGGGAGAAAAGTCGAGAAATTTTATGGGGAAAGGATGTCTGCAAACGAGATAGCCGGAAAAAAAATAACCGGATTGGGGGTAATGGAAGGGGTTATTGTTTGGCTAATGCGCAAAATTCATCGTGGTGGTTGGTATCTTTATCTGACATATCAATCAAAATGATTTCAGTAATTATTCCGACTTATAAAAGGAAAAAGGTATTGAGGGAGTGTCTAGGCAGATTGGGGGAGCAGGGTGTTGACGAGATTGTGGAGGTTTTGGTGACGGAAGATGAGAAACATGTTGGGCCCGGGGTCTTGAGAAATGAAATGATTTTGATGGCTAAGGGAGAAATTTTAATTTTTATTAATGATGATACGATGGTGGCCGACGATTTCATTAAAAGGCATGTTGAATTTCATCGTAAACACCAGGAGGTAGAAGTAGCAGTTTGTGGACCTTTCGTGACTGAGAAGGGGTTGGTTGAAGGAAAGGTGATGAGGTGGCTTGTTTATGATAGTGAGATGCATTTTGCAATTCCTAAAAATTCTGGGTGGGTTGGTTGGAACTATTTTTGGACATGTAATTTATCGATAAAAAGAGATTTTTTGATCGAAAATAAATTGTTTTTTGATAAGGATTTTAGGGTAGCGGCTTGGGAAGATGTTGAGTTTGGTTACAGAGCAGGATTAAAGGGGTTAAGACTGTTTTTTGACCAGCAGATATTAGCGGAGCATCGCCACAGTTTTGAAATGAGAGATTTGTGGAGACGTTTTTTTGCGCACGGGAGAGGTTTGAAAGTGATTGGGGAAAAGGTTCCAGTTAAATATCTTCCGCCGTTGGCAAAATGGTATTATCGTTTACTGGCCAGAATGTTATTGGTCGGAAGTGGTTATTACCTAACAAGGGATTCGTTAAAAAAATGGTTAGCAGAACAAAAAAAATTAAACAATGTTTTGATGCAGTATTTGGTGATTGGAGAAAAGTTATCTGGTTTTGATTATGAAAGTAAGCTTAGTTTATCCAGGGATTAGTTGGAGTGGTTTTGGAACTTTTGGAAAAAGGAATTGCGGTGAATGTAATTTTATTCACCATGGGATTGCCTCAATGGCGTCCTACCTAAAAAAGAACGGTATTGGGGTGGATTATATCGATTTTAGGAAGCTTGAGGGCTGGCGAGAATTTACTGAGACGGTAGAGCAAAGTGACGCGGAGATTTTTGGAATTAGTAGTACTACGGTTGATTTTGACTACAGTGTCAGGGCGGCTAGGATAATTAAAAAGAAAAGGCCCGGTGTAAAGGTGGTAATAGGAGGTGTTCACCCGACTGTTAGTCCAAAGGATGCTTTGAAAATTAAGGAGTTTGATTGGGTTGTAGTAGGCGAAGGGGAAAAAGTAATTTTGGACTTAGCTAGAGGAAAAAAGTTACCAAGATTGGTGATGGCTGAACCAGTATCACTTGAGGAGATTCCATTGATTGATAGAGATTTATTTGATCATCGCGGCGGAGAAATGAATAACCCTTTTGTACCAGACATGAAAACTCCATTCGCGACCATAATGACTAGTCGTGGTTGTCCTTTTAATTGTACTTTCTGTCAACCAGCGGAAAGAATGGTGTTTGGGGGAAAAGTGAGATTGAGAAATATGGCTGAAGTGATTGAAGAACTAAAGTTGATTAGGAAAAAGTATGGGCTAAAGAGTTTTTTGATTCATGATGATTTGTTTATCTTAAGCCAGGAAAGAATATTGGAATTTGCAAGATTGTATAAAGAATCAAAGATTGGGGCGAAATTTATGTGTCAGGGAAGAGCCGATTTGATTATTAGGTTTAGAAAAGAACTTGAAGAATTGCAAAAAGTTGGCCTGATGGGTATTATGATAGGGTTTGAGTCAGGTTCCGATAGAGTGTTGAAATTTTTAAACAAACAGGTTGGAGTAAAAGAAAATTTGAAAGCGGCAAAAATATGTCATAAATTGGGATTAAAGATTTGGGCTAATTATATGTTGGGGATACCATCGGAGAGTTATTGGGAGATGGTTAAAACTTTGTTGATGGTTAGAAGAATCAATCCAGACTATTATTCCCCCACCCTGTTTACTCCTTATCCGCAAACTGAACTTTATGATTATTGTAAGAAAAATAAATTGCTGATTTTCAAACATTACTCTGAATATCGGAGGAGTATTAGTGGTAAAAAGATTAGAGGCTTTAATTATGACCTGATTCGATTATTAATATTTCTATTCTTACCAATGAGGAGACAGTGGGAGATACTGAGATATTTGTTATTTAGAAAATGAAAGTATTGTTTATTTACCCGCCGGTAACTTTTTATGGTTCGGGTAATGTTGAACCACATTTGCCAACTGGATTGGCGGCGCTGGCGGCATATGTTGAGAGGGAGGGTCACGACGTTAAAGTATTGGATGCTTTAGCAGAAGGACGAGATCGGCGGTTTACCAGAGGAAAGATTACTAGAGTTGGTTTATCAGATGTGGAGGTGGTAAGGCGGATTAGGAAATACCAACCCGATGTTGTTGGGATAAGCGTGATGTTTACTGCTTTTGCGGAAGATGGTGTCAGGATGGCTAGGTTAGCAAAGAGAGTAAATAAAAAAATCGTAACTGTATTGGGTGGGGCACATGTGAGCATTGACCCGAAATCGGTGGCAAAAAAAACCGGAGTGGATGTGGCAGTTAAAGGTGAAGGAGAGGAGGCAATATTAAAAATTATCAAAATAGTTGAAAGTGGAAAACGGGTAAAAGGGGTGATAGAAGCAGACTTAATTAAAAATGTTGATGATTTGCCAGTGCCAGGGTGGCATCTTTTTAATCTGAATAGGTATAAGCTTGGGGGTATTTTTTCGATGAGAAGTCGGGTGATGCCACTAGTGTCTTCCAGGGGATGTCCAAATCACTGTGTTTATTGTTCAATACATGCGGTTTGGAGACATAAGTGGCGAGGAAGAAGTCCCAAGCTGGTGGTAAATGAGATTGAATATTTAACGAAGAATTTTGGAGCGAGGGAAATTGCGTTCCAGGATGATAGCATATCGGTTGATGGGGAAAGACTGGCAGAGATTTGTGATGAAATCGTAAGACGAAAAATTGATATAAAATGGACAACGCCGAATGGAATTGCTCATTGGACATTAAATAAAAGACTACTTAAAAAGATGAAATGTGCAGGTTGTTATCGGATTACCTTTGGAATTGAGTCGGGTGATGAGGAAACTCGAAGGTGGGTAGGGAAACCATATGATTTGAAACAAGCAATGGACTTAATTAAATATGCCAACAAACTGGGAATGTGGACTTTAACGACAAATATTTTGGGTTTTCCTTTTGAAACCAGGGAGCAGATTAATAAAACTGTTGATTATGCAATTAAATCGGACTGTGACTGGGCTTTCTTTTTTCGTCTGGGACCCAGACCCGGAACGCCGGTTTATGAGGTGTTTAAAAAAAATAAGTGGCTACCTGACAATGTGATGATACTATTTTCCGAAGAGGTTGGATGTAGAACAGCAAATTTTTCTCCAGAGGAATTGGTGGTGATTCAGCGGGAAGCTTATAGAAGATTAGTTAGGCACAAGCTTTTGGCTTTCATTAGTCCATTAAGAATTTTACGGAAGTGCCGAAGCCTTGAGGATATTACCTTTGTTGTCAGGATGGGAGTTGGGGGATTGAAAATGATGATTGGTTTAATTAAAGCCAGGAGCGGAATAACTTCAAAAGTTTTAAGAGTTTAGGAGTTTTTTTAACCTTGAAGAGTTGGAGGAAATAACAACCGATAATAAGTAAGAAATGGTGATGGTGATATTTACCTAGTTTAAACTGATTGAAATCGAAGTATTGATTGTCGGATTTGATGGTTTGGATTTTCATTTGGTAGGTGGCGGCAGGATTCATTCGGATAAGGATTCCCTTGCGGATATTTTCTTGGCTCATAAGCAAGTCTTCGTATTGATTCCAGTAGGTGGTTTCGTTATATGGATTTTGTTCTAAAATGTATTTTTTAGTGATAAAGTTGCAGGAATAACTGATGGCGTTTTTGTCCCAATCGCGATATTGGATATTTCCGGCAGGAATGTAAACAAAATAGTCCTGAAGTTGATTGATGTTGAGCTGGTCGAGATTTTTGTAAACAAGATAATCAAGAACTGGATCGTCTGAGCCTTGAATGACTGTTTTATTAATGATAACTTCAAAGCAATTCCCCCATTTCTTGATGCCTTTAAACCAATCAGAGTGAAGAATGATGCGATCATGAAGAAGGCAAATGTTTTGATATTGAGCTTTTTTAATGATGAGATTTTTCTTCCTGGTTATCCAACCGAGATAATCGCGATGATTGAAGGGAAGATAGATGATGTCCGGGGCGGGAAGTCCGTGATATGTGCCACAGACGATGATTTCATAATGGGGGATTTTTTGTTTCCTGATCGAAGTGATGATTTCTGCTAACCAATCAGGTCTTTTACCATTAGTAATAACACCAAAAGTCCATTTATTAATAGAATCATTTTTGATAGTTGTGGTGGTTAGTTTCTGGCAGACTAATCTAACCGGTTTGTTGTTTGAGATCGGCTTAATAAATCCTTTATTTTTATTTTTATTAATAAATAATCTAAGATTCTTGAATGATTGATTTGAGGAAATATTTTGATGATAAATAATTTGATATCGATTTGACCAAAGCCACCAGAGTGTTGCCTCTAGTTTTTGCCAATCACAAAGTTTGTTTGGCTGATAATCAATAACAAGGAGGCCATTTTTACGAAGGAGAAAAAACCATTCTTTGAGAAGAATCGGATAAAATTTGGTTTTATTTAATTTGTTTTTTGTATAAACAATTTGATATTTATCTGAACCAAGGACGCCAGTCGGGTGATAAAGTTGATTGATTGGTTGGTGCCAGTGGGTGAGGTTAATTATGGCTGAATTCATGGGGGTGATCAGTGCAAATGATGTCTGGTTTGAGTTTGCTAATTTTATGAAATGCTAATTTGAGTTTATAACCATTTGCTGCCTGGGGGTGGGTTTGGGAGTGAAGTTCTGGTGTAACTAAAGCAACTTGAAAATTATTTTTTTTAAATGAATTAAAATTTTTTTGATTATATAAGGTTTTTTTACCTGCGTGAGACTTATGATCCCATTCATCGAGCCAGACATAGTTATAAAGATTTCGATAGTAAATTGCCATAGAGGGAGAAAAAAGTGTTTGGTTGGTCAAATGATTAAACCTTTTAATGTCGTATGAATGGGAAACTGAAATCCCTAGATTAATGTTGGGAAATTGGTGCCGAAAGAACTTGGCCGTGATTGGTTTGAGGTCAAAGATTAGAAAAATTGGTAACAGTTTTGGGTATTTTTGAATAACTTGGTAAATTAATAAGTTATTGGGTGTTGTTTGGTGAATGCCTTTATAGTGAAGGGCAACTAGGGGTGGATGGTAGATGTGGATAAGTTGTATCAACTGCTCAAAATTACAATTGGATTTGGTGGGTTGAGTGTCATGCGAAAAAACTAACTCATTTTTTAGAAAGTTAATGTCTGTCTCAAGGCCAAAACCTTGAGAAAGGCAATTTCTGAAGGCAAGGGGGGTGTTTTCGGGGATAGATTTTGGTAAGTCAATACCCCGATGGGCCAGGATAATCATTTTGGAAGACTATCAAGATAAATATTAAGGTCTTCTGGAGTGCCTAAGCCGTGCATTTGGTTATTTTGTATTTGCCAAACGTTGACCTTGCCATTTTGAAGGAGTAATTCGTTGTAACAGGGGCAAACATAAAATTCGTTATTAACACGAATGTCTTTTTCGATCATAGAAGTGGCAGCTTCAACAAATTTTTTACCTTCTGAGAAATAATAGATGCCAACTGTAGCTTGGTCAGAGATCGGCTTTTTTTCAGCCATTTCAAGTGCATAACCCTGGTTGTCCAATCTGACATAGCTCCACTTGGGATGGTTGGAAACGAATGTCATAATAGTACCAAGAGTGTTGTCGTGGCGACTAAAATCAATGAAATCATCGATGTCGATGTCGACTAACTGATCGGAATTGGCAATAATAAGATCATTGTTGTCATTAATTAGATCGGTAGCGGTAAGAACAGTGCAGGCTGCTCCCTGGGTCATACTTGTCAATTGAACACAGTCATATTTACCGGGAATAATATTATCGAAAATGTTGTTAAGTGAATATTGATCGTAGTGTTCTTTTTGACAAATGAGAATGAAACGATAGTCATGTTTTTTGGGTTTGAGGTTTTCAATGACGAGCTGAATCATTGGTTTACCGTTGATGTCGATTAAGGGCTTAGGAAAACTATAACCGGCCTCCTTGAAGCGAGATCCGGCTCCAGCCATGGGGATGACGATTTTAGTTGTTTTGTCCATTGTTTGGAATAGTTAGATATTTATCATTTTTAACTGAGGGAACTTTGACGACTAGCGTGGTACCGTCGGCTAGACATTCAAAATCAGTTGACTGTCCAGGATTAGTAATAACTATGTCGCTTGGGCGATATTCTTGTCCGTTCATTCTGAAGGAACCATTGATAAAGATTGTGTATTCGGTGGCAATTTTATGATAATGCTGGACCTCACGTTCACCTGATTTATATTTTTTTACAGCAACTTCAAAGTCTTGGCTTTTCAGGAGTGATGGTTCAAAATTTCCGATGAACCAGCCACCTTTAAATTGATTGAGATGGTGAGTTTTGGACTGGTGGTTTGCTGAAAGTGTGGGTGAGAGGTTAATAAGGTTAAGATTAAGAAAGAGTGATAGATTAACATCATTGTAACCACGAACGGCAATCACTTGGGCACCACTAGCCTTAGCAGCTTCAATACCATGAGGGGCATCTTCAATGATAATCGATTCTGATGGCTCTACCCCCAATTTTTGGAAGGCGGCAAGATATATGTCTGGGGAAGGTTTGGGAGCGTAACCTTCATCGTTACCGATTATCAGGTCAAAATAATCATATAGTTGGGAGAACTTGAGCATGTTGTCGACCGAGTATCTTTGAGCATTACTGCAACAAACTAATTTATAGCCTTCATTTTTTAGCCGATTGAGAAGAAGTTGTTTGCCATGATCCGGATGACATTGGTTTTTAATAATCTCGTCGGTATATTTTCTTTTGAGTTTTTTGATTACCTCGTGTAGCCCCACCGGAAGGTGGTTGTTCTGGGACATAATTTTTAACTTCTCGGTAGTTGGTAGTCCATTATAAAGATTGAGATGGTCTTCTCGTTTAATGGTAAAACCGAAGATTGCCAATGCCTTATTGAGAGCTTCATAGTGCCATTCGGTGGCATCAACTAGAACACCGTCAAGGTCAAAAATAATTGCCTTAATCATATTTTTACTGTGGTTGGGGGTGGACCTGTAGAGAATGTTATGTGGACTTTGAAAGATTATAGCAGGAATGTCTTTTGAAAAATTAAGTTGGCACGTTGTGGCCAAAGCCAATCTTTATGAATTAAGTTTTTTGCTTTAGTGGATGTTGTTTGGTAAAGCACCGGGTTGGTCAACAAGTTAATAATATTGTCGGCAAACTTTTGATAACAGAAGCAAGGAGTTTTGATCATTCCTTGGGGGTAGTAAGTAAGGAGAGCGGGAAGGTCAAAGGAGATTCCTGGCAGCCCAAAAAGCATGGCTTCGGCGGCGGCCATGCCACCACTGTCATAAGTGGCCGGGTGAAGAACAATTTGTGCTTGGCGAATTATTTTATTTTTTGGTGGACCGTCGAGGAAGCCAAGAAGAGAGATATTTGATAGGAGTTTAAGTTTTTTTATTTTTCTTTTGATTTGATGTAGAAGCGGGCCGTTACCAATAACAGCCAATTTGGCCAGTGGAATTTGGTTGACTACTAGACGCCAAATGTCGACGAGCTCGAGGATTCCTTTCTGGGGGTGGAGACGTCCGATGAAGACTGCCTGATATTTTGACTTGAGTTTAGTGGTATTTTTGACTGGGGTAACTCCACCTTGAACGATAATGCTTTTTTTTGGAGAAAAAAACTTTTGATCGGGTGTAGAAGTTAAATAAACGGTATTGGCCATTAGGTTGGTGAGTGATCGAGTAATAAGCTGGGAAAAATAATAAAGGGGGTGATAGGTGTTGTTTTGCCATGGCGGCGGAACTATGAGGTAGTAGCCGGCAATCCAATGAATGTTCGGGTTGATTATCTTGGCTAAAGGTCCAAAAATTAAGTCAGGAATAAAGTCTGAAGCAGTATATATGTATTGAGTTTCTCGAAAGAGATGATGATGTTTAAGTACAAATTTGATAGCCTTAAGAGTTCGGTGGAGCTGATGGGTGAGTAGTTGACGACGGCTGATGGTGTCGGTTTGATGAAAAGTGATAGGGGGGAGTCGGTATCTTTTGATTAATCTTTTGGTTTCGGCAGAACCGATAATGATTAAATCGGTTTTGGGTTGCCAATAGCGAGCAAGTTCTAGAAATATGCGATCACCGCCAGAGAGTCCAATGCCGATATTGTTGTTGGCAACAAAAATAGTTTTTGGTTTTAGCATTTTTGAAAGATAGCCATTTGACCTTTGGGCATTAGGTGAAAATAACTACCGTTCCATTGGTACTTAATTAATTTAAAATGATGTGTTGAGCAGATTTCTGTTAGTGTTTGACGAGTAAAGAAGCGGATATGGGGATTATTGGGGTAAAAATATTTGTCCCAAGCGAAGGCGGCAAGGAGAACCTTTTTGAGAAAATTAAAATCAGTGGTGGTGATAAATAGATATCCTTTTGGTTTTAAAATTCGATATATCTCTGACAAAGCGATATCGGTATCGATTAAGTGTTCGATAACTTCAATAAGAAGGGCGGTGTTGAAGCTGTTTGCGGAAAACGGAAGTTTTTCGGCTGAGGAGTTTATAAACTTGTTATTGGGGTAGAGTTTTTGACCTTGTTTGATAGCCTGTAGGGTAGGCTCAAGCGAGATGACATTGGAATTAATTTTTGATTGGAGATAGTTGTCGAAGGTGCCGTCACCGGCTCCAATGTCGAGTATTTTTGATCCAAAGTATGGTTTTGCAAAATCAAAATGATAGTTGAAGTTTGCTTGGGTCCAGATAGGTGGACTTCCCTGACTTTTGCTTTTAAGTTTTTTTTGCCAATATCGGTGGTAATAGTTGGTCATTTTTTAATAAGAAGATAGTTTTCTAGAACCAGATACTTAAGCTGGGAGTTCTCGAGGGTGAAAATAGCCTGATTGAGGTTGCCAACTAACGGATAACCATGGATGTTGAGAGATGTATTCATCACCCCGCCCATACCGGTATATTTTTCGAAATATTTGAGGAGTCGATAGAGTGTTGGGTGGTCCGATTTTTCGACCAATTGGGGGCGGAGGCTTTTGTCTTTGGAGTGGATGGCAGCAATTAGGTGTTTTTGAGCCAATGGGGTGGAGTCAAATGCAGTAATCATATATTTGGAACTTTCTTTGATTTTGTTTTTTAATTTTTGCCAGTTTTTAATATATCTTGGTGCCCAATCGAAGAGAATTGTCGGGGCAAAAGGCATCCAGAAGTCACGCATTTTGATAGCATCATTGACCTGGTGATAAGAATTGAAATCAGAGGCATTGGCAAGAATCGTCCGATGACACAAAGATCGAGCACCCCACTCCCCTGCTCCAGTAAACCAGGCAACAACTTGATGATGGCTAAGTAAATTGGCAATTTTTTGGCTGGGATTTTTTAAATACTTTATATCAAATTTTTTATCTAATCTATTTTTTTTAATAAATGCTTGGATTTGTTGATTTGAATAATTAAGCCCAAGAAACATAGTAGAATTGGACTGGGTGTTAATTTTTCTTTGAGAAAAAATTTGATATGCCGCTCCCCAACCAAGACTTTCATCTCCTGCAGATGGCATAAAATAAGCCTTTTTGACTAAGGGGAGCTCTTGAATTAGCTTATTAACCTTGACGTTCATAAAAACCCCACCCGATAAAGCGATGGTGTGGATGTGGTATTTTTTAATAGTAGTGGTGATCCATAGTGTTATAAGGTTGTCGAGGTGTGTTTGGAGAGCAGCGGCTAGATTATCGAACCTTTGACCAACAAAATGTTCTTTAAAATAATAAAATGAATAGTTGGTGTTGAATGATGATTGAAATGTTTGAGACTTTTGATCATAACCAAAATCTTTTTGAAGACGAATGAGAATGTTTTGGTAGTATTTTGGATCGTTAGGGTAAGCAGCTAATCCCATAACTTTGTATTCATGCTCGTAAGGTTTCATCCCCAAAAATTGGGTTAAACCAGAATATAGCAGTCCGAGAGATGAATCAAAACGAGACTTAGCAATTGGTTTGAGTTTGTTGTTGGCAGGATAATATATGAAAGTTTTTGAGAAATAATTGTCCCCGCTTCCATCCATAGTAAAGATTAAAATTGGGTGAGTTTGAGAGTGAAGATTATAAAAATGAACTGGAGAAAGGGCGTGACAGAGATGGTGGTCAAAAAAATGTGTATTATTGGTTGGTACATTGTATCTTGTTAAGAGATATTGTCGCATTTGGTTTCTGGCTAATGGAGAGATTATTTTGTCAAGAAAGATTGAGCGGATGGTAAAAAAAAGTTTTTTGGCTTTAGTCTTGTATTCAACGTAATTGGTTAATTGTCGGAGATGGGGATTGGTGCCAATGTCCTCTGCTAGGTTACTGGATGGTTTTGGAAGAGTATGAAGAAGGAGCTGTTTACCGGAAAAAACAACATGGTCAGTAGATTTTAGGGAATACTTGTTGACAAGATAGTCTACTGACAACCCGGGAAATCCCCAGTGGCTTTTGATATTGGTAAACTTTTCTTCATGAAGATATTCAAGGCATTGACCGTTTTCGAAAACGGCGGCCGAGGCATTGTGGTAGGGAAGGATGAATAAGACTTTCATTAATAGAACCTGGTGATCGATTTTATATTTGAGGAGCTAAACTTTGCAAGGGCATAGTGACGGCAGTTTCGACGAAGATGATTATAAGTTTGTTTATGCTGGAGTTTTTTAATAGCCAAAGTGAGATTTTTGACAGTTGGCTTGATAAGAATAGCAACTTTGGAGCTTAAAGCTTCTTTGAGACCAGCGGTGTTGGAGGCGATAACAGGTAGTCCAGACGCAACCGCTTCCATGACAACTCGGCCATAACCTTCGGGATAAAGTGACGGAAGGCAGAGTATGGATGCTTGTTGATAGTACTGAGGTAGATAGGAATTGGGGATGGGGCCAGTGAAATTAATATTTTTGTATTTTTTGGAAAACCTTCTAATGGTTTCTTCTGCTGGTCCAGTACCGATAAAGTTAAATTGGGCAGAACGAATATTGATGGCTGATTGAAGGATTAATCGGATTCCCTTCTTTGTGATTAAGCGGCCAACATAAAGAACAGTAAATTTTTTGGGTGGAGTGGTGACTGGAACAAAATTATTTAAGTTAATCCAATATTGATAAAGGCTTGTTTTGGCAGGACTTAGTCCCCAGCTTAAAAGTTGTTTTTGTGAGGCTTGGGAAAGGCAGAGAATGTGGTCGACGGCGGAAAGGGTGGCAACGACTAACTTTAAACTGAGACCATGAATGTGTTCGTAAACAGCATGAGTTGAGGTAACATGTTTTTTGCGAAAGAAAGTGGCCAGGAGATTACCAATAAAAGCGGCATTAAAACCATGAGAATGAATTGTCTTAACTTTGGATGAGTTAAAAAGCATCCATAAAAATGAGAAGATTAAAAGGTATGGTGTGAGATATAAAAAGTCAAGGATGGAATATTTTTCTAGCTGGTGGAAGAGATTTTTACCAAAGTGGGGAAGGCGGACGATTTGGAGGTTTCCTCGTTTTTCAAAAATTTGATAACGAACATTGGGGGTAGTAATTGGAGAGTAAGAAAATACAAAAACAGAAAAATTTTGAAGACCCGCAACCAAATCATCAAGATGAGTTTCGACACCACCAATGTTGGGAGAGAAAAATGGACTTAAGATTAAGATTCCTGGTTTTACTGTTGCCATTGTTGTCTACTGGTATACTGTTTTATACCAAGAAGATGAGCCACGGTTACTCTGGTATAAATGATAAAAGACAAAAAACAGGCGATTGGATGGAAAAACCAAGCCGAGTCGGCTTTCTTGAGGTAACCACGCACAGAATCGAATAGCGCGGGAAGAACGAGAATAGAGTAGAGAGCAAAGCGAAAGTTAGATTTAACGAGTGAGAAAATGTTATTTTTTTGGTGCCAGTTATATTGGCGAATGGATTGGTATTGATACATGTCAGTTAAACGACGGGTTTGTTTACGAATGAATTTTGAAATTGATGACTCACAATATGTATGGATAATGCCAGTTTTTAGTTTGGCAACCTTAACTGTATTTTTCTTCTGTAAAGCCAAAGAAAGAATGTCAATATCAAAAAGATAGTGACCGAAAAAGTACTTTTTGAGAAAACTAGCCCTAAAGATAGTCCCATTAGCACCAATGGTGGGGAGAATTTGACTATTATTAAAATTGACAGATATATATTTATGATTGTCTATTTGATCTAATTTTAGACCTGTCCAATTGTTGGTAAGATAACTATAGCGATCATAAACGCCAGTGAACCATGCATAAGGATCATTGGCCCCAAGAAGAGCACCGTAGCGCTCGATAAATCCCCCGTTGCGACGATAGGTAAAGCGGATTGGTTCGGTACAGACGATATCGGAGTCTTTAAATGGAATTAGCATAGTTGACAGCCAGTTCGTATATGGGAGGATGTTGTCCGAATCGATGAAGGCGATATATTGACCTTTGGCATATTTGAGCCCGATGGCCTTACCAGCTTCGGCGGTCTTGAGTTGATTGGTAACAATTTTGGTTTTAAATTTGTTGGCAATAGCAATGGTATTGTCGGTTGAACCACCATCGGCAATAATGATCTCAGTATGTGGATAATTCTGTTTGACGATCGATTTGAGACATGGTATTAGGACCCTACCAGCATTGAGGGTGGGGATAATGATACTAACTAAAGTCACGGAGTTTTTGTAAGAATTTAATGGCATAGTTGACTAGATGGTTGATATCGTCGATTGACCTAATAGAGAGTACTTTGCGAATAAGGAACTTCGGTTCCCAGGCTGATTTAAAAAGAGAATCAATTAATGTTTGGAGCTGATGGTGAGTTAAAGGTGATTTCATTATTGGTTGACGCATATCGTAGTCATTCCAGTTGGTTGATAGAAGCAATTGGTTTTTTTGACAATAGTCAAAAAGCGGGGTACCAGGATAAGGGATGACAATGGTGGCTTGCATGCTATCAACTAGGCCAAGACGAAAAAGTTCCTTTGATAAAGATAGGGTGTTTTTGGCTTGAGATAAATCTTCCCAAGGGTAACCGATCATGATAGTAACGTGTGGTTCGAGACCAGCTTGTTTTGCCCATTTTAGGTCTCTTTTGATCCAGTCAATTTTGATGTTTTTCTTGAGCCGATCAATGGTCATTTGGTTGGCTGACTCGAGTCCATAGAGAAGGAAACGAAAACCCGCCTGACCCATTAATTGATATTGCTGTTGATTGAGAGCACCGAAACGCATATTACAACTAATTGTGACCTTCTGATTTAGTCCTTGATCAACTAGCTGGTGGCAAAGATCACCAAGCCATGGGCCAACTGGAATAGTACCAGCATCGTCAAATATTTCCCGAGTACCCAATTTAACCAAGTTTTTGATTTCATTGATAGTTTGTTTAACAGAAAGAGTGCGATAGGAAGGATAGAGAGTAGTCCAGGAACAAAAGGTGCACTTGCCCCACCAACAATCACGAGCTGACATAATATAAGCACCGGGTTTGTACTTATAGTTGGTATTATGGCGAGAATACAGTTGCCATTGGGTGAGCTGGCGGTCAAGGACTGGAAGTTGACCAAGATGATGGTGAGGCTTGAATTGACCCGTGTTGGAACTTGACATGTAAAATCCTGGTTCCAAACTTGTTTTTTTAGTAAGGTGATTAGCAAGGTTAAGGAGCATGAAATCATAGTCTCCACCGGTGAGAACATAGTCAACCTTAGAATGCTGGAAAGATTCCTGGGGGAGAGCGGTAACATGGTCACCCATTAAAACAATAATTGTTTTAGGCAGCTTCTGTTTAAGGGTGTTGATAATTCGCCAATGTGTTTTGATAACTGGGGTTTTGGTTTCAATAGCAATGAGGTTTGGGCGTTGTTTAATGATTCGAGCCAACCACTGTTGTTTGGTAAGTTTTTGAGCAATGGCATCATCCCAAAAAACATGGTAGCCATTTTTGACAAGAAGGGTGGCAGCGTAGGCGGGAACAACGGGATAAATAACATTGTCTGTATTGGTCCACTGAAATTGGCGGTTTTGTGAAAGGAAGGGAACACCTTTGGGTGATGATAGGGGTGGGTACGAAATAGATATTAAAAAGTTAACCGCCGATGTAGCCATGTTTGTTAGTGGAGTGGGCTTTGAAAGATAGGTTTTTTTTGAAAAAGCCAATAGGAAAGAGTATACCGTAATAAAGATGAGTCAAGGGGATGGTGATGGTAGCCAAAATACTAGTCAAAAAATTGTTTTTCTTAAGAAAAGAAATAAAAGTAAAGAAAATAAGCAATAAATAGACAATAAAAGGAATAAAGTAATAGAGTCGAAGAACTGGTAATAAAATTGGAAAAACGATGAAGTATATTACGGACAAACTGGGCATCAGATAACCAATTTTAAAACTGGTTTCAGGAAATACGCGGGCAAAGTGTCCGCGATGTAGGGCATAGCGAGATATTTGCTGAAGATGGGGAATCAAAACTGGACGACGATGATGATAGACAATGACTGATGGGTGATAGAGAATCTTTTGGTGAAGTTTTTTAGTTAAGTTAAGGCACAAGATTGTATCTTCGCCGGGCCAGTGGTGGGTATCAAAGCCCTTAACGGCGGTAAAGTCATTTTTGCGGACTATAAGATTAACAGACGGGTAATCGTCGACGAACATTGGTTTTTGAACACTGTTACGATATAGGCCAGCACCGCCACTTCCCAATAAACTGCTCCAAACTAACCCTGAAGCTTTTTGATAAATGTTATCGCTGGCCGGGGTAAGACATGGACCACAAACAGCGGCAATTCCAGGGGAAAACAATTTATTGATACTTTCCAGCCAGGTTTTTGAAGGATAGGAGTCGTCATCTATGAAGGCAAGATATTTGCCTTGGGACATTTTTGCACCAAGATTACGTTTTTGAGCTGGGTTGGCTGAGCCGGACAACTTGTCGGTTATGACCAGGACCTCAAACGATTTGCAAGTTTGTTGTTGGAGTTTTTTGAGAGTTTGGCGAAGATAATTAGTTTTCAGCCTAACGGGAATAATAATTGAAAAAAGTAGTGGTGACATTAACCGATGTTAACACGCATTTTAAGTTGAGGATCAAATTTCCACCTTCTTCTGCTGGTATCATCGTAGTATCGAAGTAGCCGGAGGCGATAAAAAACTGCCAAAGAATCTTTGAGGCAAAGAAGAAGGGTTTGAAAGAATTTACCCTGAAGATGAGATCCCGAGAAATCAAAATTTATTTTGATGGGGGCTTCGTAAATTTTGCTAAAACCTAAACGGTTAGCAACAGACAATATTTCGAGGTCGAAAGCGAATGTTTTGACTAGAAGACGAGGGAGAACTTTTTCGAGTACTGGACGGCGGAAAATCTTTAACCCCACCTGAGTATCGGTGACATTAATGTTAAGTAGGTATTTGGCAATTAATTGGGCACCAAAACTGATAATACGACGATGAAGTGGGTAGTTGATTTGTGAGGCCGGGTGACGTTTTGAGCCAACAACAATATCGGCCTGATACCACTCCATGTGTTCTAGAATCATGGAAATACCATTAGGATCAATATCCATTCCAGAATCAATAAAGGCAATGTAATCGCCTGTGGTGTGTGCCATGCCAAACCTGACTGCATAACCTTTACCTTTATTTTGAGGATATCCGATAACCTTTAGTCTTTTGAGTTTGAGTTTCTTGGCTTCCTGGTATGAATTATCGATGCTTGTTCCGTCAACAATGGCAATAATTTCGTAATCGTATCGAATTTGTTCGAGGGTGTCATAGATGGAATAAAGGTCCTGACGGATAGTTCGGGCCTGTTGATATATGGGTACAATAACAGAGATAAAGTGTTTTTTATCTTTCATTTAATAAGGCTAGCTGATAGATGGCGAGTGTTTGAAGGGCGGTATATTTCCAATCAAAAACTTTACCTCTGGCAAGACCGAGCCGGATATATTTTTGACGAAGCTTTTGGTTGGTCCAAAGTTTTTGGAGACTAGATTTAATTGAATCAACAGAGTAGGGATCAAAGAACTCACCGCAAAAATCCATGACTTCTGGGAGACTGCTTTCTTGACTATAAGCAACTGGACAACCAGACTTCATGGCTTCGACAGGGGGAATACCAAAGCCTTCGGAAAAAGACGGTTGACAGTAAATGGTGGCTAATTTGAAGAGATAAGGTTTGTCTTCATCTGGAACAAATCCTAGAAGGTGGAGGAAAGGAGATTTTTGTTGCTGCAACCAAATGATATCTTGGGTCCAAGGATGGTCTGGGACGGATTTAGTGGCTGAAGCACCAGCGATAACCAAATGATAGCCTAGAGATAAACAGGCGCGAACTAGATTGGGAATATTTTTGTTCCAATTAACGTCACCGACATAGAGGATGAATTTAGGCGGTAAATTATATTTTTGGACCATGGTTTTAAAGTTGTTTTTAACTGGCTGAGACATTAAAGACGCGTCTAGCCAGGTAACAAAAATACGATCCTTGGGGTAACCAATGATATTCCTGATGACATGTTTGACATAGTGAGAAATGGTGATGATATAGGTCGTTTTTTTGAGTTGGTTTTTTTGAATTAACCATTTGATTTGACCCTTAACACCAACCGGAAAATGTTTGGCAAATTGGATGGGTATCAAATCGGGAACAGTGACGATGGTGGGAACTGATTGTCGGTGGGGCAGAGTAAGCTTGAAAGGATCGAAGTATGGGTAGTGGATAAGTTGATAATTAGAGGTTAACGATTGTGGACTGGTGATTAGATTGATTTGCCAATTGTGGTAGTGTGGGTTGGTTTTGACCTCGGATTGAATTGCAGAGACTAAATTCTTGGTGTAGTAGCCAATACCACGAACTGCGTTACCATCGATAGTTGGCGATATGTCAATGGCGATTTTTGGCATAATGGTTTTCCCAGTATTTAACATAGGCCGAAGGAAATCGCAAAGCAGAATAAAAAGCAAAGACAAAACCAGGGAAACCATCAATATAACCTCGGTGCCGGAGAAAAATGGAAAAAAAAGTGAGGCATGGTTTTAAAAAGAAATAACTGACAAAATTTGGATTAGTAATTTGGGTGGCAAGAATGCTACTATAATGATCGTTTCTAAAGATAAAGCGACTAAAGGTGGGAGAATCATAATGTAAAAGATCATTTTGGAGGCTGGAGGTGGAACCGTCGACAATAGCCTGTTCGTGGACATCGTGACAGGGTAGTGCCCCTTTTCCTCGTCGGTAAAGCCTGAGAGTGGAGTCAGGGTATGTGCCCCCTTTAGTAAGAAAGGTTCCAAGAAAATAGTTTTTGCGTTTAAGCCAAAAACCATTGTGGGGGGTATTTTGAATAATTTGTTGGATTTCGGTGGCCAATTGTGGGGTAACAACTTCGTCGGCATCAAGCTGAAGAATCCAATCACTTTTACAGGCGTCAATGGCAGCTTGTTTGTTGATATGAAAAATTTGATGATTAGGGCCAGATATGATTTGGACTTTCTTGAAAGTTCTAGCAACTTTAACCGTATTATCGGAAGATTGACCATCATAAATGACGATATCGTTGACCCAGTCGGAAACTGCTTTTAAACAGCGTTGGATATTGGCCTCTTCGTTGTAAGTGGCGATGGCAACAGAAATGGTCATTTGATATATATTTTAAATCCTGGGGCGTAATTGGGAAAGTTAATGATTTTGATGGGGTCTATTGGGATGGGTTCATCAGCCGTGATAACTAGGGAGTCTGAGGGGATGTTGTTCCAGTCTATTTTTTCAAAATGAAGATTATCGATTTGATGAACAGTGGAGAAACCAAATTGGTCGGGTGGAGTCAACTTAATTTGAGAATGAAGTTGTTGGGGCGGATATTGGGAGAAAAAGAGATAAAGAATATATGGCTGGTCATATTTATTAGTAAGATAAATGTTTTGGTAATTGTTTTTTTGGGATTGAAGATAGGAAGTAACTTGATCAAAGCCGTAATTCCAGGCAAAGGGATAACGTTTTTGGTAATGAACGTAGTAGGAATCAAGATAATAGGTAATTGAAAGAAGATAGCCTATGAATAATAAGCTGTAACTAACTTTAGGAAATCGGTTGATGGCTTGATATAAGCCAAGAGAAATGAGAACAGTTAGGGGGATACTTAGAGGTAGAGATCGAAGAGCGGAAGGGGCCTGGAAGGTCAATGATGATGCTAGGGGGGAGACAACGAGCAAATTTAGGGTGAGAAATTTTAAAGTTTTAAATTGGGGAGAATTAAACAAGAAAAAAACTCCGAGAAGTAAAAATGGAAATTCAAGAAGGTAGAATTGGCCCATTTCGGGAACTTTGGAGCGAGGAACTTCATCACCATTAACAAAGAGAAAATTGATATCAAAATGAGAAAAATACTTTTGCCCCCAGGAGATAAAATATAGGGTTCTTTTGTTGTGAATAATGCGATTGACGAGCTTGATATTCATGTGGTGGTTTAGAAGTTCTTCCGCCCGCGAGATAGGGCCATAATCGGCCGTTAGGCCAACGCCGCTAAAACGGGTGGCACCACCGTTTTTGAGAAAAGAGAATAGGACAGGAAGAACCAGAATAGCGCCAAAAACAAAAGGAAGAAATATCTTTGAAATGTGATTTATGAAGTATGATTTATGGACAAAACATAGAGATAGAAGCAGAAGTGGAGCAATAATACGAGCAGAATGATAGAAGTAGAGCGAGAGAACAAAAAATAGTATCGAAAGGTAGAGTAGTTTGAAATTTTTGAGATGAAGATAGAAAAAATAGATTCCCAGAAGGACAAGGGTCAGGGCAGTCGATGACTCCCAAGCTCCTCGAGAGAAGTGAATATGCCATGGATTGATAGCTAGAATAAATGAGGTTAAAAGGGAAAGATTTTGATTTGAGGTTAAAAGCAAAATAAGTTTATATAGAATATAGATGGCCAAAATTGAAAAAATGGCATTGGGGAGTCGAACAGCCAATGGGGTAAGGCCAATAATTTTGATAAACGGAAGAAGAAGATAGGTGTAGCCGGCCGGTTTGTTGTCACCAAATGATTTAAGATGAAGTGGCCAGGAAACACCATGCTCATCTTTGCCTGTTTGAAGAAGCGAAAAAGCATTGTAACCTAGGGCGGCCTCGTCAGGATTGAGAGTAGGATAGAAACCAAGATGATACAGTCTCAAAAAAGTAGCAAGGCAAAAAATAATGGTAAGGAATATCTTAGGGGTTTTCATAGGCATAGAAAGTTGAATAACCACCAATAGGACTTAGGGAGATAAGAGTTTGGGGATCAATGTTTTGACGAAGAACTTCGTCGTGGGAAAAAATGGCTAGTGTTCCTGGCTGAAGTTCGACTTGGTTAAATTGGGGTTCTTTAAAATAAACATTACCAATTTGGGACACAACTCCCGTATCAAGGCCGTTTTGATTGTAACTATTTTGTTGTTGATAGGAGGATGGTGAATAGTGACTGTAAAAAAGGTAATAGATATATGGTTGGCCATAAAATTGAGTAAAAATAACCTGTTGATATTTGGATTGATTTTGGATGACATAGTTTATAGCTTGGCTATAACCGTATAAAAAGTCTTTGGGTGATCTTTTAACCATGTGGTTTAGATAGAGATCGGAATAATAGGTAAATGAAAGTATGTAGACAGTAAACAACAAACAGTAGATAGTGATGGACTTATATCGGTAAAGAAAAATATTAATGCCGGTGGCAATAAAATAGACTGAGGGGATTGAAAGCGGTAAGGCTCTGACGGCGGAGACGGAATCGCGGGTAAGAGCTGAGGGGATAGGGGCTAAAATTAACCAGAGAAGTAAGAGCTTGGTAGCTGGTAATCGATAATCTGAAGATAACAAACCGATGAGAAAAAAAACGATTGAAGGATAAAGAAGAAGACCGACATATGGGGCGGAATGGCGAGGGTTTTGCCAGTCTCCTTCAAAAATAAGAAAGCGAGGAGAAAAATGATTAAAGTAGCGGGAAAAGAAATTTCGACTAAAGAAAATCAGTTGGTTATGAAAAAGTTGATAGTTGGTGATATTTGATTCTGTAATGATGGTTTGAGTTTCGGTGGTCGATCGAGGATAGGAGAGAAGACTCATAACTTTGAGGCGGTTTGAATCTTGACCAAAAACAATCCCGTAAATCAAGGGAATAGAGATGGTCAATAGGGGTAAGAAAAATTTATTTAAGATAGATCTGAGATTACTTTGAGTGGAAATGATTAGAGCTAAGATTATAAGGGGGCTTAAAAGCTTAGCTGATTGATAAGTGTAGAGAGAAATACCAAAAATAATGGCTGAAGTAAGGTATTTTTTACGGAAAAAAAGTAAACTGGCCAATAAAATTTGAAAGGTAAGGATATTAGTTTCCCATGCTCCTCGAGAAAAATGAATGTTGAATGGATTAAAAACCATAATCAGAGCTGAAAGTGTGGCGAGATTTCTTTGCCGAGGAAGTAATTGTCGAATAAGTAAATATAGAAGTAGGGGGATAAGAGAACCAGACAAAATAGATGGCAAGCGAACTGAAAAAGGGTTGAGTCCAAAAATAGCAATACAAGGAAGAGTTAAGTAAATATAAATTCCTGGTTTATAGTCGCCGAAGGATTTAAAAATTAGGGGTAACAACTGGCCATGTTCGTCATGGGCGGTTTGAAGAATGGAATAGGCATTATAACCAAGAGCGGCCTCGTCCCAGAGAAGTGGGGGGGTGTCCCCTACCCGATAGGTTCTGATTAGAACTGAGCCAAGAAGAATGCCGATTAGGATAAATTTTTCTTTATTCATAGCTAATAAGATCAAAAGCTGGTTGGCCGTCAAGGAAATTAATAGTCTCGAGGAGGCGGTGGCTTCCCGACGGGAAATTACCTGGACTGGTGACTAATAAAGTAGATGGTGCGATAGAAAGGTCTTTGATGTCCCAATCGTTGACGAAGGTGAACTTATCAAAACCATTAATCCAGTACCAGTTGGCATGATAGTCCCATAGTTTGTTTTTTTGGTAATCTTGAGGAGGCCATGGCCAGAAGAAAAGAAAAAACTCATGTGGTTCACCATATCTTTTGGTGACGATTATTTTTTGGTACCGTGAGTATTTTGATTTAACGCTATTGACTAGTTGTTGATGACCGTACTGCCAAGACTGAGAATATTGATATCGATATTCTTGGTAACTTGACCAAAATTGGACTTGAGAAATGACTAATGTTAAAAAGAGAAAAAATAAACTCAGGAAAAAGAAAGGTTTATTTTTGAGACTGTGATTAATTCCAAGCCCAATGACCATTGAGATAAGGGGTAAAAAGGCTAGACTGCGAAGAATTTGTGGAGCGTCGCGGGTAATAGCAGAAGGGAGTGGTGAAACAAGAAGAAAGAAGAGTATTAAGGGGTATTTTTTGAGTGCCAAAAAACCAAGCAAGAGGAATGGTATAAGTAGAGGACTGATAAGATAAAACTGAGGGATGTTGAATTGATAATGTGATCCCCCATTTAAGAATAAGTAGGCAGGGTTAAAATGAGCCAGATAATTCTTGGTTGTTTGATAGGTAAAATAGGTAACTTTGTTAACTAGAATTCTGGGGTATTTTTGACGAAGTTGTTCAATATGGTTGATGGCACCGGAATCAAGAATAGAGACCCACTGATAGCGAGCTTGACCTGCGGGTGAAGAAGACTGAATGAGAACAACGACGAATACTAGTGCAGGAAAGATAAATTTTGGTAAGTTTTTTAGAAATGAATAATGCTGTTGGCGGGCAATGAAAAAAGTGGCTAAAAAATATGGAAATATAAGTACCCGGCTGCTGTTGTAGGTTAGAAGTGATAGAGCGTAAAAAAAAGTACTATAAGCGAACCGGTGTCGAGAAAGGAAGTAGAGCGAGGTGATATAGAGGAAAAGAAAAAGGTTGGCTTCGACGGCGATTCGGGAAAGAAAAATTGACCAGGGAGAGAGTGCAATCACAAGACTGGTAATAAAGGCTGAAGTTGAAGAAATGAACTTTTTGAGGAAAAAATAGATAACAATTGGGAGAAGACTACCAGCCAAAATTGAAATTAAACGAACCGACAAAGGATTAAGCCCGAAAATGGCAACCGGAATGGTGGTGAGATAAACATATAGTGGTAGTTTGTAGTCACCATAGGCTTGAAAAATAAGAGGCAGAGAGTGTCCCCACTCGTCTTTGCCGGTAGAAAGTAGGGAATAAGCGTTGTAACCATGCGAAACTTCATCCCAATTGAGGCTTGGAGGAAGGAAACTGATGGAGATAATTCGAGGAATAAGAGCAATTAAGAAGAGTATTAAAATCATTGAGAGTGATAGATATAAATGGCTGGGCTAAGATGATTGAAGTCCGGATAGAAAATTATTTTACTTGGGGTGACACCGGGAAACTCTTCTGGGCGACCAACCAGGATGGAGTTGGGTATTTGACTATCGGAGGAAAAGTTAATTTCTTTAAAAAGATAATTTTGAAGATGGTATTCACCTAGTTGGTCCAGAAACTTAAGGCCTTTGCCTTGATAATTAAGCCATTGGGTTGAGGCCTGTTGGACAATAAAGGGGTCAACTTGGTTAAAAAAACTGACATATGCTTGCGGTTCAGAAAGGCGACGAGAATAGATAATAGTTGAATTGGAATATTGACGAAGGTATTCGAGAGCTTGACGATGGCCATAAAGCATGCCTGGGGCGAGGATCTGATTGGCCCGAAAGAAATAAGTAACCAGGAAATTTCCTATTTCAAAAGAAAGAAATGCCACAAGAAGTAGACTGAGCCAGCGATGACGAAGCTGAAATAATTGAAAAAGACCGTAGGCGGCGAGTATTTGAATGTAGGGGCTGATGGAGCTTAGGCGATTGGCGGAATAACTACCTTTTGACAAGGCGGCAGCAATGGGAGTAATCAGAACAATTACAAAAAGAAACAAGAGTGATTTATTCTTAGTTCTAAGAAGAAAAACGAGTGCTAAACAAAGACCCAAAAAAGGGATGATACCTAAAATCCCCTGCCCTGGGATCATGCCATAAGTGGTTTCGCCGGCACCACTGGTGGCTAAGAACTGAGGAGAAAAATAAGAAAGATAATTATGTGCAAAAAGAAAAAATGTATAAGTGACCTTATTATTAAATATGCGACTAATGGAGTCAGGAAGGCCTGATTTGGTAGCCTGGAAACGTGATTCAGAAACTGATGACCAAGAATCGGTAGGATTAAAGATAGCGATATCAGTGGTACGATTGAAAGATGTTAGCAGTGAGACGGTAACGTAAAAAATTAGAGCCAAAGTAACTAGGCGACGACTGCGTTTGTAGAAGAGAATTAGTGTGATAAAAATTAGTGGAAATAGTATTTTGCTTGAATGATAGGTGATTAAACTCAAACTAAAAAATAAGAGTGAGAAATAACGGTGACTGGTCAAAAAAAGGATAACAGCAATCAGATTAATGATTACCAAGAGATTAGCCTCAAGGGCAAGGCGTGACAAAGGAAGTGTAATGGGAGAGAGGGTAACTAGCAGAGTAGCTAGTATGGAAACGGAAGAGTTAAAAAGGAGTTTTTGAGCCAAAACAAATGTAAGCGGGATTAAAAGGATAGAAAGAACAGCATTAGGAAGACGGATGGCAAATGGAGTAAGACCAAAAACCTTGACGAAAGGGATCATAAGTAGGGTTTGAAGACTTGGCTTGAAATCCCCAAAAGAGCGGAGGGATAAAAAGTTATGATCACCCCACTCGTCGTGGCCGGTTTTAATGATTGAATATGCGGTGTACCCTTGAGCGATTTCGTCGGGAGTATAGGAATTAGGAAGATCACCTAAACGGTAAAATCGCAAAAATGTGCCAAGGACAATTAATGTGGCTAAAATAATTTTTATTTTCACAGTTTTTGAATAACTTGACCGTAAATTTGGTGATTGGGTAAGTAGACGGTATTAAGAGTGACAAAACCTGGAAGTGGGCTTTTGGTTAGGTCCCAATCACCGGGAATATCTTTAAGCTGAAGAAGGAAATATATATTGCCTTTTTTGGCCGTTTGCTGAATGAGGTTGAGAGTGTCGGGGGTTTGCCAATTGTTAATAAAATAAGTATTGGGGTTAAGTTTAAATCCGGGAAGGTTGTCAATGACATTGGCTTGTTCCACGTCGCTAAACGAAGGGTCTTGAGTAAGTTGGGAATTTTGATGTTGATAAAAAATATAAGAATTGAGCGAATCGAAATTGGTATTACTGACATACACTGGTGATGATGGAGGAATGGGGGTGGAATAAAGATACTTTTGACCATAATTCCAACTGGAAAAATTAATTTTGGGAAGGTGAACAAAATATTGATGAAGATAGAGAGTGAAATTCATAAAAATGAGTGGGGTGAGTAAGGCCAGAGTTTTAAAGTTTAAAGACTGAAGGCCGATGGTGGTAAAAAATATTAGTGGAGGAAGCATAGTGAAAAGTCTGGTGGCATGTTGACCACCATCAACGGTTAGCGATGAGGCAATAGGAGAAATCAACAACCAAAAAAGAAATAGGGGATACTTTTGATGATATTTTAACAGTCCGATAATCAGTAAGGGAGCGAAGATCAAAAGTAACGGACCAAAGTTGGGAACTTGGTGGCGTGGGTTGGGGTCACCGTTAAAAAAAATAAATTGGGGAGAAAAACTGGTAAGGTAATTGGTGGTGATGGTGACTGGATAGGCAATTAGTTTGTTGTGAAAGATTCTTTCAAAAAAAGATGGGGGGCCGGAAGAGACGGAGATTCGTTGATCAACAATCTGGTTAATGATTTGGGAACTATTAAAGACGCTAATGAGACTGAAGCGATTACCGGCTTGACCAAGAATGATTTGAAAGAGTAATGGCAGAACCACAATCAGGGATAAGATTAGACCGGGAAAAACTTTTTTGAAAGGAAGATGGTGGGTTAGACAGAGAAACAGGAGAAGCAGTGGAGTAAAAACGTTGGCGGTGTTGTAGGTATAAAAAGAAAGAGCAAAAAGAACCAGAGAGGTAATTGGCTTTGACTGAAGATAAAACCAAGTGGCAAAAATAAGTAAAGACAAAAGTAGGGTGACCTCAAAGGCAGCGCGGCTGTAATGAAAATGCCAAGGGGTGACTGAAAGAAGAAGACTGGCCAAAAGAGAGATCTTGTTTGATTTAGTGAGACGATATGAAAGAAGATAGAAACCTAAAATGGAAGCGAGACCAAAAACTACAGCTGGTAATCTGACCCCATATTCATTGCGGCCAAAAATGGCGACTGAGGGAACGGTTAAATAGATTAACAAAGGAGCGCGTGACTCAGTAAACGACTGAAGATAACTAGGTAGAAGGTTACCTCGATAGTCTTTGGCGGTAGTCAGGAGTGAATAGGCTTGGTTGCCAACATCAATTTCGTCACCAAAAAGGGTCAAGGTGTCTAGTCGATAGACTCTAACGAAAAAAGCTACTAATAAGACTAGTAACAACCACCTATTCACTTTGTATATATTTTATCCAAAATTTAAGGTAAATGATGATAAGGAGCGAAGATAATAGGCGCGGGAGAAGATAATTAAAGGATTCTAGAGTTAATTTGATCCAGGGAATGAGAGGATAAAACCAAAGATTATAAAGATTAAGGAGATGGGTAAGGCTGAGGAATATAAAAAGCTGAAAGTTGATTAGACGATAATAAAGAAGTATTGGTAAAAGAGGCATGATGGGATAAAAATAACGTTCATGCATATTGGTCAGAAAGAGAAAACTGGCAAAAGATGTTAAAAAAAGAAAATTCCAGATGTTTTTGAGCGAGGATTCTTGGCGAACATATTTGGAAGCCAGAGGCAAGAAACTTAGCCCAAATATGATGAAGGCAATTAATGAGGTTGGAAAACCAAAGATGGGATAATTGTCGAGTCGACTTAAACTAACACCAAAAACAATTAACCAGAGATTAAAAGCATTACCATTGAGCATGTGTCCTTGACGATTAAAAACTAGGTCGCGATATAGATGGGATAGCCAGGTGAGTGGGTTTTGATTGATTGAAAATGGAATCGCTAAAACTATAGTTAGGGCCAAAAATAGGAGTATGGCTATAGACCATTTGAGCCAATCACGACGGTAGAGAAAAAGGAGCCAAATAAAAACAGGTAAATAAATTAGAAGTGACATTTTAAAAAGTAGAGATCCTAAGAAAAGAAACGTGCCTCCCAAAAATTGGCGATGATAGACTAAAAAAATTCCGGCCAAAGAAAGTAAATTAATAAGAGAATCTGTTTGACCCCAAACAGTTGAGTTATAGATTACTGCCGGGTTGAATAGAAACAACACTGAAAATATTTTTCGTTTGTTGGTGGCAAGATATATTAAATAGGCCAACAGGATATCGGCAGCTAGAAACGGGATTTTGACTAACCAAACATGAAGATTGGCCTCAAGGATGGGAATTAGCTTTGATGGAAAAATAGGGTATTGAGTGTTGAGATACCAAAAAAAGGAAAAGGTTTTTTGATTGATCCAGGAGAGAGCCGCAAAAAGGTAGATACTACCAATTGGTTGATTTGGCCAGGAGACCTTCCAAATCGATTGCTGATAGAAAGTATTTGGGCCGTATTGCCAAAATTTATTTCCCCAGTCGAGATGATTACCGACATCCGGATGAGAGGCCGAGATTAATAGCAGCATGAGTCGAACACAAAAACCCAAAATCAAAATGAAACGAAATGACATTTTTGTGACGACCAAATAATGAAATTAATGAGATAGTGGGTTAAGGCACCGTGATACTTAACACTACTGGGGATAAGACGGCGCCATTGATTGCTGGTTGAAGATAGATGTCGGCCACTAAAACCATGACGATGAATAACGGTGGTTTGAGGAAAAAAAACAATATCTAGGCCTAGATTTCTGATTTGACGGCATAATTCAAGATCTTCATAGTAAAAAAAATAACGTTCATCCCAACCACCAATTTGATTGAAGACAGTAGTCTGAATTAGTAGAGCACCGCCGGAAATTGCCCAAGAAGAAGAAGGCTTGGTGGTGACGGGGAGAAATTTTGAATATTTGTTGGCTTGGTGAAGCCAAAACTCGCGGAAAGCATTAAGTGGAGTTTGAGGTGGAAATACTGATGGTTGAGGTGAGTGATCGGGATTCAAAAATTTGGGGCCAATAACGCCTACATTTTTTTGAGTGACCAGAAAATCGATCATTTTAGTCAGGCTATGATCGACAATTTCCATGTCAGAATTAAGAAAGAAGAGGAAGTTGCCGGTAGCGTGCTTGGCACCAATATTGTTAGCTTTTGAAAAACCCAAGTTCTTGGAATTAAGAATTAGTTTTAACTTCTTAACTTTCAATGAACTTTTTAATTTCTTAATTTTTAGTACGGAATCATCGGTGGAACCGTTGTCGACAACGATTATCTCTGGTCCAATAAATTTTAAGTGACGATGGATACTTTTGAGACAACGACAGGTAATATCGGCAGTATTCCAGCTGGGAATAATAATACTTAAAGTGTTATTCATTTTTAAAAAGGTTGAAAACTTCGATGTCCTTTAGTACCGAAAGAGTAATAGGTGGGGGGTGGTTTGTAATACATTTACGAGCAGCTAAAATGATTTTGATGTAGTTGGGTCCAAGTATTATCCGAGTAATTAAGGCTAATTTATTTGAAGAAAGTAGCTTGGGATCGGAAATATTTCGCCAAACTGTCAAAAGACGGTTCCGTTCTTTAACATAATCAAGGAAGCGTTTAGGAAATCGAGAAGTGGTGCTTTCGTGGCAATGGTTGACTTGAGATTTTGGTTCCCAGATAGAAATAAAACCAGATTTCCAGGCACGAAATCCCAAGTCTAGGTCTTCACAATAGAATGGGGCATAAATGCCATCAAAACCTCCGAGTTGTTTGTAAATGGATTTTCTGATGATCGAACTGCCGCCAGAGAGCCAACCGGTAATGTGGGCCTTGGGGTAATTAACGACTGGGGAATATTGAAGATAACCATCTTGCCAAAAAATTTTTGGCCAGTTAGGATGATTGATTTCGGAGAAACCGACCCCAAATAGTTTGGAGTTAGTAAAGTGATGAAGGGAGTGTTTGATGTATCCGGGAAACACATTGATATCATTGTTAAGCAGTACAACCAAATCACCTCGACTTTGACCAACAGCATTATTACTGTTGTAGATAAAACCGGTGTTAGCTGGCTGTTTGATTATTTTTATACGGGAGTATTTCTTTTGAAGTTGAGAAACATATTGAAGGCTGTCGTCAGTAGAGGCATCATCGGCAATGATAAATTCGCAAGCTTCGGGGGAGTTGTGCAAAACGGATGTTAAGTGTTTTTGAAGCAATTTACAACCATTCCAGTTGGTAATAATGACGGAAATTTTTTGCTTCATGATGATGGATGAAGAAGTTTAATAAAGTTGGCTTCAAAATTTGCCTTGGAAAACAACTGTGACTTTTTAATGGCCTTTTGAGACATTGTTTGGAGCAACTGAGGAGAGTCAGCGAGTTTTTGAGTGTGAACAATAAGGGAGTCGGGATGATCCCAAAGGAAACCTTCGATATTGTTTTCGATGATTTCCGGAAGTCCGCCGCGATTGACGGCAATTGGAACGACACCAGAAGCCATGGCTTCGACTAAGGTGATACCAAAGTGCTCGGTCATTTCCGGATGGATGTTTTGATCAACTGCATAACCGGCTGCATGCCAATATATCTTGGCTCTGGAGTAAGTTTGGCGAAGAGTATCGAAGTTGGGTTTCACGAGAAATTCAACTGGATAACCTTTAGCTTGTTGTTGCAACGAGGACAAGTAATGATTGAATTGTGGATCTTGAATAGTACCTCCGGCTAAAATAAGTTTCCAATCCGAATATCGACGCTGTTGGTAAAAAGTTTTAAAAGCTTCAATCAAAATATCTTGTCGTTTTATGTTGAGAATATCATCAAATCTACCGACCGAAAGAATGATATTGTCCTTTCGGGAACTGGAGTAAAACTTGTTGACGTCGACTGGAGGATACAAGATAGTTGACTTTGATTTGGGGATGTAAGAAGTATGCTGGGTAGTAAAGTTTGAGTTAAACAAGACCTGGTTAATAAAGAGAAGTTTTATTAGATTTTGAAACTTTTGAGGAAAAGATAATTTTATTTGTAAAGGAACCTGAATGTGCAGAATGTTTTTTTTGGCAAAAAGAAAAGGAATACTGCCATCTCCTAAATAAATTAAAAGATCATATTGATGAAGATGAAGAAAGCGGCGTAAAAGATGGTGGACTCGAGTAGCGTGGTTGGTAAGTTTGAGGGTGTCAGATAAAGTTTGAATTGGGCCTAATGTTTTGGGACGATCACTGAAAATACTTGGGATTTGGTTAAGGCCTTTTAGGTCGAGAGAGAAAAAATGCTGGGCTTGATCAATGATTTCTGGACTTCCCGACCAGAGGAGATCGACTTGATAGTGTTGGTGGAGAAGAATTTCGGCAAAAGTAAGACAATACCTTTCACCACCACCGAGAGAATCGAGATAAGGGTCATAGATAGCGGCTTTTAGCGGAGATGTTGAATTTCCCATAGACGAGAATAAATCATGTAAGTATCAAAGGTTTCAAAAATGACTGACACCCAACCGATAACCCCATCACGCCACATAGACTGAATCAATAGCCGATGCCAGAGTTTAGTGAACATCATTCTTAATATTCTCCACCAAACAACAGGAGGGTGTCTGTCTTGATGAAGAGCTTGGGCTTCAACATCGGTCCAAAGAATACTTTTTTGGAGCATAGATGCTAAGTCACGGTGAGTTAAATGGATAAGACTATGTTGTAAATAACCAATTTCTCCATCGATCTGTGGTTCTTCGTGAATTTTGCCTGACCATTTTTTAAGTTTTGAGCGGAGGAATAGACGTTTAACATAGTCGGGATAAGTACCACCGTACAATACTCTCTTGCCCAAAAAGTAATTGGCTCGGGGGATGGCATAGTAAGTGTGACACGGGTGATTGATAGTGGCTATGATTTCGGTTTTGAGCTTGGGAGTGATTCTTTCATCGGCATCGAGGTGGAAGACCCAGTTTTTGGTGGCTTGTCGAAGGCCAATATTGTGCCATTTGGCAAAATTTTTACCGTATGAATCGAAAACTGTGAATATTTTAGCTTGTGGAGCAATGTCTTTGACTATTCTGATGGTATTGTCCGTAGAATTGGCGGCAACAAAAATTATTTCATCAGCAAATAGAGCAGACCGTAAACAATCTCCAATTACTTGCTGTTCGTTGCCGGAGTTAATGATTATTGAAAGATTATTAGGCATTGGGCCAGCTCCCTTGCCCCCAACGATGGAGGTAAAAGTCTAAAATTCCTAATTTTTGCCATTTGGTTGAGGTAGAAAAAAGCTGGCTAAATGACTGACGAATTAGAGCGAATTTAGTTTTTAAAGATGAATACTTAAAGCCAAAAATGAGTCGATTACGGCTAAGAAAATAGTCGTGAAGTGGTCCACCACCAGCCCGAGTAGACCCCGAGTTGAGATGCCAGATTTTGGCCTGCGGAATGACTGCTAAGTGAAAACCACCCTTTTTGATTTTTTGACAAAAGTCGACGTCTTCAAGATACATCCAGTAATTAGTGTCAAGGTAATATTTTTTTAACAATTTAGTTTGGGTTAGTAAACAACAACCGCTAATATAGTCGGGATCGATAATGATTGACTCAAACTGACCGGTGTCCACTTTATTAATAAACGAGTTGCTGGCATAAACATTACTCCAGTCTACTTGACCACCAACAGACCAAATAACCCGACCAATTTGTTTTTTGGAATAGTTTGATTGGAATTCATAACCAGGAGCAAAGAAAATTTTTGGACCAACGGCCCCAAAACGGGAATGGCTTTCCAAATAATTAACCAAAGTAGTTAAAAAATCTGGGTCAACAATGATGTCATTATTAAGAAGAAGGGTGTATTTAAAAATGCGGGCAGGTATTTTCCCGATAGCGAAGTTGTTACCGGCAACAAACATAAGATTTCGGGAGGTTTGAAGAAGACTTATTTTGGGGTGATGGCGAAAAGCTTGTTGAAATTGCCAAAGTGAATTATCAGCGGAACCATTATCAACCAGAAAAATGTGGTAATCAAATCTAGGATGGGTAATTTTTAGGAGTGAATTAACGGTATCAATAGTAAGTTTCGGTTGTTGCCAATTAAGGATGATAATGGCGACTTTGGGTAACATTAGAGGTTTTTTGTTAGACGTAAAAAAAGTTGCCTTATCTTGATAAACAACCTCTTGAAAGGGTTGTGGGTATACTCCCCTATAAAGTAATTAGTGAACCAGTGGTTGAATTCGTAGTTAGCCTCAAGACTGGCGGAAACAAAAGACTCTTTGGAAAGAGTTTTGTCCTCGACACCCTGTTTTTCCCAAAGACGAATGTATATAAGGGCGATACTGAAGCTTTGGAGTAAAGCCAGAACTAACCCGTGGATACCATCCTTATACCCTTCAGAGGCAAAAAACCGGCTGTTAAACTCTTGGATGGGCTTGAGAATAAAATCACTGATTTTAGTTTTGTAGCCGGAAAGTTTGAGCTCGTTGGCTTGAACATCGCTGTAACGAAGAGCTCGGAGAATAAAATGGGTCGTGTTGAGATAGTTGAGATGGCGAATGGCTAGTTTTTCTGAATCTAAGACAGTTAGACCAGTTCCCTTAGTGGTTGGTTGGCTATGAATTTCTTTATTCCAAATGACTGCACCTTTTTTGAAAAAGCGAACTAAATAATCTGGCCAAAAATTAGAATGTTTTATCCATTTACCAAAAATAATGTTTTTGCGGGGAATTTTGGCAAAGTCAATATCATTGCGCTTGGTGATATTAAGTAGTTCTTTTTTTAAGGTTTTACCCAAATACTCATCGGGGTCAAGAAGAATAATCCATTTTCCGGTGGCTTTAGAAAGGGCAAAATTACGGGCTGGTTCAACAACAGCTGACCACCGATATGGGAATACCTTGGCTCCAAAACCGGAAGCAATATCTGGACTACCATCGGTAGAATGCATGTCAACGACGATGATCTCTTCGGCAAAATTTTGAAGTGATTTGAGACATCGGGGAAGATACTCAGCTTCGTTGAAAGTATTGATAACGGCGGAAATTAAGGGTCTCTTGCTCGTACTCATAAGCTAGTTTATCATTTTTTAACCCGATAGATGACGGCGGAGGAGTTTTGAAAGATTATTTCGACCGAAATAGCGGTTTCAGAAAGTTGGATTAATTTAGCCTGGGTGGTCGTAAGGTAGATGTAATCGATTTGATTGTTAAGCAAGAATCCTCGATTGGTAAAAACTGATTGTTGAGAAAAAAACTTGTTGACAGCATCGAGTCGAGACTGCCAGTTATAAGCAGAATTGTTAAGATTCATTTGGTCCTCAAGGAAGGTTCGGTGATGAGAAAAAGCGGAGACGTACGCGGTGGTTTCATAAGCATAAAGTGGGATTGGGGTACTAGAATATCCCTTTTTAACTTCGGGATCATAGGGGTAGGTGAGAACGATTCCGGTTGGCTGAAGACGTAAAAAACTTAATGCCTCAAGTTCACCAACAGGAAGAGATGCAGGTGATGGATTGCCAAGATAGTTTTGATAAGTGGGGATAACAGCCAAAATTGAAGTGCTAAAAATAACAATAGTGGCGAGACTAAAAAAAGTAGATGACAAGCGAGGTACAAGAAATACAACTAGAAGAATGTTTGATAGGAATATAGCGTAATAGAGAAATTGAACTATGTTCCAAGCAGTTGCTTGTTGAACAAAAAGGATGGGGAAAAGAGTGAGTAGAATGATGGTCAATATGATTGGTCCGATGAAATAATCTTTGATCCGTTGGCGAGAAATTGTAAAACCCAACAGCCTCCATGAATAATTTCCGACAATGAAGATGGAAACTGATCCCAAAATTACGACAATTAATCGGGGGTCAAAAACATTTGATGAGGATATATTTTGACGAAAACTACTGACACGGGGGAGGTAGAACCGATCAGGGGAGTCGATCATACTGTTGATTAATGAAAATGGTTGATATTGAATCAAACTAATTGAACTATGGTTGTATATTCGAAATATACATATGGCAACAACAAATGAAGCGCAAAGGATAACCAGTGGGCGGTAGTGCCGTTGAATAAGTTGATAAAGAGAATAGAAACCAAAAAACAGAAACGCAGCTACACCAGCGTAGGCCTTGGTGATGGGTAATAGACCAAGAATGGTGACTACTAGGATCGAAGAGGTGACTGAGAATTTTTTTTGATTAAAGCAGGCAATGATAAGAAGTAAATAAATAAAAACCATCGATAAAGCAAATGGTGGATTAAGATGAAATGAGGGTGGTTGCATTGACCAAAACAAGGACTCTCCGCCAATCCCCTGCCCTCGGGTCAAGCTAACTAGCCAGCCGAATGAATTGGAAAACGTATTGAGAAATACTAATATAATCCCACCAAGGTAACGATGAGTGAGACGGTACCCCAGAACAAAACTTAACACAAGAAAAGCTAACGAAATCAGGATGGGACCGATTTGAAAAAGCCAAATGGAGGCAGAAATGTGAGTTAGGGAACTAAAGAAGGCAATGAATATATCAAAAAATGGGTGATAGTTTTGGAGCAATTCTCCAGCAAAACTTGGTGCGGGGATGTGAAATGGATTACGGATTTGATTGATGAGTGCTAAATGCCAAATGCCGTCGTGTCCCATTGGTCCCCAAAAACCCAAACCATAGGAATAATGTAGGCCGCTACGAATAATCGGTAGTGTTTGCGAAATAACGCAGATAAAAAGAGTTAACGCAAAGAGGATTTTTTGCCGAAGTGACATACAATTTCGTTTTTAAGCCAAATAATTTCTGGACGGGAAAAATAATAATGATAAAGTGAATAAATTAATATTCCAAAAAAGACTTTGAGAAGCAGGGGTGGATTGATGAGGACAATGGTAATAATTATAAGGAGGGATGAGAGTAGTGGATGAAGAACCGAGAAAAAAATATTTAGCTGAAAAATCTTGCTGGCTTGATGCCAAACAACAAAAGAGCTTAGACCAACCAAGAGTGAGGCGATGGCAGTGCCAGAGTAACCATAATGAATACTAAGAGGCGGGTAAAGTACCCAGGTGAGAACGGTCCACATAACCATGAATTTAGTGGTGGTAGTAATTTGACCAACAGCATTGAAGGCATTGGTGAGTGGGGTAGTAATAGCGGCAATGGCGTAATTAACAGCATACAAATAGAGAGGGAATAAAGCTTGTGACCATTTGGAATATTTGGGAATTATATTGATAACGTCACCGGCCACCAGAGCAATACCGGTGATAATGGGGAAAACAAAGAAGGAAACATAAAAAACCGTTTTTTTGAGAGAAATTGATAAGAGTTTTGGTTCGTGCTGAAGTCGGGAAAAGGTGGGAAAGGTGACTCTCATGACTGCATCCATAAGTGAGAGTGGAAGACGAGGCCCTTTCTGGGCCCAAGACAAAAGACCAAAACCTTCACGACCAATGATGCCAGCAACGACAAGATTGGATAGTCGATCTTTGGCCATGGCAATGAGTGAGTTAACTTGAAAAGGAATGCCGAAGCGAAAAAGAGACTTGAGAGTTGGAAGTGAAAAAGAGACACCAATTGGCCAGGGTTGATAATGGTAGATCATCACAAGACCAATTAGACTGCGGAAAAAGGTGGCGATGGCATAAGAGTATCCCCCATAACCAAAATAAGCAAAAACAACCGCTAAAATGTAAAAAGTGAGATTTTCAACAATATCGATAGTAGAAATGAGCTGAAAGTTAAGTTTCCTTTCCAAAAGGACTGAAGGAATGGTTTTGAGTGAAGCAGTTAAATAAGAAAAACAAAGAGAAACAAAAATCCAAAGTTCTTTTGAGCCATATGACTTTTGAAACTGAACTCGCGAGTAAATATAAATTACTAAAGATAAGGATATAAGGACAAGAACTTGTTGAACAAAAAAACTGGTTTGGAGTTCTTGGCGGTCGACTTTTTTGGATTGTTGAATTAAGGCAGCGGCTAAGCCAAGATCGGAAAAGTACCCTAAAATACTAATAGACTCGGCCACTATGGCAAATAAACCAACTTCGGCTGGACCCAAAAGAATGGTTAAAAGAAAAAAGCCTATCAGGGAAACAGATTGGATACCGATGTTGCGAAGTGTAAGAAACAGAACACTGCTAGTGGATTTTGTTTTAATAGAAATTATTTCTTGTTGATCCATGAGGTGGAATGGCGTAAAGAAAAATATATGACAACTAAAAGAATAGCTAGGCAGCTAACAATGTTTGAGAATGTACGAACGGGAGTATTGTGGAGTTTAAGATAAAGCTGATGGGTTCCAGCGGGCAAACTTATTACCATTCGCCCCAACTCGGGTTCGATTTGGTAGTTTATTTGGCGACCGTTGTCAGTGATAACAAATTTGGGAAATGCTAACTGAGACATAGTAACTGTAGTGGTTTGAGGAAGTGAAAGGTTGAAGAACAACCAGTCAGTTCCGTGTTTTTGACCAGTTAACTGATATGACGTCTTAGGATCTGTTTGATCGATAAATTCAGTGGCTTTTGACTGGGCGGCAATTCGAGCAGTTTTGGGGAGATAATCATAAATACCTGAGGTAATCTGGTAGGTCCATGATTGACCAGAAAATTTTTGTTGATCTGTAATTGGCCCGTGAGTGAGGGGGGTAAAGTAACGCAGATTGAGAATAATAAGAGCGGGAATGACAATTATAGTGATTGGGCGAGAGAGTTTTCCTAAAACCCCAACTAGGAGACTGGTAAAAAAAACGCTTAAATTAAGAAAGCGCCAGGGGAATTGAATCTTTTGGATAAATTTAGCAAGTAACCAAATTGGAGTTGACTTATTATGAGTCATAAAAAGAGTGGTCAAGGCCATGGTAAAAATTAGACTGACAAGAATAAGGTGTGGGTGGCGCTTGTGTTTTTTTAATGAGTAAAAAATGAGGTAGCCAAGAATTAAAACCGGGATTATCCAATGGAGATAGCCAACGGCAAAGGACATATTGTCCTCGGTTCCCCAAACTGAAGCTCCATCACCCCAAAAATTACTGATAAATAATTGAAAAAGAGTGGTAAAGTGGACTGAAAAATGGTAATAATTTTGAAACATGCTTTCTATTTGAACATATTTAGTTTCCAAGAGAACCGGGAGGGTGTAGAAAGCTGAAAGTGAAATAGCCAAAACACCGGATAGAAATAAATATAAAATAGTTTTAGTGCGGGGTTGTCTGATAAAAAAGTAAAGACACCAGAGGAAAAAGAAAGGAGCAATGATTAAGGCCATGGGGTTGTGGGAAAGCAGTATGCCGGCATAAGAAATGGCCAGAAAAAAGATTGACGATAGTTGCGGTTTGTTAATAAGACGGCGACCGAAATAAAAAATGAGGGGAAAGAAAACAGATGCCCAGGCTTCGTTCATAGCCCCACGAACGAAGATATTAAGAGCGTGATATGGGGCATAAACATAAAACAAAGCGGCAATAAGACCACCAAGATTACCAAAAAGTGACGAAGCTAAAAGAAACATAGTTAGCGAAGAGGCGATAATTTGAGTAATGGCAGTTAATTTAACAGTGGCAACGAATGAAAAACTAAAAAGACGGAAAACTTGACCAACAAAATAAGGGAAGGGGGGATAAAAATTAAACAATGGGTAACCGTAACCAAAACCCAAATCAGGAACCCAACGACAAGGAATTTGGCCGTCTAGTAAGCATTTTTCTAGTTCCAGCTGTCGAACCATTTGCATATCATCGTGCATGTTCCAATATTCACCTGGCCTGAAGAGGAAGGCAGTAGCAGGAAGGGTGAGCAATAATAAAATTAGGAGGTAGACCCGACTCATAATTGGAATAGAACTAGTTTATCATTCCCGGGCTTTGGATACTCGCGTACTACCTTGAGTTTTTGAAGCTCGGAGGAATCAAGTTTTAGTCGAGATTGATTGATAAGAAGATAAACTTCATCACCAAAATTATAGGCATTGAGAAGATTTGAGGGTATTTGGGTAAAGCCTAAACCGACACCAACGACAGTTAGCCGAGGGACGTTATTAACAAAAATTTGAAGTCCATCGGGGAGGGTACCAAAGTATCCTTCGGTTCCAACAATAACATTGGCCTCCTTGGCACGAGTGATAAGATAGCCAGCAGCGTCGCTGATCCCCCAACCCGAAGTCCACTCTTGAAGGTAACCGGTTTCAGTTGAAGGGAGAATAACTGTGGCGGGGTTAAATGAAATACGGTAAAGCCAATAAATGTTGGGAACAAGACAAAGAACAAGAAACAATTTTTTGTATTTAAATCTGTATTGATTAATAGTTAGACTGATGAATGAAATGAGAGGGGGAACGGTATAAAGGACGTAGCGGGCAGTAAAAACCTTAGCAAAGATAGCATTGGCCAAAAGTGGAAAGATTGACCAACTAACGAGGACTAAGGACAACTTGGGTGATGATAAGAAAAGCCGCGGAGACAATAGTAATAACACAAGTATTGGGCCAATGTATTGAGAGAAAATAGTGACTATGTCGGAAAGATGGGGCTTTAGAGGATCAAGTGGGTGGCGAAGAATTTCAGTTATTGGCCAAACATAATCTTGATTACGAAGTGCTATTTGATGAAATTGAGGACCAAGACGAAGGACATTGTAGATGCAAAAAGCGACAAAAAGAGAAATTAATGGGTAGAATACGTACTTGACTTTTTTGGGATTAAAATTGAAGACTAAAAAAGTAAAAAAAGCAAGGATAATAAAAAAAATGGCGGGTGATTTGGTCAACCAACTAAGTCCGAGTATTCCCCCAAGAATCAGCGACAAGTCTAATCTGGGGTTGGTAGCTAGAAGAAGTGAAAACAAAAGAGAAAGACCTCCAAACATTGACAGCAGACCATCTGACAGGGCAAGACGATCAAAAAAGAAAGTAAATGGGATAACTAAGTAGAAGAAAGGAGCATACCAAGTGTGAGTAATGAAGTACAGGGTAATGGCGGTAACTAGTCCAGCTAGTACTGAAAGTAATCTGCCGGCAATTAGGGGGTTGGAAACAAACTTGAAGATCGGAACGGTCAACCACATGAATAGGGGTTGTTTGCCATCAGTCAGAGGAATAAATCGCAAGGTCTCAACTGACTTGATAATTTGTGACCACCGAAGATAGATAGCCTCGTCACCAAACACTGGAATGGCGGTGAGATTTTGAAGTCGCGTTACAAGGTAAAGAATGAGAAAAACAAGCAATAAAAACCAAAAATGCCGATTAATTTTGGGAGTCATATAGCCCCTTAAGATTATTGACAAAAATTCGCCAAACTTCCTTAGCCATTTGTTTCGATTCCCTAATATATCGAGCAGTAATATTGCCTTTGGTGATGCTAGTGTCCTCGTTTTTCCAGTTAACTGCAATTTCTTTAATTTTGTAGCCAAGTTTCTGGGCGATAAATAGGAGTTCAACATCATAGGCAGTGACTCGCCAACCTTGACCGTTTTGAATATTTTTAATAACAGCCAGTTGAGGGAACAATTTTAGAGCAATGTTAGTCTTCATAGATTTGAAGCCACACTGGGTATCCGCGATGTGAGTATGCAATAAAAAATTACGAATGGTAGAAAAAACAGTTGAACCAAGTTGGCGCAATAAACTTTGTCCCTGACGTTCCAGGCCACGCGATCCAATAATAATATCAAAATTCTGCTGATAATAGGGTATAAATTTGAGAATTTCCTTAATGGGGGTGGATTGGTCCATGTCGGTGAATAGAGAATACGGATATTTGGCTTTCTGGAGGCCGTTCCAGATAGCACCTGGTTTACCACCCTTGGGGAAACTAAAAACCTTGAAGTGGGGATGTTTACTAGTAAAATCCTGGATCAACTTAAGGCTGTTGTCGGTTGACTGATCGTTACTGATGATAACTTCATAATCAAACTTCTGAGTGGACAAAAACTTATCCATCTCCAACAGAACACCTCTTTTGAGATTTTCTTCTTCGTTGTAACAGGGAATAATAATGGAAATGGCTATTGGGGGGGTCATTTTGGTCTTGATCGCTGTTGAACTACTATACCACCGAAGTGGGTTTGAGAAATAACGGGATAAACCACATTTTGAGCATCTAACCATTTTTCGATTCGTTCAGGATGGTCCTGATCCACTTCGTAAAGTGAAAAAATGTATGGGTTTTGGTGGTCATCGGTTGGAAGAGGTAGTTGACAATAACCTTGACTATTAAGCCAGGCTAATAAGTAGTCATAAGTGGTCGGGACAATGGCGGGGAGATAGATGTTGAGTAGGTATGGTTGATTGCCAGTAATTTGGCAAACGTGTTTTAGGGCCTGGAGTTGGTTGCCAAGACTAATGTGCTGCGGACCGTCGGGGTTAGCAGAAAGGTAGTTTCGAATAAAAACAAAATTACCTTTTATAAACAAAACAAAAACAATAATGGGAAGAACAGGGATCGAGGTAAGACTAATACCAAAAAGAATAAAAAAGGAAACAAAAAAACCAGTCAAATAATAGTCGTAGAGTCGACCATAATTACCAATGAAAAACAAGAGAAGTGCGAGTGGAACAAATAGCCAAGCCAAGATTATTTGAAGAAATGGCCGGTGGCGATATTTGCTGATGGTAAAAATGAGGCTGATTACAAATAAACAAAGAAGGATAATGGCGATTGGGGTGAGGTTGGTGTCAAGTTTGGAAAAAAATATACGATAATACTCAACTAATCGTTGTAGCAAGAATTGTTTGTTGGGAATGGCCCAGCTTTGTCCGTGAATGGTATTGAGATTACCGGTGAAAAATTTGAGGAAGTTACCGAGGATTAAAAATTTGTTTTTTAAATCAAAAAGCAGTTGCGGGACCAGAAGGAGTAGAAACAGGCCAACGGCAAAAACGTACTGCTGAAACTTAATTCTTTTTAAAATTGGCCGGTGAAGGAAAAGGATAATGGCAATTGACGGGAAAAAGAAAATGGCTGAAGCTGCTTCAAGCTGAAGGGAAAGACCAAAAAGAAGAACTAAGTAGGGAAAAAATTTTGTTTTTTTATCAATTATTATTTTGGCCAGAAAAAAAATCATGAGGATAACAAAAAATGGCAGTGGGGAGGGATTGGAAAACCAACGGGCTGAACGAATAATATAATAACTAAACGCCCAGAGAGTGGAAGTAAAAACAGCTGATGGAATACTCCAATATCGACTGAGAGTCATAAAGATCAGCGGAACAGTAAGGCTTTCTATAAAGGCAATGAAATACGAAGCAATAACAGGACTACCTTGACCAAAGAGATAACCGGGAGTAATTAGATAGTACCAAAACGGTCCAAGATGAAGGCCCTGAATACCGGTGGTGGGGCCGATGGTGGGGAAGTTTTTGGTGGTGATGATGTCTCGAGCAATAAAAGCGTCGCGACCCTGATCATAGTAAAAACCAAGAAGAACTGACTGGCGGTAACAGCGCAGAAAAAGAGCACTAAGCCAGATAAAGATAATAAAATAATATTTCATGGTTGAGTATGAACCAAGCGATAAACAATCTTGTCGTCAACTTGCCATTGGTTGTCTATTTTGGCCCAACCAAAAGCGGCAATAGACCATTCGGGGTGATTGATGGGGTTGCAATCGACCTGGAATGGCTCACAAACAACAAAGAGTTGATCGGTTAGCTTGTTGTTAATATGATAAACAGGACTACCTGATTGATAAAAAAAATAAAGATAGGGTGGATCGTAATTTTGTTTTGCAATAAGGGCAAAATTGAATGGTTGACCATTGGAGTTTTGATTAATAAGTTGGGTGATTTTTTGATTGGAGGAGAGTTGTTTTAAGGGGTGACGGAGGGGGGAATTTGATACCGAAAATATAAGTATTGGGATAATGATTAAATAACCAAGGTAATGGTGTTTAGTGATTATTTTGGCAAGAATTATATAAAGTACTGGAAAAATAAATCCAAAATAATGATCGTAAACATGTTGCTTGTAAACCCCGAGACCGATAAGACCGACGAGGTACCACCACAGAAGAAAGTAGTGGCGGAAGTCAGAAATGATCAAAAGATAGATCGTGCCAAATATGAGAATGGTGCCAATAATATAGCCGAGGAGTTGATTCCTGGCCGCAGGAAGACTGGTGGTAATTTGAAAATGAAGAGGGAATAATTTGGGAATAGCTTTGTAAAGTTTGGCGTTGACGGTGGTTTCGCGTTTGGTAAAAAAACCAGTGATTGCTTTAATGTTTTGACCTTGGTGCTTGATATCAAAAAGAATTTGTGGAGTTAAGGAGATAAGAAAAATAGCCGCGGCGATGATAATTGGACGTAACGATTGGTGATGGCTCCGATTTTGAAGCCAAATAACAAAAGCAGTAGGAAGCAGCAATAGTGCCAAGAAGTGAGAATTGAGTGCCATAATAAAGGCAAACGAAGCCAAAATATAATTCTTTCGCCAAAAAAGATAGATAAATAAAAGGGAGAAAAAAGGCATAACGTTGGGATTCCAAGAAAAATTTGAATACTTAATAACAGTAGGCGAGGAAGCATACAAAAAGGCGGCAATCAGGGCAGTCTTGGGATCAAACCACTTGGCGGTGACAAAGTAAATCAGTGCCACGGTGGCAACTCCTATTAAAGCGACAAGAATGGCTGGACCAATAGGGTTGTAATTTGCAAGCCAAAGCGATGGGGCAATAAGATAATAATAAAATGGCCCAAGATACATGTTGCCAATGCTGGTTTGGGGACCAATAAAAAAGAGGTTCCCATTTTTGAGAAAATCACGAACAATAACCATATCTCGACCCTGATCACCCAGAAACTCCATATAGTCCCCTATCTGATAAAGTCTAAGAACAGCGGCTATCAGGATAACGATACTGATATGCCAGTTTTTATGCCAGAATTTGATTATTGCCGAAGAGCTTTCCATAGATTGATTGAGTCAATGGCGGCTTTCTTCATCACCTTAAAATTGGATCCGGTTTGTTTGCCATATTTTCTTTCGTAGTGATGAACACCGACCTGAGACCACTGATACCCGAGTCTTTGGATACGAATTAGAAGTTCAGTTGAGGTAATGGCACTATCTGTTTTAAGAGAACCAACCTTATCGAGGACCTCTTTGTGGAATAACTTGAATCCACAATCAATATCTTTGACCCCCCAAAATCCAAACCAAAGATAACACCAAATTTTGAGCATAAAACCTATAAATAGCCTGATTGGGGGATCAACTCTTTTGATACGGTAGCCCAAAACAACTTTGACTTGGTGTTTTTTTTGGGCGGAAATTAGCTTGGTTATTTCGGAAAAATCGAACTGACCATCCGAATCAGTAAAAGTGACCCATTGATATTTAGACGAAAACAAGCCTTGTTTGATGGTGCCTCCATATCCCCAGTTTTGGGGATGGTAAATGACCCGAACGTTTTTGGGGTATTTTTTGGCTAAATTGGTGACTACTTTTTTGGTGCCGTCGTATGAGCCATCCTCGATTAGGATTACCTCCCATTTAGGGGTGATTTTCTGAAGAGTACTGATTGTTTTGCTGAATGTTTCGGGAAAAGATTTTTCGACGTTGTAACAGGGAAAAAAGACAGATAGTTCTGGAAGAAGGTAGGCTTTGGTCATGTCTAAGAGTATAGCAAAGCCGTGGTTGACAAGCTACCAAAGGTTCGGTATAATAGCCTGTAATCTTATTTATTGTACATATATGCAATCCGTATTAAGACAGTTAAAAATAGCCATGGGGTGTATTGGCGTAATGACGGTATTGTTTGCCCCGGTTCAGGTAGGTGCCCAATACCAAAATGAGGAAATTGGCGGGGAAGTGCTGATTGACAAAAAGATCAAGTCCTTTAGCGACGGTTTAGTGGCCGATAATTTTGACAAAGGACAAAAGGTTTTTGTTGAGGGGGAGACGATTGAGTTTATTGTAACGGTGGAGAATACTTCCGATGAGACTTTTGAGAATATTAAGGTAACTGATAAGTTGCCGGTGTATTTGAAGCTTATATTTTACCCGGGGACATATAATACCGATTCGAATATCGTTGAGTGGAGAATTGACGAGCTAAAAACAGGTGAGATCAAAAGGTTTAACATTCGTGGAATGATTAATGGTGTACCGAGCTGGTATTCATCGACTAATCCACGGCTAATGGAGAATGTGGTCTATGCTGATGGTGATAGGGACACAGCAAAGTATTATGTGATGAGTAAAACCGTACCAACTACTGGAGATGTTGACATGATCTATAAAACCGGAATATTGGCAATGACTGCTGCGGCAGGCTGGAGTTTGAGGAAATTTTCTCGGGACTACTGAAGGTGAAGATAAAGTGACATTTTGCCGTCTGAGTGAAAAATCTTGATGTGGTTGCCAAGGCTACTTTGTGAATTACGATAGATATAAGCGACCCCATCGTTAACGGCCCTGACCACCTTGTTTTGAGAGACCATATCAATTCCATGGTGGTAATGATCTTTGTAAAGATAGGAGTATTTGGTAACTCCCCTACCCTGAGTCACTTCGATAGGGTCATTCATTGGCCAAAGGTTTTGTTTAAGGTAATCGAGCGGGTCACTGTCGTTGGCGTAAGCCCAGGACTTTAGATTTGATTCGGCTAGTTGATAAAGGCCAAAGTGAAGATGATCCCCAAATGAATAGCCGGTGTTGCCCATAAGACCAATGGCTTGACCTTTTTTAACCTGAATGACCTTGTCTAGCTTGGCGGTTAATAATGAATTGAGTTCATCTTCAGCGGCTTTTTTGAGCTGCTGATAGCGCTTCTCGTCATTTTTGGTAATTTCTAATAAATTTACCTTGCTGCTTTTTTGGTGGGCGAGACTGTTTTTCTGCTCTGAAAGCTTTTTTTGAAGAACTTCAAGTTCGGCCTGTTTTCGTTTCTTTTCGTCTTTTTGGATGTTGAAATTGGTTCGGGTGGTTTCAAAATCAAGAAGGTTATTTCGGACCTGTTTTTGGATAGTGGCGGTGTACTTATATTGACGCAAGAAATTGTTCAGATTACCGGTAAACAGAAAGGCAAAAAGAGGGTTTTGTTTGGAAAAGTGATAATTTTGATTGGTGAGATTGATAAAGCTAAGAGAAAGTTGGTTTAGGTAGACATCAAGAGATTCGATTTTGGAAGAAAGGTTATTAATCTCTTTAATCAAACTAGTGATTGCGGTTTCTGTTTGAGTGATTTTGAGTAAAGTAAGCTCGACCTGCGAATTGATGATTTTTATTTGATTGCTAAGGGTGTCTTTGGATTTCGAAAGTTCGTCAAGTTTTTGGCTGCATTCGTTGATGATGTTCTGGCATTCTTGACTGTTTTGACAAGAGTCAGAGCAAGCCGCAAACGAAGAAACCGGAAACAAGCTAAAAACTAAAGTAAATAGAACAACAAGAAGAACCACGGTTAGAATTTGATGAACCTGCGAACGCTAGACCAACTACTGAAATATCCAATAAGGGTACCACCGGTAACTGCCCCAATGGCCAGGATGAGAAAAAACAGTGGGTCGGTGCTAATGAAAACTATTGGCTGAAAGAAAAGATTTAGGCGGGGACGGAGATAAAAAGCCAAAATAAAACAAGAAAAGGTGCCGGCCAGGCTACCTAAAATACCGTAAATGATTCCCTCAAAAACAAAAGGAGACTCAACGTAAAGTCTTGAAGCCCCAAGCAGTCGACTAATTTTTATTTCATCCTTGTGGCTGGTAACTTTCATACCGATAATTACCAAAATGATGACAAAAGAGGTTAACAGAAGGCTAATTGAGGTAATTAACCCAATCTGGCGAAAAACCGCAACCCAGGTAATAAGAGCGTTAACAATATCCTGTTCAAAAACAATCTCTTCGACAAGATTAGTTTTTTGAGAGAAATTGTCAGAAATTGTTTTAAGCATTTTGGGATCAGTGGCAGATACCTCGAAAGATGCTGGAAGAATACTGGCAGTGACCATTTCGGTTAGAAGAGGATTGTTGCTGTTTTGCTGGCGATACAGGCTAAGAGCTTGTTCCTTGGAGATGAATTTTATTTCTTTAATGTTGGAATATGAGGCCAATTCTTGCTGAAGACCTTCGACCTGACTTCGTTCCAGGCCGTCCTTGAGAAAAATGGTAATTTCTGGCTTGGTTTGAAAATACTGCATGGTGGCAGAAATACCGAAACTGAGAATGATGTAGGCAACGATAACAAAAAAAGAAAGTGAGGTGATAAAGAAGGCGGCTAAGCTTTGAAAAGGAGATCGACGAAGATGGTGCCAAGTAGTTTTGGTCTGAATCATAGGTTATCAGAAAGATGACCGTTTTTAATATATATAGTTCTACGACCAAGAGTTTCAATAATTCCCTGATCATGAGTGGTAATAACAACAGTAGTCCCATTTTGGCGATTAATGTCCTTGAGTAATTTTAATAAGTTCCAGCTATTATCGACGTCTAGATTGCCGGTTGGTTCATCGGCGAGGATTATTTCTGGTTGAATGGATAAGGCTCTGGCGAGGGCGGCTCGTTGAAGCTCACCACCGGAGAGTTGTGAAGGGAAGAGGTGACGGCGGTTGAGTAGACCAACTTTTTTGAGAACCTCATTAACTCGGGAGGCAATTTCGGATTCGGGAAAGGAGACAATGTCAAGGCTGAGAACAATGTTTTCTTCAATAGTTTGGTCAGGTATGAGTTGATAGTCTTGGAAAATGACTCCGATTTTTCTTCTGACTAGTTCTAGCTGACGTTTTGAGGCTTTGGTAATATCAATATCCCCCACAATTATTTGACCCGAGGTGGGTTTGATTTGACCAAGGATCAATTTAATAAGGGTTGACTTACCGGCTCCTGATGGCCCGCAAATAAAGACAAACTCCCCGGGTTGTATTTCTAGATCAACTTCTTTGAGAGTAACAATGGATCCAAAACTTTTGGAGACATGAGTTAGGCAGAGTCTCATGTTAGTGGCATTTATTCGAGTACTTTGATACTACCAACATCTAATAGCCAACCAGACTTATTGGAAGCATTAGTTTCGCCACGAACTTCAACCTTACGATCAACAAATAGATCAAGATCAAGAGTGGAGGAGGTAAGAGAAGCATTTTGAGATGCCCCTCCGGCACGTTCTAGGGTGTGAGTTCCTTCACCATTAATACCACCTTTTTTGATCACTCCGGAGGCGGTGTCCTTAAAATTAGCGGCATTATCCCCATAGACAATACCGGCTTTGATGTTTTCTTTCTGAGAAATTTCCTCAGCGGGGACAACATTCCCGGCAAGATTATCGCTCGAAACGCCTGACGGCTTGACTGACGAGAAACGTGACAACCAAAATCCGACAGTAATAGCTAGGACTATGGCTAATATGTAGACAATGTTGGATTTTTTTGTTGGACTTGGGGGAAGAGATGACAGAGGAGTAGTAGAGGGCGAGGTAAGATTTGGTATGTCCATAATAAAGAGTATAGCAAATTAGATTTTCTGGGCTAGGATGAGAATGGTATCTCTTCTGGAGGGGAAAACAGACATAAGTGCAAAATTAAGATATTTGATTAGTTTAAGGACAGGGTTATCGTGACGATTCTTTGGTCGATAGGGAGGATAGGAGATAAAGTGTTGAGCTTTAATTATTGAATACTGGTTGGGGTTGAAATAGGTTAGTAGTTCGGTCAGAGTGTATTCGCGGTGATGGCGATGATTAATATTTTGTGATAGTTGAGATAGGGGGAAATATATATTTTTACCTAAAAGTAAATTAATCAAGTTTTGAAAGCGAACGACGTTGGGGGTGGTAAGCAAAAAATAACCACCAGGGAGAAGGGTGCGGTAAACCTCATTGAAAAGCTTAATAGGAGAAGTTGACAAGTGCTCAATAACCTCCGATAGGATAACCAATTTAAAACTTAGGGACGGGTAAGGAAGCTGGTCAGTTTCAAGATTGAGAACATTGATTTTGGGATTAACAACTTTTTCGTGCGAGGAGGAGACTCCAAAAACATTAAAACCACGGTGGCGAAGCAAGCGAAATAAATAAAGAGGATAACACCCGAGGTCGAGGACTTTTGATTTTGAGGGAAGGTTAAGCCGATCGATAATTCGAATAAGGTATTGGAAGCGGTAGTGGTGGATTTGGTAATAAGTGGTCACAAAAGTCTATCTTTGATGAATTGATGGAGCTGTTGGTAGCCTTTGTCTGATGGTAGAAAAAGCCATTGGCCATATACAAGCTTGCCAGGATCGTAGATGGGACTTGATTGTGGATTAGCCCCAACAGGAACTTCAAAACGTTGGAGTGATAAATTGAGTAGTTGACGACGATAATGAAGGATGAGACTGAATAAGTCATTATCGGTAATGTCAGTAAAGAGTTCTTGATGAAATAATTGATAGAGTTTGACCAGGGTGTCGAATTCAAGAATCGATGAATCAGTTTTTATTTTTTTAAAAAGACTATCTAGAAGAAGTTGCTGGCGATGAATCCGACCAAGATCGGTGCCTCCTGTTTCGGCAGTTTCGCCACCTTTGCGAGAACGAACAAAAAAATCAATGTTGGTAGAGTCAATGTGATTCCAACCAACAGGGAACTCAACAGTGATAAAGGTGGGGATTTGGGGTGAAGGGTTTTCTATGTAGGCGGGATTGGGAAAATGGGTGTCACGGTAGGCTTGCGGTAAATAAACATCGACACCACCAAAAATATCAATTATTTTGGCCAAAGTATCGGTGTTAATTACCAAAACGCGATCAATTGGCTGACCAATAATGGGTAAAAATTGCTCTTTGATAGAGGTCAGAGGTGAGGCTTTGGACAGAGAAACGGGATATATTTGATTAATTTTTGAACTTGACGAGTAGTTCCACAAATCACGTGGAAGGGAGACAAGCGAAACAGTTAACTTGCTTGAGTTAAGATGGCCAAAAATAATAGTATCAGTGGTTTGAGTTTGTTCTAGGGTGTCGTCACGATAGTCAAGCCCAAGAATGAGAAAAGAAAAGTCAGGGGAAAGGTTAGGGTTTTTGAGAGCTTGAAAAAAAAGACGTGGATAATAATAGAACGGTTGATTAGTCTTTCGAGCCAAATAGTTAAAAAATATAAACATAATAATGACGCTTAAAAAAAGAAGGCTAAGGAGAACTTTGGCGACTGATTTCATAATTTGATCTCAGCGGTGATAAAGGCATCAAGATTGCCATTAAGAACAGATTCGGCATCAGAAGTTTCGTATTTGGTACGTAAGTCTTTGACTAACTTATAAGGATGAAGAACATAAGATCTGATTTGTCGGCCCCAACCGGCAATAACATTTTCTCCCTTGATGTTTTGTGCCTCGGAGGTTCGTTTTTCTTCTTCAATGGCCCAAAGTTTTGATTGAAGCATTTCCATGGCCAGAAGCCGATTTTGATCTTGGGAACGCTGGCTTTGACAAGCGACAGTAATGCCGGTGGGCTTATGGGTTAACCTGACTGCTGTCGAAACTTTATTGACATTTTGACCGCCGTGCCCCCCGGCGCGATAGGCACTGAACTCAATATCTTCGGGACGAATAACAACTTCTGGAGAATCAACGATAACAGGAACAACTTCGACTTTGGCAAAAGAAGTTTGGCGGAGATTATCAGCATTGAAAGGAGATAAACGAACCAAACGGTGAGTTCCGTGTTCGTGGCGGAGATATCCGTAAATAGTGGCACCAGTGATCTTGAAATAGACTGACTTAACGCCGGTTTCTTCGCCCGGGGTAAGATCTAGTAGCTGATACTTCCATCCCCTTTTGTCGAAGAAATGGAGGTACATCCGCTGCAGCATTGAGGCCCAATCCATGGCTTCAGTACCACCTTGGCCAGCATGAATAGAGAAGATTACATCACAATTATCGTATTTACCGGAAAGATAAATTTGATTTTCAAGGTTAGTAATATTTTGAGATAATTGTTGATAGGCTTGATTAAATTCTAACTGGAAAGCTGGGTCGTTAGATTGGGCAGAGATAGATTCGAGTCCTTCAATGGTGTCAAGTTCGTGTTGAAGAGCGTCAACGGTGTTGATAATTGACTCCAGGTGGGATATTTGTTGCATGGTTTTGGAAGCTTTGGATGGATCATGCCAAAAGATAGGGTCGGCTGAAATAGCCTTGAGCTGGGATAGTTCTTGTCGCTTTGAAGAAAGATTGAGTTTCTGGGCAGTGTTGGTGAGTTTGGTTTTGAGATCGGTGATTGACATTATGGTTCGAGGTTTTTAAGTAATTGTTGAGAAACACTTTTGATTAACCATTTTTGAAAATCTTTGATTTGTTGCTGGGGAAAGTCTTTTAATTGATTTTGGACCTGAAAAACTTTGTTTTGGATGAAAATAAGATTGGGGTTTTGATTAATGTTATCCAATTGTTGGCGACTTTTTTGAGGAAGTAATTGATAAAGTGACGGAAGTTTTGGAATTAAAGATAACGGTTTTTTAGAGGAGGTGGTTAGGAATTGAATAATTAAAAGATAAATAATGATGAAGATAGTTAATCGAATAAGGTGTTTTGGGCCAAGGTGAAAGTCAGATTCGTGGGATTTGTGGGACACAACTCATTGTAACATTGAGCTTAACTTGTCAATAATCGGTTGGTCACCCACAAGGCAAAGTGGAGGGTTTTTAAAGTATGCCAAAGGGACTCCAATGCCATCTTTGGTATCAATCTGGCATTGAGTGGCGGTATCTTCTAAATCCTTCTTGTTCTGTTGATTATAATAGACTTCTTTGTAAGTAACCTTGACCTGCTGGTCAATTTGTTTGTTTTTGATGTATTCTTTAACTTTTTCACAGTGAGGGCAATCGATCCCCCAATAGAGAATGACGTCTGATTCATTTTCGGGACTACCAGTGGCAGAGGGATTGGTGGATAAAAGCTTGAAAAGCCCAACAACACCAACGAGGGCAATAATAATTAGGAGAAACTTCCTCATTTGGTATAGGGGGTAATTTCGACAATTTTGTCTCCGACCTTAATTTGATCAACAAATTCCATGCCAGAGATAACTTCACCAAAGTTGACATATTCGTTGGTAAGGTGGGAGCAGGTGTCGGAACTAAGGCAAATAAAGAATTGACTATCATTTGATTCAGATTTGATTGGGCCACGGGCCAAGCCTAGAGAGCCACGCCTAAAGGCAATGGTATTGATTTCTGAAGAAATTTTGCCGCCTCCAGTACCATTTCCTTGAGGATCACCTCCTTGAACAACAAAACCTGGTTCGACACGATGGAAACTGAGATTGTTGTAGAAACCGCTGTTGACTTTTTTGAGAAAATTAGCAACTGTTTTGGGGGCTTCTTTGGAATATAACTTAAGAGCGATAGGACCAGACTTGGTTTTAAGAGTAACAACAGTGTCGTTCATATTTTGGATTGAAGGAATAATGGTAAGGGTGGAATTAGTTGGGCTGGGATTGTCGGAATCGACAGACGGGGAAGATTTTTGACTGGGGCCACAGGCTGACAGAAGAGAACAACTAAATAAAACGATGAGAAGTGAAGACAGTTTGGGTTTGGTCATGGCCTATTTTAACAAAAGTAGGATTTTTTTGGGTCCAGAATTGATGTCCTCTTTGTGACCAGTGGAAGGAAAGTCGTGGATACTATCAAGAATAGTATTATATGTATAGTGGAAATATGGGCCAAACTGAGTACCAACATCATGTACGGTGAATTGATTAAGTTCGTCATTGTAGCCAAGAATAACTAAATTGTGATACCAAGGACCGCCATTTTTGAAATGGCGGTTTTCACGATAAAGTGTTTTGCCATTGGCAGGGATGATAACTGGAATGTCTTGAGCAAGATAAGTTTTAATATCTTTGATACTAGGATTGGTAATAATTTTGGTTTGATAGCTAAGGTACTGGGATCCGATGATGGCCATCTGATTCAAGTTGACGTCATGAGTCCAACCTTGCTGGTCCTCGAAGGTGATCATTGAAAGAATGGCATTTTTTTGGTCAACGATTGAGGGAGAGATTTGACGGTAATAATAATCGACAGTTATAAGCGCGGCTTCTTCACAGGCGTCTTGCCATGGTTGATCCCATTGTTTTTCAGGAGCCTGAGCGACAAAAGCTGTTTTGATAAGATGTTTGTTGGGGAGGCCATTGTCAAGAATTTTGGTAGGAGCGGGATTGATGTTCTCTTGAAGCCTGGTAATGGTTTGAGACGGTTGGTGAAAAAATGAAGCGAAAAAAGAAACAAGGACCAAAAGAAGAGATTTGACTGTTTGCATAGACCATTTTAGCAACTATGGAGTATAATGAGCGAATGCCTAATTTTGGGGATATTATTAATGTAGCGGTGATTGCTCATGTTGACCATGGGAAAACGACATTGGTGGATGCGATGTTAAAACAAACTCACACATTCCGGGATAACCAAGAAGAGATGACCATTGACAGGATCATGGACAGTAATGAACTGGAGCGGGAAAAGGGAATTACGATAATGTCGAAAAATACATCAATTTTTTATAAAAATACCAAAATAAATATTATTGATACTCCGGGTCATGCAGATTTTGGGGGTGAGGTCGAAAGAGTGCTTAATATGGCCGACGGAGCATTATTGATTATTGATGCGGCTGAAGGACCTTTATCGCAAACAAAGTTTGTTTTAAAAAAGGCATTGGAGAGTGGGTTAAAAGTAATAGTGGTAATTAACAAGATCGACCGAAAGGACGCCGATATTAAAAGGGTATTGTCGGATACTGAATCATTATTTCTGTCACTGGCCAAGGATATTAATAGTTTAGATTTCCCGGTGGTATACGCTATCGGACGGGAAGGAAAGGCTTTTAATAAGATACCAAATTCGCTTGAAGAAGAAGGTGACATTACTCCCCTACTGGAAACTATTATGGTCAATATCCCAAGTTCGGTGAAAAACCCCGATAAACCTTTCCAGATGTTGATTTCGGCCTTTGAGAGAAATGAATATTTAGGGAAATTAGCGGTGGGCAGAATTAATGGGGGGAAGATTCGAAAGAACGATTTTGTTTCCTGGATAAGACCGGACCAGGTGGTAGAGGGAAACTTTAAAATTGAGCGGATGTATCGAAATGAGGGAATTTCGAAAGTCGAAATAGATGAAGCCTGTAGCGGGGAAATCGTTTATTTGGCCGGGGTACCAAAAATCAAAATTGGTGATACTCTAACCGATATTCACTGCCAGGTGGCAATGCCAACGATTAGTGTTAGTGAACCGACATTAAAGGCTAGTTTCGGACCGAATACTTCGGTTTTTGCCAGGGATGAATCGAAATTCCTAACCAGTCGAGAACTTAAGGAGAGATTGGCGGTGGAAATTGAAACTGATTTGGGGTTGAGGTTGGAGGTTGATCAAAAAGACAGTATTAGAACAGTGGTGTCAGGCCGAGGGGAGTTGCACTTGGCGATGCTGACAGAGAAACTGAGACGAGAAGGATTTGCCATGGAAGTTGGCAAGCCGGAAGTAATTTTAAAAAAGATTAAGGGAATAGTTTGCCAGCCGGTTAACGAGTTGACGGTAATTACCACTTCCGATTATGTCGGGGCAGTTAGTAGTGAGCTGGGAAAAAGAAAAGCCAAAATGATTGATATGCAGAGTGATGACAAGAGCCAAGTAAAAATGGTTTACAAAATAAGTGAAAAAAATGCCCTGGGATTACGTAGTAGCTTGATGACGGAAACCCGGGGGCAAATGTCGCTTAATTTTTTCTTTTTGGGTTATGAACCGATTGAGGATGAGGTAGTACGACAAAGAAACGGGGTATTGATCGCTTCGGAATCGGGGAAGGCTTTGTCATACGGTTTGGATTTGGCCCAAAAAAGGGGAATAACGTTTGTATCACCAACCGAAATGATTTATGAAGGACAAATTGTGGGCCTGAGACCGTTGGCGGGAGATTTGGAGATAAACGTCTGTAAGGGGAAACAACTGACGAATATGAGATCGGCGGGAAATGATGATGCGATTATTCTGGCACCGACAGTAAAATACAGCATTGAAGAAGCTCTTGACTTTATTGAGGATGACGAATTAATAGATATAACTCCTAAGAATGTCCGCCTGAGAAAAAGATGGTTAAGTAAAACCGACAGGGTCAGATACCAAAGGGGCTTGAAGGGGTAATTTGGGGTAAAATTTGATTGACGGTTGATTCGATCATTCCCTGAAACCACTGAGTAATGAGTTGGCCAAGGCGAAATTGAGAAAAAAGGTAGACAATCAAGGCAGCGACGACGACAGTGCCAAAAAGATTACCTAATGAGCGAAAAGTACCAGAAATAAAGTTGTACCAGGCATTCCTAAGTGGGCTTTCTAAAAAACTTAGTTTTTGGTTTAACTTTTTAATTTCAATAATTAGTTCTTCGTCGGGAGTCATAATTTTATCTTAGCAGAAAGTTTAATCATTTCTCCTGGTGAAATAGAAACAACTTTGTCAAGATTGACCCCAGTAGAGTGTTGATCATTGTAAAATCTTGGGATAATTCTGATATGGGCGTGGGGTACTTCCATACCTAAGGTTAAAAAGGTGGTGTAGTCTGATTTGACAATGGTTTGAGTTTTGAGGGCAAGTTTTTTGGCAACCTCCCAATACTTACCAAATTCCGGGACATCGGTAACCCAACGGAAATGTTTTTTGGGGATTAGGAGTGAGTTACCGGGAGTAAGGGGCTTGATGTCGAGAAAGGCCAAGAACAAATCATCTTCGTAGGTTTTATAAGACGGCAATTCCCCCGCAACAATCTTACAAAAAACACAATCGGACATGAAATATTTTAGCAAATTAAGGACTGCCTAAATCGGGATGTAATTGTTGGACGGTTGTTAAAAGTATCTTAACAGCTTTACTAATTGGGGCATAAATAGTCGAGCCAGCGGCGGCAGGATGACCGCCACCCTCACCCACTGATGAGGCAACTTTGGAGAGATCATAGACGGATGAATCCCGAGTTCTTAAACTTAGAGTGCAGACACCAGGTGATCTTTCGACAATAGTGGCCCCAATGTCCCAACCCACAACTGACTTGAGCATATTGGAGATTTCACTTTTTTCGCTGAAGCTAGAGCTGATTTGAAACTTCTCTAATACCTTATATGAAATGGCAGAAACAGCTAATTTTTGATTGAAATAAGTTTTGATGTTTGACAGAGCTAAGCCCTTAAAGTAGAGATGCTGGGGAAGGTTGCTATTATCAATATCGAATAGTATTTGGGTAAAGTCGGGACAGTGTTTGACCAGTTCTGACGCAATAATGAAGGTATCAGCGGTGGTCTTTTGGTACTTAAATCCTCCGGTGTCATGATAAATACCAACAAAGAGATTAACCGCCACGTTTCGAGTCATTTTGACTTTCCATAACCTAAAGAGTTGATATACAATTTGAGCAGTAGCAGGGGAGGTGGTATCGACCAGATTAACTAGACCGTAGGAAAAGTTGGTTTGATGGTGATCGATAACGATGGTTTTAAGTGGAAGAGGAAGAATGATTTTGTCAATTTTTGATATTTGATTTGGAGCTGAAGTATCAAGACTAATAAAAAGGTCGAACCTTTTTAAGTTAGTCTCAAAGAAGTTCTGCGGAACGATGTGGTCAAACCCGGGTAAAACTGATAAATAGTTAGGCAATTCGGAGTCACCTTTAATGACCGTTGGATTTTTACCGATACTTTTAAGGTACCAGTAAAAAGCTAAAGCACTTCCTAGGCTATCAGCGTCAGGAGAAGGATGGAGATGGAGAAGTATATTTTTAGAAGAATGAATTTCTTTTAGAATCTTTGGGGCGAGAGTTTGGTAATTCATGTCAGGATAAGGCTGGGTAATGACATTTTTTAAATTTTTTACCGGAACCGCACCAACAGGGATCGTTGCGGCCAAGAGTGGAACTAGAGACGGCCGGGGTTGATGGAGTGGTAGAGGGCTGAGGTTCTTGACCGGGAACTGATAGTTGACCACGGGTTTCGTTGACATTGGCGGGAGTAGAAATAGGATTATTAACCGGTTCGAGACGGAAGATTTTGCGGTTGAGATTGTATTCAAATTGACTCATAAGCCTTTGAAACATTTCATAACCTTCTTTGCGGTATTCGACTAGGGGATCTTTTTGGGCATAGCCACGAAGACGGACTCCTTCTCGGAGATCATCAAGGTGAGTGAGATGTTCTACCCAAAGGGGGTCAAGTGTACTAATAATGGCATAAGAAAGAATATTGTTGGATATCTCTGTCCCAAAAAAATCAAGCCGTTGTTGCCATTGATCATTTAAGAGTTTGATTAGAACATCGCCAGGATCATTGGCCTGAGAAAGTTTAGCAATTAGTTTGGGACGATGAGGTTCAGGAAACGGGAGTATTTCGGAAAATTCTAAAACCACTTTTTGCCAGTCGGATGGAGTGCCGTTAGTGAAGGTATTTTGAGAAATAAGTGAATTGACTTCGTCAGCAAGATGCTTAAAAATCTCCTGATGGTTAAGCTGGGGGTTGTCGTGACTATTTAATAGAGTTTTGTCACGGAGTGAATAGACAATTTGGCGTTGTTTGTTAATAACATCATCATATTCGACTAAATTTTTACGAACATCAAAGTTATAACCTTCAACTTTGATTTGAATTTGCTCAAGAACCTTGGAAACCAAAGGGTGGGTTAACGCCTCATCTTCGGGCATATTGAACCGAGTCATAAGGCTTTGAATTTTCTCGCCACCAAAAATTCTCATTAAGTCATCATCAAGGGCAACATAAAATTGAGAGCTACCAGGATCCCCTTGACGGCCAGAACGTCCCCGAAGCTGATTGTCGATTCGCCGTGATTCGTGTCGCTCGGTGCCAAGAACAGCTAGTCCACCCAAATCGACAACCTCTTGATGATGTTTGGGCCAATCTGGAGTAGTGTCTTTGGGGCCACCTAAAATAATATCAACGCCACGACCGGCCATGTTGGTAGCAACGGTAACTGCCCCTTTAGCACCGGCTTTGGCAATAATTTCGGCTTCAGTACGATGATTTTTAGCATTAAGAACTTGGTGAGGAATACCTTTTTTTTGAAGCATTGAAGAGATGATGCCGTTTTTGTCAATGCTAGTAGTACCCACCAAAACCGGTTGGCCTAAATGATGAAGTTCTTCGATTTTGGCAGCTAGGGCGGCATATTTGGCTCTTTGAGTTTTAAAAATAAGATCTTGATGATCCTGCCGTTTAACCGATAGGTGAGTTGGAATAGGAACAACATCAAGATGGTAAATTTTTCGGAACTCTTCGGATTCGGTGGCGGCAGTGCCGGTCATACCGGCAAGTTTTTGATAGAGACGAAAATAATTTTGAAAAGTAATGGTGGCCCAAGTTTGAGACTCACGTTGAACTGGGACATTTTCCTTGGCCTCAACTGCTTGATGAAGGCCATCTGACCAACGGCGACCATACATTAAACGACCGGTAAATTCATCAACAATAATTATTTCGTTATCTTTGATAACATAATCACGGTCGCGATGATACATCGCCTGAGCCTTAATAGCATTTTCGATGTAGTGGATGGTTTCGAATGATTCCTCGTAAAGATTGTTAACGTTTAGAATTTTCTCAACCTTGCGAATACCAAACTCAGAAAGGGTGGCCGATCGGGCCTTTTCGTCAATAACATAGTCCGTAGGTTGAAGCCCAGCCGCAATTTGAGCAAAACGATAATATTTATCAACTGGTTGGTTGTTGGGGGAAGAAATAATGAGAGGAGTTCTAGCTTCGTCAATGAGAACAAAATCAACCTCATCGACAATAGCAAAGTAATGATCACGCTGGACCTTGTCGTCGATATTGCCAACCATATGGTCACGAAGATAATCAAACCCAAATTCATTATTGGTGCCATAAGTAATATCAGCCCGGTAGGCTTCTTGTCGAGACACCGGCCGAAGGTGAGCGAGACGATTGTCGACTGTTTCGTTGGGATTAGTGTAAGAAGAGTCGAGGATAAAAGATTCCTCGTGAATGATGCAGGAAGTAGAAATACCTAAAAAATTTAGAGCCCGGGGATACCAGCCGGCTCCAACCCGAGAGAGATAATCGTTGGGAGTAACAATGTGGACACCTTGGCCAGTAAGAGCATTAAGATAAGCAGGGAAAATAACTGAATGAGTTTTGCCTTCACCGGTTTTTTGTTCGGCAATGGCTCCTTGGTGGAGAGTGATGGCGGCAATAAGTTGAACGTCATAGGCCCGCTCGCCAACAGTACGTTTGATAGCTTCACGAACAACTGCAAAAGCTTCGGGAAGTATTTCATCTAAAGTCTTACCGCTCTTGAGCTGGTCTTTGAAATATTTGGTTTTTTGGGCCAAATCGGAATCGGATAATTGCTGAATGCTTGGTTCGATAGAGTTAATTTTATTAACAATCGGCTGGTATCCGGCGATACGACGGTGATTGTCATCAAAAATGTTTTTGAGAAAAGAAAACATAGACAGGATATAGTATAGCTTAAAAAAAATCCTCCCGATGCCCCGACCGATGTCGGGGATCGGGATAGGATGGCTCCTCTACAAATTAGGACGCAGGTTTGATAATGTCAAAGCCGCAGAACGGCTGAAGACATTTGGGAATAGTAATGTAACCTTCTTTAGTTTGAAAGTTTTCAATAATGGCCAAAACAGCTCGATCGGTAATGAGAGTAGCATTAAGAATATGAACAAGTTCGTTGGTGTTGTTGATTTTTACTTTGGTATTTAGACGTCGGGATTGGTAGTCGGTGCAATTACTACAAGACTGGGTTTCGCGATAGGTATTTTGTCCGGGAAACCAAGTATTGAGATCGTACATTCGGCGATTAGGTTGAGGCAAATCACCGGTACAACAGGCAACTACTTGATATGGTAATCCTAATTCCTGCATCAATTCTTCTTCAAGGGCAAGCATTTCCAAACAAGTGGTATCAGAAAGTTTTTCGTCGGGGAGAACAAAAACATTCATTTCGACTTTGTTGAAAAAATGGACACGAAAAAGACCACGAGTATCTTTACCATATGTCCCTGCTTCACGACGAAAACAGGGCGAAAAGTTAACATATTTGATTGGTAGTCGGCGCGGATCAATTATTTCGTTGCTATGATAAGGGACAACGGCATGTTCGGAGCTACTAATAAAGACTAAATCATCTTCGGGAACAGAATAGTAGGCATTAAAAAGATTTTTGTTACTGGCATAACCACAGCCCCATTCAGTTTGACTTTTGACCATAGCCGGAGGAATCATACCTTGCCATCCTTTGGAAACTAGTTTTTTGAAGGCATAGAACATAAGAGACATTTCCAATACGGCTCCTTGACCTTTGAAGTAACCAAAACGAGAACCCGAAAGTTGACCAGCTTTATCGACATCCAAGATGTCAAGTTGTCTGCCCAAATCAACATGGTCCTTGGGGGCAAAGTCAAACTTGGGAATTTCACCAACAGTTTTGATGACGACATTATCGGAATCATCCTTGCCAACGGGGACATCGGATGCGGGGATGTTGGGGATCTCTTCAAGAAATTGGTTAAGAATCTTAAGTTCTTGGCTTAATCGTTCTTCGACTTTTTTGAGTTGATCTTTAATCGCTTTACCTTGGGCAATTTGGTCGTCACTGGGTTTTCCTTTTATTTGACGAGAGAGATTGTTTTGATCAGCACGAAGTTTCTCAACCTCAACTAAAGTTTGGCGATATTTTTGATCGGCCTCGGTGACTTGAACAAGAAGAGACGGATCTTTTTGGCGATTGAGCAGAGCAGTTTTGACTAAATCAGAATTGTTGCGAATGACATTGATGTCGAGCATGAATGAAGTATTTTATCATGTCAGAGACCAAGCTCTGAAGCAATTTTTTGCATTGAACTAAGGCAAATTTCAATAAACTTTTCCAAAGGAAGATTCAAACCAGCGGAATCGGAACATTGAGCGACTTCGTTTCGTCGAGTACCAGCGGCAAACTTTGGTTCTTTTAGAAATCTTTTGACCACTGATGAAACTTTGACATCGGCCAGTTTTCGAGATGGATAAACGTAGGCGACGGCCATAATTAAACCAGTGAGAGAATCAGCGCAAAATATCGACCATTCAGCCTTAGTGGTTTTGTTAATCCCCTGCCGTCCATCGTGAGCCAGGATAATACGGTGAACAATGTCGGAGATCTCTAAACTATATTTGGCCAATACTTCCTTAGTTTTGAGAGGGTGTTGTTCTTTGGTGTCACCAGCGAAGTCAATGTCATGGATCAAACCAGCAATCCCCCACTCCTCTCGACCAGGCTCGTTTGAGTCAAGCAGATTGTTCTGTTGGAAATAGTCATAGAGTCCAAGCATGCAGGCTTCAAGGGCTAATGAATGACGGAAAATATTGTCTTCTAAATTATCTTTAATAGCATCGTAAAACTTTTGATGATTGTAGGTCATATTGTGCTAATATTAGCATAGAAACAATTAATATTAATTGTTTATTGGAGAATAAAAATGAACTACACGCAGGTAGGAAAAATTACTCATTATTTTGACAAAATTCAGGTAGGAGTGCTGGCTGTAAGTGAGGGAGAGGTTAAGGTAGGTGACACCATTAGGATTGGCGAGGAGGGTGTGGGTTTTGAACAAATAGTGGATTCTCTCCAAATTGATCATTTACCAGTCAATAGTATTGGAGTTGGTCAAGAAGCAGGACTAAAATTGGCTCAAGCGAGTCATGAAGGAGCGGTAGTCTACAAAGTTAACGAGTAAGGTATTTTGATACGGGTTGACCAAGGTACTGGGAGAGTTTTTGAGGAAGAATATAGATACAGGTGTGGTCGGTGGAAACACCGAGTTCTAAGGGGGAGCAGAGCATGCCGTTTGATTCGACACCACGGAGTTTGATTTTACTAATGGTTTGGGTATTACCTTCTGGGGTGGGAACTGTAGTTCCCGGGAGAGCCAGGCCAACCAGATCCCCGATCTTGTAATTATCGCAGCCACAGACAACATCGTAATTGATTTGACCGTCGGTAACTTTAACCAGGTGAAGTTTGTCGGAATTTGGATGATTGGCGATCTCCAAAACTTGACTAATGACGATTGACGTGGAAACGTGGTTGGCTTTCTCTGATCTCATTGAGGGAAAAAGAATGGCATCTTTGATAGTTGGGGTGTCAGTTAAAAACTGGGTGAGGCGGTCAATACCCATACCCCAACCAGCCGTAGGCGGCATGCCGTATTCCAAAGCTCGGATATAGTCTTCGTCTAACTGTTCGGCTTCAGCTTTACCTTTTTTGGCCAGGGCTTCTTCCTCGAGCCAACGATTTCTTTGATCCTGGGGATCATTAAGTTCATTGTAGGCTTTAAGGAGTTCGGTGCCACAGGCTAACAACTGAAATGAGGCAATTTTATTGGGATTATTGACTTTTCTTTTGGCCAGCGGAATCATTTCTGCCAGATAATCGGTGAGAAATACCGGACCAACAAGATATGGTCGAACATGTTCTTTGTAGAGAGCGTCAAAAAGAGCCCCGAGGCCAAAAAGACCTTCGGTCTCAATTTTCAATTTGGCAATTTTTAAATTTTCAAAAAATTGTTTTTCGGTTTGAATTTGGTCGACATCGATACCTGTTTTTTCTAAAATCGCATCCCGAAAGCTAAGGCGCTTAAATGGTGGAGTAAAGTCAAGTTGCTGACCATTAAAGGAAAACTGAAGTGATGGTTTAACAGTTTTAATGAGGTGGACAAAAAGGTCTTCGGTAAATTTCATCAGGACTTCGTAGTCAACGTAAGCCCAGTAGAACTCGACTTGAGTAAACTCCGGGTTATGGAAACGGGAAACACTCTCGTTTCTGAAATCACGAGAGACTTCATAGACTTTTTCGAAACCACCAACAATAAGGCGCTTAAGATAAAGCTCGTCACTGATACGAAGGTACATGTCCTGATTAAGCTCATTGTGATGGGTGACAAAAGGTTTGGCCGAGGCCCCACCATAAACAGGCTGAAGGATGGGAGTTTCAACCTCAAGAAAACCGTGATTATCGAGAAACTGACGAAGAGTGGTGAGAATCTTGGTTCGAGCCAGAAAAACCTGACGAGAATCTGGGTTAACGATCAGGTCAAGGTAACGTTGACGATAACGCTCCTCGATATCGGTTAAGCCGTGCCATTTTTCGGGTAAGGGGCGAATATTTTTGGCTAAAATTTGAAATTGGGTCACTCGAATAGTTACCTCGCCAGCTTGAGTTTTGAAGACAGTACCGACAACAGACAAAATATCGCCGATATCTAAAAGTTTTGTTTGATTAAAAATTTGAGGAAGCGAATTGCTCTCGAAGAAAAGCTGAATTTTATCGGTGCGATCCAGAAGATCGGCAAACAAGATCTTACCATGTCCACGGAGAGACATTAATCGTCCGGCGACAGTGACTGTTTGGTCAATGAGATTTTTTGCTTCCTGGCAAGATTGTTTGTGGGATAAATCTGGCTGAGGATAGGGATCAAGACCGAGTGATTTGATTCCGGCCAACTTGTTGAGGCGTTGCAGTCGAAGATCAGACATGAGTTATTCTAGCAAACAAACCCAACTATGAGATGGAAACAATCTTGTAGGTGAGTTTGCCAATTGGAGCATTGACCTCAAGTGAATCGCCGACTTTTTTGCCAATTAGGGCTAGCCCTAAGGGGGACTGATCAGAAACTTTATTTTGGGTTGGATCAGCTTCAAGATGACTGACAATGCAAAACTCCTTAACGGCGTTGTCTGAGATTTTAATTTTGACTTTATTACCGATTTGAACGAGATTGGTGACTCGAGATGATCCGTTGACTATTTGAGGATTTTCCAGAGCTTCCTCGAGATCAGCCACTTTGTCGTTAACAACCTCTAATTCTTCTTTTAGCTGAGTGGCTAGAGCGTCTTCACCGGCTTCGTCAGGTTGGGCAACCTCCTCAATCTGAGTGATAAGACGATCACGTTTTTGTTGAAGCTCTAATAGTTCCTGAGCCAGTTTGTCGTAACCTTCTTGGGTAATAGGTGTTTTTGGACACATGGTGTTTGGTTAAACTAATGATTACCCCGATATCGACTACATCTTTTCGGGATTGTATCTTTGGGCAAAAAACTAAAAAAACCTCTCGAATGTTTTGGCTAAAATTGGGTTTTAAATTGACCCAACTTAGCAAGAGAGGCAAATAGTGGCCAGGAAATTGCCCCTCATAATAAAGAGGGGGTATTGCAAGCTTTGGTAAAGCTTAATATTCGTGGCCACAAGTGTATATGTTAAGGCAGGGGTCTGGTTTTGTCAATTTAAATGGTTAAAATATGGTAATGTTGGACTTTTTTAGAGTGGTGCCTAAAAAAAGGTCAGTGAAGGTAAAAAAGAGTGGTGTAATTTACCATAATCCTCCTGGTTATAAAAAGGTAATTTTTGGCCTAGGAAATAGCTTGATGGTGGGTGCAATGATTTATGGTATATACCTTTATTACCCGCTAGGAAGGGCAATCTTGAGGTATGAAATGAGCACCAGGCGGCAGGGTGGTGATGAGATGGTGGTGTATCCAACCCCGACAATAGGAATAATGGATAGTAATTATGAAATTGAAATCCCAAAAATTTTGGCTAAGTCGAAAGTAATCGAAGGGGTGTCACCATATGACCCTGGAGAGTATCTGAAAGTACTGGAGGATGAGGTGGTGGCTCAATCCAAGGGAAGTAGCCCTCCAGGAAATGGAGTGGGGAAAAGTACCTATGTATTTGCCCATTCGACGCGACAGGGAGTGGGGATGGCTCGGAAAAACGCAGTTTTTTATCTACTAGGGGAGCTTAAGGATGATGATATTATTTTCATTAAATACAAAGGATTGGTTTATAACTATCGGGTTTATCAAAAAAAGGTAGTGGCGGCCCAGGAGGTGGAATATTTAAACTACACTGAACCAGACAAAGAAACTTTGATACTTCAAACCTGCTGGCCGTTGGGCACAGATTGGAAAAGACTATTGGTCTTTGCCAGAAGAAGTGATTATTGAGTTATACTAGCCTAATGACGAATGATGAGAAATTTCAATTAATAACCAGAAATTGTCAGGAAGTACTGACGGAGGGAGATCTGAGGGCATTAGTCGAGTCCAATAAAGTAATCAACCACTATATTGGTTTTGAGATATCGGGATTGGTACACCTTGGGACGGGATTGATGTCAATGGGAAAAATTGCTGATTTCCTAAAAGCTGGAGTGAGGTGTCGAATATTCTTGGCTGACTTTCACACTTACCTGAACAACAAGTTAGGCGGTAACTGGGAGAATATTCGCTGGGCGGCAGAGAATTACTTTAAGCAAGCGTTGATTGCCTCGCTGAAATGCTTTGGGGTGGGAGAAAACGAAGTTGAATTTGTTAGTGGCAAAGAACTATATGAAAATAACCCACAACATTGGGAGACTTTTATGCGAGTTGGAAAACAAATAACTTTGTCGAGAAATTTACGATCGATTTCGATTATGGGGAAAAAACAAGGCCAGGAGGTAGATATGGCGACACTATTCTATCCACCATTACAAGTGGCTGATATCGTTACGATGGGGATAACTTTAGCCCACGCTGGAATGGATCAAAGAAAGGCCCATGTGATTGCGCGGGAGGCTTTACCTAAACTTCCTGGTGGCTGGGCACCAATTGCAATACATCAAAACTTGATTGCCGGCTTAACAGCACCGGAGACTGGAATAAACAACGACGAATCACTCAAAATGAGTAAGTCAAAACCGGGATCAGCGATATTTGTCCACGATGACCCCGAAGAAATTAGGGTTAAGATTATGAAGGCATATGGGCCACCAAAAATGGTGGAGCATAATCCCCTGTTAAATTGGGTAAAAACATTGGTATTCTGGGGGGAAAACAAAGGAGAATTTGAGATAAAACGGGAGGGGAGGTTTGGTGGGAATAAGAAGTACCTTACTTACGACGAAGTGGAGAAGGATTATGCTGAGGAAAAACTTTTTCCACTTGATTTAAAAAATGCCTTGATCGAGTGGTTGGTGATTAAATTAGAACCAGCCAGAAAACATTTTGAGGTTGGTGCAAATCAAGAAGCCCTGAAGAAGATGAAGAGTTTGTTGGCTAGTTAACGAAAATCACTGTAGGGTGGAAAAATTGCTTTGCCAAAGGTGCGAAGACTAATAAAGTTGAGACTGTAACGAACCAACATTTGGGAAAGAAAATCAAAAAATCCTCTACTGGCTCGTCGGCCAGATGTTAAAATGCGAGTTTTTGGGCAATAGATCACCCGTCCATATTTTAAGACCTTGGAAAGAATGCCATATTCGTCCTCCCCCACACCTTTAGTAACATCAAAGCAGTGAAACTTGTCAAGAACTGTTTTCCGATAAGCGCAATTACCTCCGGATAAATATAAATTTTTTCCCCAATATCGATAACAAATCCAAGTGATAAATTGGGCAAATCGAGCATAATATTGATGGAACTTTGGGCCATCGATAATGGTATAGGGCCCAGTAACGGCGACAACAGTAGGATCGTGGAAGGGGGAAATTATGTTTTGTAACCACGTAGGCGGAACAATACAGTCGGCGTCAACAAAGACAACAAAATTACCACGAGAAGAAAGGTAACCTTGTTGCTTGGCAAAAATAACTCCCTTGTTCCTTTCTGTAACTACTCTGACACCAAATTGCCTGGCAATTGTCGGGGTCCTATCGGTGGAGTTGTTGTCAACCACAACAATTTCGAAGGGTTTAGTGAAGGATTGTTTTTGAAGACTAGTAAGACAACCCGGAAGAAGCTTTTCTTCGTTATAGGCGGGAACAACAACGGAGATCAGAGGTTTCATTTAGTTGATTCTAACAGTTTACGACTAATTAGTTGGCGACGATAATTGTTGGCAAAACGATGGGCTTCGTTGCGAAGGGATTTGAGAAGATTAAGGGCAGAAGAATTGTCAGGAAGATTAATTTCAAAAAAATTAGTATTTTTTTTATAGACTATGGTTTCAAATTTTTTGGCTAGGCCAATAATTTTGATCGTCGGTGGTAGATTGTCGATAATGGAGACGGCGGAGATTTGAGGTTTACCGCCATCAACCACAATTAAATCGGGCGTCCCCCACTCTGGGTGTTTGAGACGACGGTAAACTACTTCGCGTATCATATACTGGTCGTCGGGAGTAAATTTGGTACGAATTCTAAACTTACGGTACTGACCTGAATCGAGATGCCCGTCTTGCCAAACAGTCATCGAGCCAACAAAAAAGTGACTACCAAGCTGAGAGATATCGAAACATTCAATACGACGGATAGGGTTAATTTTTAGGACAAGGGAAAGTTGGTTAACGGCGTGATTGGCACGGTCTTCGGGGAGGTTGACCTGGCCAAAAAAATTACTGAGGTGGTGCCAACCGGAAACAATATAGTTGAGAGCCTGGAGTTGATCACGGGCAGTAATAGCTAGCTCAAAGTTTTCTGAGGCAGTGAAAAGTTTGATTTCCCGATGAAGTTGGCGTTGCAAAAGCTTAAAGTGACCGTTAAGAATCTTTTTGATTTTACCGATGTTTTGGCGATAAACTTTGATGTCTGGATCGGGACCAGGACAGAGGTGAAGATGGCAATATAGACAAGAAGATGATGAATGTTTTTTGGAGAGATAAGGAAAAACGTGACGAATGGTTTTTAAAAGATATTTGACAGCAGAACCGTTGGGAAATGGGCCATAGATGTCAGATTTTGGGGGTAAATTGGTAACTCGAGCAGTGGAAATAACGGGGAGGTGGTCGTGAGAAATAGTAATATAAAGATAGCTTTTGTCATCTTTGAGAAGTGAGTTGTATTTTGGACGATGTTTTTTGATAAGCCTGGCTTCGAGGACTAGAGCCTCAATTTCGGAGTCGACAGTTTTGGTCTCGATGGAATTGATTTGAGAGACGAGCCGAGCCGTCTTTGGGCCCAAAGCGTCATCGCGTTGAAAATACTGGGAGACTCGCTTTTTGAGGTTGATGGCTTTGCCAACATAAATAATTTCCCCTGCTAGGTTACGGTAAATGTAGACACCGGGTTTAGTTGGTAGAGATTCGAGATTGATCATTACCCAAAACTAGTTGATATTTAATATTGTGCCAAAGATAAGCAGCAATTTCGCGACGAGTTTTGACACGACTCTTGAGAACCGATTGGAGATTTTTAAGCGTCATTTTTCTGGAACGTCGATTGGAATAACCCACAGTTCTACCGTTGATAAGACTGCTAACAATAGCATTACTAGGGGTGAGAAAAAACTTGGCCAGTGGGTCATGAATAGGGTCTGACTCGTCGAGAGTGACGAGAATAAAATCGTTTTGGTAACCAATAAAGGCGGTAGCGTGGTGCAGAATAAGATACGGACCAAGAGCAGTGGCGGTTTGGCAACTGCGGGCATAGATAATGGCGGATTGGAAATCAAATTCGGATACTGGAGCAGTAATCAGGGGTTGATTGTCTTGACCGTTAATGATGTGTGATGAACCATGACCATTAAGAAGGATTAAAGAGAACTGGGATTTGATTTTTTGATGAAAATTTTTGGGATTGGCTAGTTGGCCAGCAAGATCAACGACGGTAAATTGTTTTTTGACTGCCTGATCAATCAGAAGCTGGGAATAAACAGAAAGATAGGCGGTAGCAATATCATGATTGGGGCGGGTGATAAGAAAACTTCTAGGCATCGCGATAAATTTGACCATGGGCTAAATCACGTAAGAATTCTATTTCAATATCAACTATCTTCTGACCAGTAGCGGTTTCGTTTTTGACGTGAGACAAAAGTTGCCGACGAGTAAGAGTAGATTGACCACCAAGGTGAATTTTGATTTTTTCAGAATAAGCAGCAATGCGAGCAAGAGCGAGTTTTTTGGCAAGAGGGTTAATTTTGGGCATCGATAATTTTGAGATCAACTAATTGGTCGAGAATCTTTTTACCGATAGCGGTATCGTTCTCGATCTCAACCCGAGCACTGTTCCAGGTAATGGGCTCATCGTTGATAACAGCAATAATTTCTCCCCGAGCCCCGAGCGGTATATCGGCGTAAATTTTGAGAAAGCTGGCTTTTAAACTCATGGTGAGCATATTATAATCTTTTTTGATGGACGAAAGAACGGCGCGACTGGGAGAGATTAACTCGAGACCACCAAAATATGTTGATCCAGCGCGTCGAAATGAGTTATTTGTGAGAGCGGTGCGAATAGATCCAAAAACTGGACACACAATTCAACAGTCTTGGCTAACTCCAGGTGAAATTACAGAATTTGGAAATGAGGGTTGGCGTGAGGCAATAATTAGGCGTTGAGGTGCTTTTTGAGATACTGGCCGGTGTAACTGTTTTGGCATTTTATAATATCGGCAACCGGACCAGAGGCGACGATACGGCCACCTTTGTCCCCGCCTTCGGGCCCAAGATCGATAACCCAGTCGGTATTTTTGATAACATCAAGATTGTGTTCGATAACCATAACAGTGTTGTCCATGTCGACTAATTTACGAAGTACCTTGATAAGTTTGTCAACATCATAAAAATGGAGGCCAGTGGTAGGTTCGTCAAGAACATAAAGGGTGTGATTGCTTTTCTTTTTGACTAGTTCCCGACTTATTTTTAACCTCTGTGACTCGCCGCCGGAGAGAGTGTTGCTAGGTTGACCCAAGCGAAGATAGCCCAAGCCAACTTCTTCAATGGTAACTAGCTTACGCTTGAGACTAGGGATATTGCCAAAAAAATTAACAGCTTCGTCAACTGACATATCAAGAATTTCGGCAATATTTTTACCCTTGTACTCAACCTCCAAGGTTTCGTCTTTAAACCTGGTACCGTGACATTGATCACAAGTAACATAGATATCGGGTAAAAATTGCATTTCAATTTTGATTTGCCCTTGACCTTCACAGGCCTCACAGCGACCACCTTTGACATTAAAAGAAAAACGGCCGCTACTAAAACCTCGAATTTGAGCTTCGGTAGTTTTGGCCAAAAGAACACGAATGTCGTCAAAAAGTTTTGTATAGGTGGCGGGATTACTTCTGGGGGTGCGACCAATGGGAGATTGATCGACTAGTAAAACATCTTTAATACGTTCCCAACCGGTTATGTGGTCAAACGCACCAATAGTGTCGTAATAAGCACCATAAATTTGTTTTTTCAAACCAGCATAAATAGTATCGTGAACCAGGGTTGATTTGCCGGAACCGGAAACACCGGTGACAGAAATAAACTTGCCAACGGGAAAGGAAACATTTATGTTCTTGAGGTTAAACTGAGAACAATTGGTAATAGTTATTAGTTGAGAGTTACGAGTTGTGGGTTGGTTGGAAGAAATAGATTTTTTACCTGATAGATATTGACCGGTAAGGGACTTGGAAGATTTTTTGATGTCATCAAGAGAGCCCTGGGCAATAATGTTGCCACCCAAGTGGCCAGCAAAGGGACCAAAATCAACTAGATAATCGGCGTTACGAATGACATCTTCATCGTGTTCAACGACAACAACAGTGTTACCTAGCTCCCGAAGTTTCTTGAGAGTGGCGATAAGACGATCATTGTCGCGGGGATGAAGACCAATAGTGGGTTCATCAAGAATATAAAGTACTCCAGTCAGACCGGTACCAATTTGAGAAGCCAATCGAATTCGCTGGGATTCACCGGAAGAAAGAGTACCGGCCTCACGATCGAGGGAAAGATAGTCAAGACCAACGGCAAGTAAGAATTCTAGACGAGAATTAATTTCGCCTTGGATGGGAGTTAGAATTTCGATCTCCTGACTACTTTTTAGTTCATGGGGAAGCTGGCTGATAAACTGCCAAAGTTTGTCAATGGGCAGTTGACAAATCTGGTAAATATTTTGACCAAAAATATGGACTGACAGGGCTTCGGGATTGAGTCGAGAACCAAGACAAACAGGACAATCTTTGCGGGACATAAAACGGGAGAGTTCGTCCCGGACATTTTCGGAAGTACTGCTAAAAAATCTAGCCTCAAGCATCCTAGCCTTCCATTCGGGAAACTTACTACGATCAATTTGGTATTTAAAACCCAAACCCTTACATTCGGGGCAGGCACCTTGGGGGGAATTAAAAGAAAACAAACTGGGTTCAAGGGCCGGGAGAGATAAATTGCAGACAGGGCAAGCGTAGTTTTCGGAATAGAGAGTGTCAGTAACTTGGGTAGGTTTGTCGGGAAACTCAAGTGAGTTGTCGGTAACATGACCAACAACAACCAAGCCATTGCTTAACTTCATGGAGGCTTCGACGTCATCAATTAAACGGTCAGAAATTATCTTGGGTTCTTTGAGACTGTCTTTATTAATTGAAATCCGATCAATAACAGCATCGATGTTGTGCTTGTTGGTTTTGGCAATACCAAAATCAGAATATAGATCGACGACTTGATTATCGATACGGATCCATTTGTAACCTTGTTTTCGAAGATTTTCGACCAAACCACGAAAGTCACCGGCACGATTCCGGACCAATGGTGCCAAAACTAAAAAGCGGTAATGATCTAAACCGACAGCATTTAATTTGGCGATGTCCAAAATTTGGTTGACAATTTGTTTGCTGGTTTGAGGGGAAACTTCACGACCGCAGTTTGGGCAATGAGGGTGGCCAATTCGAGCAAAGAGTAAGCGGAGGTAATCATAGACCTCGGTAACGGTGCCAACGGTTGAGCGGGGGTTGTGGGAAATAGCTTTTTGATTGATGGCAATACTAGGCGACAGGCCTTCGATAAGATCAACCTGGGGTCGTTTAAGATTACCAAGGAACTGACGGGCGTAACTTGACAAACTTTCGACATAACGACGTTGGCCTTCGGCAAAAAGAGTATCGAAGGCCATGGAAGATTTGCCGGATCCAGAAACACCGGTGAAAACAACTAGCTTGTTTTTGGGAAACTCAAAGGAGACATTGGCAAGATTATTTTCCCTAGCTCCTTTAACAATAATTTTGTCGATCATAAAAACCCACCCTTCACCCTCCCTTGAAGAATGGAGGGAATCATGATGATGAATTATATTGTAGCAGAGATTTGGGTTTTATTTGGGTACGAAAATAACTACTCCTAATCCAGAAGAGGTAGTTTAGAGTTGAAACTCCGAATAACAAAGATAGTGGTCTGTGTCGGTGACAACGACGTCGGAATTAATTTTTTTGATACTACTTGAATAAAATATGTGGTCTGATTTCCTTGATTTGTTTCCCTGGTCAGGACGAGTGATTTTATCTGGAAGGGCTTCTGCAAGCTTAAACTTACCAAAGAACTCCGAATATACCTGATCGGGCTGATTGGTGTTCAAATCACCACAAAGGATTAGTGGTTCAGTAAAGCCCAGAAAGTATTGTTGGTACTTAAGAGCTAATTCACTTCCAGGGCTAGTTTCATAATTGTGCCCCCAAATGTGCAGTGGTTGGACTTGGATATTAACGACTTGGATACCTTGAATAGTGGTTGAAAGATAATATTTGTCGTATTTTCTGGCTTCTTTACCGTCAGGAAAAACTAATTTAAATTCTGGGTAATCGAGTTTTTTGGTTTCAATATTGGATATTGGGGTATTGGAGATAATGGAGATAGAGGTTTGATATTGAGGGTCAATTCTTGCTTCCGACATAGGACAGTCAGCAAAAAAACTAAACCCGATTTTTTTGGTAATTTCTTCTGCCTGCGACCTGGAAGGGTTAGAATGACTTTCTTGAAGACAGATGATGTCTGGGGATAAGGTTTTAAGTTGAGCAACAAAATAGTCGAGTTCCTCGTCCTGATAATCCCAACGGTTGAGTGATTTTATCTTTCTGGCTCCAGCGATATTCCAAGTAGCGATTTTGATATTCATAAGTTATTTTGAGATAACTTCTAATTCCTTAATCTTATCACGGAGCTTGATGGCCTCTTCGAAATTAAGATCGAGAGCGAGGGTGCGCATTTCTTTCCTCAACTTGGCCAAATGAGATTTACGTTGATTGGGGGTTAACGATGAGGGATCGAGGGCAAGAAGCGGAGTGGTGAATATTTCTTTGGCTGGGGCTTCGATAATTTTGGGGCGAATTGATTTGGTAATGGTTTGAGGGGTAATGTGGTGATCCCGATTATATTTAAGCTGAATTGTCCGACGACGATTAACTTCGGTAACTGCCTGGTGCATGGCATCGGAAACAGTGTCAGCATAAAGAATAACTTGACCATCAAGATGGCGGGAGGCTCGACCCATAATTTGAATAAGTGATGAGCGAGACCGCAAAAACCCCTGTTGTCCGGCGTCAAGAATGGCTACCAGGGAAACTTCTGGCAAATCCAAACCCTCACGCAGAAGGTTGATACCAACCAAAACATCAAAATCGCCCAAGCGAAGTTTGTCAAGAATATTGCTCCGCTCGAGAGTATCGACATCAGCATGCAGGTAGGCGACCTTAAAAGGAATGGGGGTTTTGGAATTATCGGACAGATAGGTGGCGAGTTCCTCGGCCATGCGTTTGGTGAGGGTCACCACCAAGGTCCTTTCCTTTTTGTTGACTCTTTGCTGGATTTCGTTGATCAAATCAGGTATCTGATTAAGACTGCCCTTGATAGTGACCGGTGGGTCAACCAGACCAGTAGGGCGAATAATTTGTTCGACCACGTGATTTTGAGAATCTTTGATTTCAAACTCCGATGGAGTGGCAGAAAGATAGACAACCTTGGAAACTCGGGAATGAAATTCGTTCCATTTGAGAGGTCGATTGTCGAAGGCAGATGGAAGACGAAAACCAAAATCAACTAAGGTTTTTTTGCGGGAGAGATCACCGTGGTACATACCGCCAATTTGAGGAACGGTGACATGGGACTCGTCGATAATGGTCAAGAATTGGTCACCCCAAAGATGGCGGAAATAATCAATCAAGGTATAAGGTGGGTCCCCGGGACGACGATTATTTTCAAAGTAAATTGAGTAATTTTCAATACCATTGACATAACCAAGTTCAGAAAGCATTTCCAAATCATAATCAACCCGTTGTTCCAGGCGATGAGCTTCTAAAATTTTGTTTTGAGACTTAAATTCGGCAACACTTTTTTGACAATCAGATCTGATTTGAGCAAATATTTTTTGGTCAGTAGAGCCACTAACAAACTGTTTGGCGGGGTAAAGTTTAAAGTTGTTTAGGACAAACTCGTGTCCAGAAAATGGATTTCGTTGAATAATGCTTGATAGTTTCTGGTCGGGATTGAATTCTAAGACAATAACCCAGTCAGCATACGAAGGCCAGATTTCAATAGTCTCACCTCGTACCCGAAATTGACCACGTTTAAACTCCATTTCGGAACGGGAATAGAAAAGAGAAACCAAATTTTCAAAAAGCTGACGACGAGGATAGACATTGTTGGGAATAAAAGTGATAGTTTTGCCACTGAAATCTTGAGGGTCACCAATATTGTAGACGCAAGAAACTGAGGCAATAACGATGTTGTCGGGGCCGGAAAATAGGTTACTGGTGGCTTCAAGACGAAGTTTATCAATAAGGTCGTTAATTTCGACCTCTTTGGCAATGTAGGTATCGGAGGCGGGAAGATAGCTTTCGGGTTGATAATAGTCGTAATAGGAGACAAAATAGGAAACTTTGTTGTGGGGAAATAATTCTTTGAATTCCTGATAAAGTTGACCGGCAAGAGTTTTGTTGTGGGAAACAATTAGAGTTGGGAGTTGAGTTTTGGTAATAACATTAGCAACAGTAAAAGTTTTGCCCGAGCCGGTGACGCCCAGGAGGACTTGTTTGTTGATTCCTGAGTTGAGATTAGAGACTAACTTGTTGATAGCTTGGGGCTGATCACCAGCAGGTTTGAGGTTAGTTTGAAGCTTGAAATCCACAGACATATTTTAACAACATTTTGGGTTTTATTTGGGTGTAAAATGGGTTAGTGGTTAGGATTTTTGAAATACCTGATAAAGAGGCAGGTGAGGTTGAGTACATGATTGATTGGGGGGACGGATCAACTTCCAGACTTAACAGTAAAAAAGTAGTATTACATAGAACAGCGGGTGACCCTTGGGTTTTAGACAGACGTTCGACACATTATGGGGATTGCCGTACTTTATTAAAGGAACAGGGTTATAAGGGATTTCGGCGCAGAAATGTTGGCAAAAGTAAATAGTGTTGCTAATTATGGGCTAAAAGCAGTAGAGATAGAGGTGGAAGTTAATGTGGCGGAAAAAGGATTTCCTGGTTTTGGGATTGTGGGGCTGGCGAGTAAAAGTAGCGAAGAGGCTAAAGAAAGAATAAAAACAGCAATTACAAACTCAGAGATGGAGTTTCCGACAGCCAAGATTACAGTTAATCTGGCACCAGCCGACCTGGCCAAAGAGGGTTCGGCTTATGATTTACCAATTGCAATGGGAGTACTGGCGGCGAGTAATCAAATTAAAATGCCGGAGGACAAATCATATTTCTACGGGGAGTTGTCACTTGATGGAGGCTTGAGGCACACAAGGGGAGTATTTTTGCTAGCAATACAGGCAAAAGAGAATAAAGTTAGGAATTTATTTGTGCCACGATTATCAGCCAACGAAGCAAGTGTAATTGAGGGGGTGAATGTTTACCCGGTTGATAGCCTAAAAACATTAATTTTGCACTTACAACAGCAGAAAATAATTGATAAGTTAAAGACAATAGAAAGCGAAGAGCTGTTGGAAGGATTGGAGCCGGAATTTGATTTTGGAGAGATACTGGGACAGGAACAGGCCAAGAGGGCATTGGAAATTGCTGCAGCTGGGGGACACAATATTTTTATGATGGGGCCACCTGGAAGCGGAAAAACAATGTTATCGCGAGCCATACCGGGCATATTACCAACATTATCAGAGGCGGAGAGTTTGGAGGTAACGAAAATTTATTCAATAACGGGAAATATCCCGGCTGGCGGATCACTTATTAGACGACGACCTTTTAGATCACCCCATCACACAACTTCACAGATCGGACTAATTGGAGGTGGGGCTGTCCCCCACCCCGGAGAAGTGTCGTTGTCACATCGGGGGGTATTGTTTTTGGATGAATTCCCAGAATTTTCCCGAGGGTGTTTGGAGGCCTTACGGCAACCATTGGAGGATGGCTACGTATCGATATCGAGAGCGGCAGGAAGTATGACATTTCCGGCTCAAATAATGCTGGTAGCGGCAGCCAACCCTTGCCCGTGTGGATTTTTGGGTGACAATAAAAAGGAATGCCGTTGTACAGTTCACCAGATAATGAATTATCAAAAAAAATTATCGGGGCCAATTATGGATCGAATTGATCTGCACCTTAACGTACCAGCGGTTGATGTCAATAAATTAATGATTGGTGACCAGCCAACCAATCAAAAACAATCGGCAATAATTAGAGATAGAGTGGTGAGAGCGAGGAAAGTTCAGACAAAAAGATTTGCCAATGTTTTTGGGGTACATTGTAATTCTGATATGAAAAACAAACATCTAAAAGAGTTTGCCAAGTTGTCGGACTCGGCCAATTTGTTGCTAAAACAGGCAGTTAACAAGTTTGGGTTGTCAGCCAGAACTTATTTTAGGTTAATCAAAGTTGCAAGAACAATTGCTGACCTGAGTTCGAGTGAGATAATTGGCGACAATCACGTTGCCGAAGCGTTACAATATAGAATCAGAACTGGAGAATGAAGAAGTTTAATTTTTCCAAGGGCAGAAGTGGGGAAACGGAGGCAAGGGAGTATTTGGAAAAGAAGGGCTTGAGCCTAGTTGAAACCAACTACAACTGTGATATTGGGGAGATTGACCTAATAATGACTGATCATGATTGGTTGGTATTTGTAGAGGTTAAGTACAAGATAGACGACAAAATGGGCTTACCAGAGGAAATGATTGATAAAAGGAAATTGGCCCAGGTAAAAAGAGTAGCTCAATGGTATCTAATGGAACATGAGGCAATGAGAATGAGATATCAAAAATTTCGGATAGATGCAGTATGCATACTAGGAGGAAATGTAAGATATTACGAAAATATTGAATGAACAACTGGAAAAAGTGGCCGATTAGGGAAAAGAGTAAAGATGATTGGCCAAAAGGATTGAACAAAATTAAACCTCTAATTAAGAAATTGTATTATCGGGGAGAATGGGGAGAGGAGTTGTTGGAGAAATCTATCGCCGTTGTCGGCAGTAGAAGAATGACCAGGTATGGACGAGAGGTGGTGGATAGGTTTGTGACGGAGTTGGTGGCCAATGGGGTGACAATTATATCGGGATTTATGTATGGGGTTGATAGTCAAGCTCATAGGAAAAGTTTGGAGATAGGAGGAAAAACAATCGCGGTTTTTGGCGGAGGACTGGATTGCTTAACGCCGATTGATAATGATTGGTTGTACAGTGAAATACTTGAGAAAGGTGGATTGGTAATATCGGAATACGAAAACAACTTTCAGCCTACTTTGTGGACTTTTCCTCAAAGGAATCGAATCGTGGCTGGATTGTCAACACTGGGAGTGCTGGTGGTGGAGGCGGGAATAAAATCCGGAAGTTTGATTACGGCTCGTTTGGCTCGGCAACAGGGGAAACAGGTTTGGGCAGTGCCGGGAATGATTGATTCACCAACCTCGGAAGGAACCAATTATTTAATCAAAAATAATTTGGCCACAATGACAACCAGTCCGGGTGACATAGTTGAAACTAATGTAGAAATGATTCAAGAAAATATGTTTGACAATGGCTTGACCAAAGTAGAACTGGAGGCGATGAGGGTATTACAAAGCGAAGCGTCAACTATCGACGAACTGTGTCGGATGACGGGGAGAAGTGTGGGTGAAATTTCGGCGATAGTATCAACACTAACCATAAGAGGACTAATAGAGGAGGAGGCGGGGAAAATATATTTGCTAAAGACGTAGATAAGGAGTCCAATCAGCAATAGGGGCAACGTTGCCAATAACAAAATTAATAGCATAGAAAACGACTGCCGGCAGGACCAAAATAAAAATATATTTAAAAAATTTTTGCTCGAGAATCGGAGCTAGTGCCAGAAGTAGAAATGGATACACTGGGGAGATGTAGCGACTGACATCACGATGAGCTACCAGTACCGAAGCAAGAGTAAACAAAGCTGGAAAGACGGTAACAATGTCAAATTTATATTTTCTCCAAAGATAATAGATGCCAACAAATGCCAAAAGAAAAATATAAATTACTTCTTCAAGCCAAATGGTGTTGATCCAGGAAAGGTGACTAAAAAATACTTTGTAGGGAAGATTGAGATGAAAGTTGTCGCCAGAGTGAAAATAAGCCCAAAAATCACCAGTTTGAAATTGGTAAAAACAAAAAATAACAAAAACCGCCAAAGGAACAAGAAGATAAGAAATGTATTTTTTGTGATTTCTATCCCGCAGGAAGAGGCAACCATAGGCGGCAAAAAGTATAATCCCAGGACTTTTGAGAACCTGGGCAAGAACAGCAAAAAGAGCTGAGGCCAAAAACTGATCTTTTTTGAAAAAATAGATCGAGGCAAGGATTGAGGCAAGAAACCAGGTTTCCGGGGCACCAATTTGGCGGAGGACAAAAAGACGAGCCGGAAAGAAAAGAAGCAGTATGGTTAGCCAATAGGCGGATGATGGCTTGAGAAATAATTTTAAAAATTCGTAGAATATTAAACTTAAGAAGACTGAACCCAGAAGGGTGGTGAGAAGCATGGCTTTGGGGCCAGTAGTAAAAATAGCAAAATATTTGATAATTAGGGGATATCCTGGAAGATGGGCGGGGTAATATTCGACTGGGAGAGGCAGAGAGAAGTTTTGGCGAATGCAATCAAAGTTGTAGCCACATTTGGCGATAATAAGGTAGTTGGGACCATCATAATTGGCAAAAACAGTTTCTAGCTGAGTGGAGGGAAAGCCAATTTTTCCGGGGATATTGAAATACATCCCCAACCAAAAAAGAGCCGAGGTGGCAATGGTGATTAAAACCAACTTGAGTTTATCCACGATTGAAGAGGCTTTTAACCCAGTCAATAAGACCTCGAAACCAATCAACCGAATCAGTGATTCGGTCAACAGTTTGACGAGTCTGATCAACCTTATCTAGTACTTTCTTCATGGATTTATTGTAACCACACTTGGGGAAAAATACCAGTGATTTTGGTATACTTTGAGGCACTGGCCCTATCGTCTAGCGGTTAGGACATTTGGTTCTCATCCAAATAACCGGGGTTCGATTCCCCGTGGGGTCACAGACAAAGAGACTGTTATGGCAGAAACAAAGACGACAATAATCACTTCAACTGAACCAGGTGTTGGAGAATATCGGGTAGAGTTTGAGATTGGAGCAACAACTCCTTCCGAATGGTCACTTTTTCGACGTGGTTTTCCGCATATTCAATCAAGATGGAGCAGAAGAGGTCGGCCAAGGAATGTTATTCCATTAAGTATGCCATTGGGAAACAAGGGGCCTGAAGAGGTTAAGAAAATTGTCATGGGATGTGCTCAAGCGTTTGCTGGTCGAGGAAAAGTTAGGTACAATCCGCCAGTGGTGGTATATAAAACCAATAACCATTAGGTTCAATTTTCAAACCTGTGGGTCACACTTTATAAACCACCAACAAAGGAAAGAGTTTAAGGAACTATTTTTTGGTAAACTACCATATCTAAAGATATGGGTGAAAAACTTAGAGAGGAAACTTTGTTTAGAACCCCACCTGGCCTACTCAGTGAGGTTGTACCATACAAAGGTGGCGTGGTAACAGTTTCTGTAAACACTGACAGACTAAAACAGGATTTTTTGGAAGAAGTACTTAGTAGACCCAATCTCGATACCGAGAAAGCAGAAGATATTGCTGGCCGCGTTAAGTTTTTTACCAACAATAGGCAACTATATGAGCACGTTTATGGTGATATGAAACGCAAAGGTATTGAAAGTAAACTTTGGCGTGTACTTGGACCAGTCATAAAACCTTCTTTGGCGCTGTTGGATATTCTGTCGATGAAAGATTTAGCTGGAGCGACTTACCCCGTAGATCCTGCCCCGGCCTTGTTTTTAAACCTTAACACAATTATCTCATGGGCAAGTACCCAAACAAAAAACCGTCGAGAAGTTGTTGAGGCATCTATTATTCAAGGTGTTCACCAAACATGGAGGCACGAGAGAGAGCACTTGCTTAGACTTGTTGATGCGAAAGCAAGAAAAGAAGATCGAAAGACGAGTAAAATACAGTTAGTAGCGGGGGTAACAGTCGCAGGCCTCATATCACTAGGAAGTATTTGCTTCATACCAAGAGAGTTGGGTGGCGATCCACGAATAGATACTTTAAGCATGCTCCGATTACTGGTAACTCCAGCTTTTTCAGTGCTTGGGTCACAGTTAATAACAGATGGACTTTGGTATTATTTATGGAATTCAGCGGAAAAAGAGGCTAATTTACAAAGTAAATCTGGTAGCAATTTACCTGGCCTGTTTGATTTTAAGTTTGAAAGTAGTTGATAATCCTTTAGTTTAAAAACGGATTTTGACTTTCCTTGGAGTCACACAAACTAATAAGGCCATGGTTTTGTGATACAATCGGAGAAATATGAATTATTTCTGTACAAATTTTAGGTGATAGAGACTGCAAGAAAAGGGGTAGTTTTTGATGTAGATGGTACTTTGATAGATTCAGAAGGGAATTTGTTGCCCGGTTCGGAAGAATTGATCAGGATGTTAAGGCAGGCAGGGATTGAACTAGCTCTTTGGACAGGCAGTGAGGAGGATCACCTGATGGGAGTTGTGAGAAGGCATAAAGATTTACTTGGGGGGATAGGAAGATTGATATCAGGCGGTATCATGGAGCTAATTAGTCGACAAAAATGGAATCCAAATACCCCCGAACAAGCTATGATAATTGAATGGATGGAAAGAAAGGGAATGAAACATCCAGGTTTTCTAACGGATAGGGAGGTAAGATTTGAGACACTTGTAGATGATGACTATAATTACGAAGGAAGAAGTTTACCACCAGGATATTTGTGGATAGACCCAAATGCAGCTGATCTACCCAATAGAAGAGAAGAAGGACGAGGGGCTGAGTGGGCGGATGAAATTTTTAGGAGAATAAGACAAAAATAACTTAATCCCCCTGATGTTTTACTCGTCGAGGGAGGCGTGCTAATGACCGAATCAGGACAACCTGAACTTGCGGAGACTTAAGATCTGGTCGTTCAATATTGGCTGTTTCGGGTTCGATATCGTGAACCGGATGGCCGCCGGGACCGGGACAGACTGAATCTTCCTTGCGAGGACATCGATTACACAATACGGGACTGGGGCAAACCTCTGGTCGTTTACGAGCCATTTTGATTTGTGGTGGAGTTTATACATAGCAGATAATAAAATCAACAACAAAGATATTCAAAACCATACGTATGGAGATAACTTGGTTGTTTGTAAACGAAAGTGAGAAAGTTGACGCAAGGATATAATTTTTTGGCGCTGGCGGAAGTTGATAATTTTTTTGGCGCTAACTGGCCCGAGACCAGGAACCCGAAGAAGTTGCCAGTAAGTGGCACGATTTAAATTAACTGGAAAAGATTCCGGATGATGATGAACCCAAAGAGTTTTTGGGTCAGTATCAAGACATAATCTATCCGTAGAGTCAAAACTGATTTCGGTGGGATTAAAATGATAAAAACGCATCAAAAAATCGGCCTGATAAAGACGATTTTGGCGGAGAAGATTTTCGGCTGGCTTATTGGCCAGGGGGGTGTGATCAATTGGTCGAAAAGCCGAATAAAAAACTCGTTTAAGATTAAATTGTTGATAAAGAAGATGAGTGGTGGACACAAGGGAACGATCAGATTCTTCCCCTGCCCCGACGACAAATTGAGTGGTAACTGAAGGAGTCTTGAGACCGAAATATTTTAATTGCTTAATCTGTTTGTTGATATCAAAGAGAGTGTTAAAAAAACCAGTTTTAAGGTTCTTATCAGGGGAAAGGGTGTGGAGGTCAGATTCAGTGGGTGATTCTATGTTAAGGGATATCCGATTACTTAGTTTGAGAGCCTCACGAATAGCCGAAGATGAAGTACCCGGCATAAGCTTGAGATGAACATAACCGTGGTAATGAAGTTTTTGGCGCAGAATAGAAACTGTGTCAATAAGGCGAGCCATGGTGTTGTCGGGGGTGTTAATAATGCCGGATGATAAGAAAAGTCCATCTACTAAACGACGACGGAAAGCAGAGTCAAAAGCTTGGGCCATTTCGTCGGGGGTGGCAATGGTTCTCTCAGTATCGCGATCACGACGAAAAGCGCAATAACGGCAATTGTTTTGACAAGAGTTGGTTTGGAGAACCTTGAACAGTCGACAAACACTGCCACCAACTTTGGCATGGTAAACGCCAGGAATGTTAGTGGTTAGCCCAAAATCACGAGGACCACAAGTATCATACTGGGCGCTAGGACCAAGAAGAGAAATCTTTTGGTAGAGATCCACAACCAACTATACCCGAAGAAAAGACGAAGTGTCAAGTTTCAGAGCTAGGACTGCTAGATGATAATTGTATAATAATCGAATGGACTATGTGAAAAAATGGCTACTGGAAACAACCGGGGTAGAAGCCGTGGTTGAAAGACCAGTCAATAATTTGTTTGGTGATTATACGACCAATGTGGCAATGGTGTTGGCAAGAAAACAAGGGAAATCCCCTACTGAAATTGCTAATGAAATCAAAAATAAATTGGATAATGTGATTGATAAAGATGTGATTGAGAAGATTGAGGTGGCGGGGAATGGATATATCAATTTTTATCTAAAAACAAAACATCTGATAAAGAAAGTGGACCAGTTAGCAATAGAAAAGGTATTGGAAGGGGAAAGAATAATGGTGGAGTTTGCCCATCCAAATACTCACAAAGAACTTCATATTGGCCATATGAGAACTCTGATAACCGGTGAATCATTGGCCAGAATTTTGGAAGCGGTAGGAGCAACTGTCTTCCGGGCTAATTATCAGGGTGATGTTGGACCACATGTGGCCAAGGCAATCTGGGGGGCAAAAAGATTATTGGCGAAGAGTAGGGAATCATTGGTCGATTGGGACAACAAGTCCTTCTCGGAGAAGGCTCACTTCCTGGGCCAGGGATATGCCTTGGGATGTGCTGAATATGAGGAAAATAAAACTGAGATTGATGAACTAAACCAAAAACTATATGACAAAGAGACGGCAGTTATGCCCGATTATGAACTGACAAGAAAATGGAGCTTGGGCTACTACGATGAGTTTTACAAAAGATTTGGGACAAAATTTGATAGATTATTTTTTGAAAGCGAAATAGCCAATAAGGGAAAGGAGATATCCGAATCGCTGGTTGGAAGGATTCTGGAAAAAAGTGAGGGGGCGGTTGTTTTTGCGGGAGAAAAGTATGGTCTTCACACCAGAGTTTTTGTAACAGCTCAGGGAACCCCGACCTATGAGGGAAAGGAATTAGGATTGGCTTATGCTCAAAAAGAAGAGTTTGAGTATGACAAGAATATTCATGTGGTGGCTAATGAGCAAACCGGATATTTTAAGGTAGTGATAAAAGTAATGGATTTAATGGACAAATGGTTTGAGGGGCGACAGTTTCACTTACCAATGGGGATGGTGACACTGGTGGGAAGGAAGATGTCATCGAGAACCGGCGATGTACTGACGGTGGACAGTTTGCTTGATGAGGTAAAAGCGTCGATTAGACCACTAATAGACCTACCGGAGGGAGAGAAGGAGGTGGTGGCAGAAAAGGTGACTATTGGGGCAGTAAAGTTTTCAGTTCTAAGACCCAATCCGACCCAAAATTCAGTTTTTGATATTAAAAAATCTATTAGTTTAGATGGGGATTCGGGGCCTTATTTGCAATATACCTACGCCAGGTGCATGAGTGTGTTGGCTAAGGCTAAAACACAAATTACGAATTACGAATTAGGAATTACGAATTGCAACAATGAAGAGATGAATTTATTAAGAGAGTTGTTCAAGTTGGAGGGAAAAGTAGTGGAGGCGGCGGAGAGGTATAACCCGTCGATAATAGCCGAGTATTTGATATCAATAGCCAGAAAATACAACGAATTTTACGGTAAATATAGAATAATTGATCAGCCAGAAGAGGGGTGGAGGTTGTGGTTAACCAAATCAACCGCCGCAATCCTGAAGACTGGACTACGGCTGTTGGGAATTGAAGTTATCGAGAAAATGTAGGTGTGGTTGATCCCAAAAGAACTGGATTGGGACGGCAAAGGTCAATACAGATTTTGCCAACCGGACAGGGAATACAGGGAGAAGTAATCGGAGGAGTTAAAGGAATCATGGTTTTGGCATTAACACCTTTCACGATTGCAAAAGGAAGTAAAAAAGCCAATAATACGAAGAAGATGGTGGTTTTTTTCATAGTTTTGTTTTGGGTTTTACCCTTATTGGTATTCACCGGTTTGGCTGAACCTTATGAATTGATAAAAGTATTATCCTTTATATGTGTAACAAATATATATTTAGGATACAGGTTCAGTCTACATCCATCTTATAATATTGTCAAGGGGATAACTGTACTAGACAAGATCTTAGCCTTGTTTTTGGGGATAATTGTTTTATCAGTAGCCTTGAATGGCTGGACTGGAGCGTCCCTCCTTGGTCAATATTATAGGTACGAAGGACTAATTACCCTGCTGACTCTGGCCGAGCTCTACTGGATAGTGTCTCGATGGCTAGAACAGAAGTTGGTGATGAAAATCGGTTGGGTGATCGTATCCAGTGGATTACTAAACAGCTTGTTGATGGCTGGCCAATGGTGGTGGTCTGGTGGAAATATTAGAGTGGCTGGAAGTATGGGAAACCCGAATTTTGCTGGTGGTCTGGTGGCTTTGTCATCAGGATTTTTGGGATATATCAAACAACCAAGACTGCGACGGCTTTTTTGGCTAATGGATTTGCTGGCGATAATTGCCAGCGGATCACGGTCGGCACTAATTGCTTTTGGAGCGGTATTGATGCTTAACTTGGGGAAAACTTTGGGTAAAAAACGGAGGTACTGGCTGATAGTGATGATTTTGATAGTGGTGATATGGGTAATATTTCCAAAAAGAGAAGCATCCCGATTTGACCAAAGGCAAATTATTTGGTCCAGAGCGATCGAGGCGATCAGTAAGAAGCCAATATTTGGCTGGGGGTTAGAAAATTTTGAGGTGGCTTTTAGGAGCACGCTAAAAGACAACGATTTTGACTTGAGGAATATTAGGGTAGACAAGGCTCATAATGAACTACTAGAAGTGGCTACTAGCGGAGGCCTGCTGGCCTTAGTGGCTTACGTAACCTTGATTGGCAGGTCCGGATGGGTATTGTGGCAAAACCGAAATAATAATTGGGCCAAGAGTAATTTATATGCTTTGGTAGCTTTTGGAATAATTGCCAGTCTGAACGTGGTTAATGTGATTGAATATATCTTTCTTTACCTGACGCTAGGAGTCGCGGCTAGTTTCGACCGAAAATCTTTTGATAGATCTCTTGATAGCGAGAAACAGGAACAAACTTGATGGCTTTTTTGACCTCTCGAGGAATTTCGACTAAAGATTTTCTGTTGTCGGAGGGGTAGAAAATAGTTTTTAGACCAGCGCGATGTCCGGCAATAGATTTTTCTTTGAGACCACCAATTTCGAGGACATTACCGCGGAGAGTAATTTCGCCAGTCATACCAATATCCCGAGGGACAGGAATATTTTTAAGGGCAGAAATAAGGGCGGTGGTGATAGCACTCCCAGCTGAAGGGCCATCCTTAGGAGTGGCACCTTCGGGAACGTGAATATGAATGTCAATTTTGTGAAAATCCTGTTTGATGGCAAACTTGTTCGACTGACTTCGAACATAGGACAGAGCAGCTTGACAAGATTCTTTCATGACCGACCCAAGTTTACCGGTAAGAATCAGACTACCTTTACCAGGCATAATATTGACCTCAATAAAAAGAATATCGCCACCAACGGAAGTCCAAGCCAAACCAGTAGAAACACCAACTTCGTCTTTTTTACCCTTTAATTGGGAGGAGAATTTTTCCGGACCAAGGTATTGACGAATAATTTGATGGTCATTGAGATCAACACTCTTAACCTTGGAGCTGATAATTTTTTTGGCTACTTTTCGAAATAATCGAGCGATGACCCGTTCGAGCTCACGCACTCCAGCCTCGCGAGTGTATTTGTCGATAATATATTTAAGGGTGTCGTCTTTGACAGAAACGATGTGTTGAGGTTTGAGTCCGTTGGCCGAAAGTTGTTTTTTAATGAGATATTTTTGAGCAATATGAAATTTTTCGTCTTGGGTGTATCCGGCAAAACGAATTATTTCGAGACGATCCCGAAGAGCATAAGGGATGGTGGAGATGTCGTTGCCGGTGAGAATGAAGAAAACTTGTGACAGATCAATGGGAAAATCAAGATAGTGATCAGAAAATTCTTTGTTCTGTTCAGGATCAAGGGTTTCAAGAAGAGCGGATGAAGGATCACCTCGATAATCGGAGCCAATTTTGTCGATTTCGTCGAGCATAAAAACAGGATTCATACTACCAGCGTCTTTGAGACCTTTGACAATGCGCCCAGGCATGGCACCAACATAAGTGCGTCGATGTCCACGAATTTCGGCTTCGTCGCGAATACCTCCAAGTGAAGCACGAACAAATTTGCGGTTTAAAGAAGTGGCGATAGATTTGCCAAGTGATGTTTTACCAACTCCGGGAGGGCCAATAAAACAAAGAAGGTTGGTACTAGAAAAGTCACCATCCTGATTTTTGGACTTGTTTTTGAGTTGTAGTACAGCCAGATGTTCGAGGATCCTTTCCTTAACGTCAGACAAGCCATAGTGGTCCATTTCCAAAGTTTTTTTGGCCTTGGGAAGAGAGGGATCAGAGGAACTATATTTACCCCAGGGAAGTTCGAGGACAGTTTCAAGATAGGTGCGAATATAGCTTGACTCGGGAGACATGGGACCCATTTCGTTGAGACGATTTAATTCTTTGCGCAATTTTTTCTTGATTGCTATGGGGGCGTGACATTTCCGGATTCGACGGTCCAAATCATCATTGTCTCCTCCGGTGGTGTCTTTTTTACCTAGTTTTTTTAACTCTCTTTCAATCTGTCGCTTACGTTCCTCGAGAACATTTTTCTTCATGTGAACGTTGAATTTTTCTTGGGTTTTTTCTTCAATTGACCGTTCTAGTTCAGCAACTTTCATTTCCCGGATCAGAAGTTCAGTGGCACCTTTGAGCCGCTGACTAACGAGGAGGGTTTCAAGTAAGGCTTGTTTTTCGGGGATTTTGGCATCGACGGCAAAACAAACCTGATCAGCCAGATCACTACTACTAACGCCAGTTGAAAGCTGCATCATGGCCGGAAGATCAAATTGTCGACCAAGGGAGAAAGCTTTTTTGAGTTGGCCAAGAAGGGCCTCGGCGGTCTGTTGAATATCGGTAGCTGACTCACTTATAACGGGTAAATCAACATATTCGACGGTTAAAAATGGTTCGGTTTGAACAAAGCCAACGATATTAATACGGGAGAGACCGCGAACAATGGCATGAAGACTACCATCAGTCTGAAGTATGTGCTCGATACGGGCAACGACACCGACGGTGAAAAGATCTTGGAGTTGAGGTTTTTCGGTTTTGGGATTGCGTTGGCTGGTGATGATAACTAACTTGCCAGTATTATCAAAAGCGTGCAACATAGCCTGCATTGATTCCTTGCGACCAAAGAAGAGTGAAGTTTCGACGGAGGGGAAAAGGACGACATTGCGAAGAGGAATTAAGGGAAGAACCTTACGTGTTGGTTGGATGGTGGTAACTGGTTCGGACATATATTTTAGCAGTCTAACATTTGAATTGCTAAGTGTCAATCAATAAATGTTAAAATAGAAGACGTACGGTTTGGAAACCGTATGGTAAAACTAATTTTTAATAATTCTGTTTAGAATAGTAAATCATGAAAATTGGACAAGTGGTGATAATTGGACGACCAAATACAGGTAAGTCAACGTTGCTTAACGCTATTCTTCAGCAAAAAGTATCGATTACTTCCCCCCTACCCCAAACAACCAGAAGGGTAGTAACAGGAATATATCAGGACAAACGTGGCCAAATTACATTCCTGGACACACCGGGGGTGCTGGGAAAAAATGTTGACTTAATGGGTAAAAATATAAGCGGAGTAGCTAGTAAGGCGAGCAAAACAGCACAAGTGGCAGTGTGCCTATTTGACATTTCTCGCCCAAAAAATGATGAAGATAATAAGATTATTGGTTTAGCTAGAAATTTAAAGGCAAAAAAGATACTGGTCTATAACAAAATCGACAAAGCAGTGGGGCCGAAAGATCATTTGGCGGAATATAATTTTTTGGAAGATGAGTTTGATCGGGTAGTGCCAATATCGGCGATTAAAGAAAAAGGGGTAAAACAATTGATAAATGATATTTTTGATTTTTTACCCGAAAGTAAAGAGGCAACTGTGGTGCCAGAATTTCAGATTAAAACTGGTGCGACTGATTTTGTGGGTGAGGTTATCAGGGAAAAGGCTTACTTATATTTACGAAGGGAGGTGCCTTATTCAATTGAAGTGATAGTAGACGAGATAACCGATAAGGGAAAAATAATAGTAGTTAAGGCTCGAATATTAACCAGCGTTGAACGATACAAAAAAATGATAATTGGTAAACTGGGGGCAAAAATTAAACAAATCGGTTGTCATGCCCGAAAAGAACTCGAGTTAATGTCGGGGCGAAAAGTGTTTTTGGAACTGGAGGTAGAAGTTGACAAACATTGGATGGAGCGATATTAATATAAAGCTAAACATAAATGCTGAAACTAAAAGAGGTTACTAAATCTTTTGGCACCACCAGAGTACTTGAAGGAATTGACTTTGAGGTAAAAAGTAATTGTGTGGTGGGGTTGCTGGGACCAAATGGGGCCGGAAAGACAACATTGATGAGAATAATTGTTGGTTTTTTGAGGCCAGACAGCGGATTGGTGGAGTGGAATGGTGAGGTAGTAGAGACAAGAGATAAAACTTATAAGGCCGATATTGGTTATTTACCGGAAAATAATCCACTGTATGGGGATATGACAGTGGATGAGTATTTGGAACTGATTGCTAAACTTAAAGGGGTGGGTAGCCGTCGAATAAACCAGGAAATTAACCGAGTGGTGCTTGAGTGTGGCCTTGAAGAATATCGAGGAGCAATAATTGAAACTTTGTCGAAGGGTTACCGTCAACGAGCTGGATTGGCAGCAGCACTGATAGGTAATCCAAAATTGATAATCCTTGATGAACCAACGACTGGGCTTGACCCAAACCAAATAGTTGAAATTAGGCAGTTAATCAAAAAACTAGCAAAAAAGAAGTCGGTAGTACTGTCGACCCATATATTGCCAGAAGCTAAAGAAGTGTGCGATGAATTGTGGATTATAAACCGGGGGAAAATTGTGCTTCACGAGAAGACCAAAAAGGTTAAAAGTCTCGAAAAAAAGTTCGTACAGCTGACATCATGAAAAACATTTTGATAATTGCCAAGAAAGAATGGGGGGGGTATTTTCGGAGCGGGGTGGGGTTTGTGTTTGCGGGACTGTTGGTGCTAGTAACCGGATGGATGTTTTTTTCGGACTTGTTTATCAACCAGCAGGCAGATATTCGACCGTACTTTGGAACGATGGTTTTTTTGTTTTCGATATTTATCCCGGCAATATCGATGGGACTGATTGCCGAAGAAAAAAAGAATGGAAACTGGGAAGTAATATTGTCGTTGCCGGTGACAGAAATGGAAATGGTGCTAGGAAAGTTTGTTGGATGTAGTTTATACGTTTGGTTTACGATACTGTTGTCGATACCAACATTGATAACTTTGTGGTGGTTGGGAAAACCAGATGTAGGGATAGTAATAGGTAGTATGGTTGGAACAATCCTACTAGGGTGGAGTTATGTTGGAGTTGGTTTATTGGCTTCCAGCCTGAGTCGGCAGTCGATAGTTGGGTTCTTAATAGCAACGGTAATATTGCTAGTGAATAACTTAATGGGACAGGAGGTACTATTGGCTAGGTTGCCAGTGTCGATAAGGGGGATAATCGAGGGTTTGAGTCTGTCCTGGAGAGCTAACAGGTTTGGGGGTGGTTTGATAGAAATAGCCGATTTAGTATTCTTTGGTTCGTGGATAGTAATATTTTTGATATTAACGATTATGGTGTTAAAAAACCGAGATAAATGAAAAGGTACCAGTGGATATCGACAATTAATTTAATTATCGCCATAGTTTTGTTAAACATTGTTTTGGGATATTACCAATTCTGGAGAGTAGACTTAACGTCTAATAAAATTCATTCACTGTCAGCATCGACAAAAAAAATTGTTCGGGAGTTACCTGATCTGGTGAATATTAAGGTCTTTTTGACTCAGGACTTACCACCAGAGGCGAGGGTGGTGGCAACAAACCTAAAGACAATTTTGGAGGAGATTGGTAGGTTGAATCGAAACAAGTTAACGGTTAGTTACGTTGACCCAAATAAAGACGAAAACGGGAAACAAGAAGCCCAAACCTTGGGCATTCAACCATTGCAATTTTCGACTGTTAAATCGGATAAATTTGAGATTCAGACCGGATATTTTGGTTTGGCTTTGATTTACGGGGACCGACAAGAGGTGTTGCCAGTAGCTGGTGATACGGGGAATTTGGAATATTTTTTGATGTCGGCGATTAAAAAACTAATTAATCCAACAACCCCGACAGTAGCCATAAGAGACAACAACGGGACCGGAACAGAAATTTTACGAGCAGTTCTAGGAAAAACTTATAAATTAGCAGAGGAAAAGGAAGCGGGGGTACTGGTGATGGTGGGGATTGGAGGAAAGATTGATAACAAAAAAATGAATGAATTAAGGAATCAGCTGAGTAATGGGCAGGGTTGGATTGTATTGGCCGATAAAATGGAAATAGGAAACGGCTTAAGTATGACTAAGGTTGAAAATAAGGAGTTAGAACAATTGCTGGGTGAGTATGGAATTGAGATTGAAAGTAAATTAGTAATGGACCAAAGTAGTGTAATTGCCAGCTTTAGGGGCCAGAATGGCACATTTTTGACAAAATATCCTTATTGGATAACTGTTCGAACGGAAAATGTGAACACAGAAATTCCAGTAATGTCGGGACTAAACTCGTTGATGTTGCCTTGGGCATCACCACTAAAAGTAGTTAATGGAGCTAAAACTTTGTTTAGTAGTAGTCAAGAAAGTGTGGTTTCTGATGGAAGCAATTTAACTCCGGGGGCGACTTTTCCTGAAGAGCCGGAAGCCAAAAAAGAGATATTGGGGGCAATTAATACCGATAAGGTAAAGTTGGCGGTAATTGGAGATAGTGACCTTATCAAGGACCAGTTTGTGGTTAATAGTCAACAGAACATGTCGCTTTTATTAAACTTGATTGATTATTTTTCATCTGAAAACGATTTGATGGAAATCAGAACCAAAGAAGTTAATCCGAGCTTGCTACGAACGACTGATGACAACACCAGAACAATAGTGAAGTGGGCTAACTTGGCCGCTCCAATAATAATTTTGGTTTTAAGCTTAGTGGTATTTAAAATCAGACGAAAAAATGCAAACAAAAAATTTGGTAGTAATAATTAGTACGGCTTTGGTGGTGTTACTGGCTGGGTTGATGATATATAAATCTGGGATGATAAAAAAGAACGTAGAAACGAAAAGTTATTTTGGGGCCGTAATAGATAGTTTTTGTATTGATAAAACTTGTCTGACAAAAGATGATGGCTGGTGGGTGGAGGATGGAACAAAAAAAGTTCCGGCTGAAACAGAGTTAGTTGATGGTTATATTAAAAAACTAGAGAACATAAAACTAGTGGAGCTAGTATCCCAGAATCCAGAAAGATTTGAAAGTTTGGGAATTGGAACGACTCAAACCAGAGTGATAGAGATAGGTGATAAAAGACTGGAATTGGGTAACTTAACCAGTGGGGCTGATGGAACATTTGTGCGGGGAAGTAATACTAACCTGGTTTATAAAATACCAATATCACTTGAAGGTGAGAGCTTGTCCAAAAGAGGATTTTGGGAGATGAGATCGATTACTAATTTACCTCGAGCTCAAATCAAAAAGGTATTGATTACGGGTGGGAAAAAAAATAAAACTTGGGAGATAAGGGACGAAAAGAAAGTTAGTTTGGCTTGCTACCTGCCGGTGGCGGGGTACCTCGATAAATTTGAAACTAAGGGATCGAATATTTTTCGATTAGAAATAGAAACTGAGGGTGGAAAAAATATTTTAACAATAGGAGCGATGGGTGGGAAAAAGATTATTTATTGGGCGACAGTAGATGAAAAAAGGTATTTTGAAATAAAGCGAGATAACTTTTATTTGTTGACAGGAGTGTTGAAGTAACTTAGACTGAAATACATGGGAAGAAACACAGGGGGTAAGTTTTTATGGGGTGGGTTGTTAGGAATGATTGCGGGAACAGTCGGGGGGTTGTTATTGGCTCCAAAATCCGGCAAAGAGACAAGGAAGGATTTGGTAAAGTTGGCTTTGGACTTAAATAGAAAGATTAGAACTCAAGCTGATGAAACCAGAAAAAGAGTTAAGGATGTGTTTGGAGAAGTGACTGATGAGGCGATGACAAGGTATAAGGCGATCAGGGATACGGTAGTGTCACGATTGGCTTCGATAAAAACTGCGGGGACAAGTATCGATAGGGAAAAATATGAAAAAGTGGTGGATGAGGTGGTGATTGGATTTAAGGGGGTGAGCAATAAAATGGCGACCTACCTAAAGAAGGACTGGACAAAGATCAAAAAGACATTAAGTTAGCGGGCTAATTTTTTGGAAATGGCTTGGTGAAGTTTTTTGAGACTGGAATCGTCAATGATGGAGACGATAAGGTCGTATTTAAAGTTCTTTGGGGTTTTGGAAATTAGATCGGATTTGGTAAGAACAACAAGTTCGGGTTTTTGGGCCAGTTTTTGACTGTAATGTTCAAGTTCTTGGCGAACAATTTGATAGTCGGTAACTAAATTGGCCGATTCAAGTGAGAGGCAATGAATTAAAAGTTTGGTACGTTCGATATGTTTGAGAAACTTGATGCCCAGTCCCTTACCAAAAGAAGCACCTTCAATAAGTCCAGGAATATCGGCAACGATTGACCCACCTGGAATGACTCCAAGGTTTGGCTCGAGAGTGGTAAAAGGATAATTGGCAACTTTAGCAGAGGCGGCAGTGAGTTCGTTTAAAAGGCTAGTTTTGCCGGCATTAGGCAAACCAATCAAACCGACATCGGCAATAAGTTTGAGCTCTAGAAAGATTTCTTTGGGGGTGGTGGCTTGACCGCGGGTAAATTCGATTGGAGTTTGATTGGTGCTAGAACGGAAATGAAAATTACCAAATCCTCCTTTGCCTCCGCGAGCAGCAAGATATTTTTGACCGACAGTAGTGAGTTCGACACTAGTACCGTTGTCATAGTGAACGACTGATCCAACTGGAATTTCCAAAATTAAATCTTGACCATCACGACCAGTCTTTTGATTTGATCCACCATTTTGACCATTTTCAGCTTCAAACTTGGTTAGGTGACGAAATTGATTGAGACGAGTAATGTCGTTGACGGCGACAAAGTAAACATTTCCGCCGACTCCACCATTACCACCGTCTGGACCACCTTTGGGACGCATTTTGTCATGATACATGTGGTAAATACCACTGCCGCCATTGCCAGCTTTGATGGTAATTCGGGCCTCATCGATTAACATAATGGTATTATAATGGAAAGTAATGGATAAAGTCAGAGATGGGGTGAAGGCAATTATTTATTCGCGAGATTGTTTCTTGTTAACCTTACGCGATGGTAGAGCAAAAAGATTTCCTTATTGCTGGCACTTTCCTGGTGGTGGAATAGAGGACAACGAGAAACCAAAAGAGGCAGTAAGACGAGAAATTGAAGAGGAGTTGTGTTTCTCGTCCAATGAATATCAATATATAAAGAAAATAGAGGGTCTAGATGGTGGTAAATTGTATCTGTTCTCTCTTAAAATTGATAGATTACAGGAAGATAACTTTAAAATTGGTAATGAAGGTTTGGAATATAAATTCATGACCTTAAACGAGATGGAGGGAATAAAATTAACTGACCACACTAAAATGTTTGTCAGAGAAGAGAGAAACCTATTGCTTCGACTACTGTCTGGTAATTAGTTGGCCGCAAGCGGAGGAAATATCGGCTCCAATAGAGCGACGAAGAGAAAAATTGACTCGAGCAGTGGTAAGTTGACGTTGAAAGAATGAAAGTTTGGGTGATGGAACTAATCCACCGGCAACAACATTGAGTGGAATCAAGTTAAGGTAGAAAAGATGGTTGGAGCGCAAAAGATTGATTAGCAACTGAAGGTCATTGGGGGTATCGTTGGTATCTTTGATAAGGGCATATTCTAGAAACAATTGACGGTGTGTTTGGCGGGTATAGTAATGAAGTGATAAAAGAAGATCGTTTAGGCAATATTGCCTGGCTACCGGCATAAGGCGCTGGCGAACCGACTGGTTTAGTGAATGAAGGGAAACAGCAAGGTTAACTTCTGTTTTTAAGTCGGCAAAATCATGGATACGGGGGATAATTCCGGCAGTAGAAATACTGATTTTGCGGGCGCCAATTTTGAGATCTTGGTTGATAACCTTTAGAGACTCGAGTAGATTGTCCCAATTAAGAAACGGTTCTCCCATACCCATGAAAACAAGACGAAATCCTCCCCTACCCTCTTCCTTGACAGGGCGGGGAAAGTGAGATTCTTTAAGATAAGTTTGGTTCTTCCAAAACAGAACTTGGTCGATGATTTCTTCAGAGGTTAGGTTGCGCTTAAGACCCATTTTGCCGGTGGCACAAAAAACACAACCTAAAGGACAGCCAACTTGAGTACTAACGCAAGCAGTGGACCAGTCAGCGTAGTTCATAAGAACTGATTCGATTAGTAGGTTGTCCCTTAGTAAATTCAGGATGGCCTTTTGGGAATTTTTGGAGTGAAAAATGTTTTGAGGTTGAAGTGACAACAGGGAAAATCGATTATCCAAATCTTGACGAAGATTGATCGGGAGATCAGACATCCCAAGAAAGTTTGAAAATCGAGATGAATAATAGTTTTTAATGATTTGGCGAAGACGATACGGTGGATAACCCTGATTCTGGAGGTAGGAGGTGACGGCAGAAATGTTCACTACTTATTTTACGGCATCAAGATAGTCTTGTTTCTGGCGAAAACCAGTGATGGTAGTTTTGACCTGACCATGATCGAAAACAACGATGGTGGGGATGGCATTAATACCATACCTAGTGGAAGTTTGGGGAGATTCATCAGTATTAAGCTTGGCAACTTTAACCTGACCCTCAAGCTCGTTGGCGAGTTCTTCGATGGTGGGTGCAAGCATTTGACAAGGTCCACACCAAGGGGCCCAAAAATCAACAAGAACTTTACCGTCAAAGTTGAGAACTTCGGTTTGAAAGTTTTGGTCGTTAAGATGAATGAGTGACATGTGGGTAATTTTATTTTTTTACTTGGCTTTTGTCAACCGAGCTGAATAGATGATTTGGAATAGTTCACCAGTCGGGGCCTCGATCTGACGGCTACCCGAAGTGGCGATATATTGGGTTAAGTAATCTGACAGGGCTACTTTTAATTCGCGAAGTTGAGACTGATAATCACGAACCTGATCTAGGAGACGTTGAGCCTCGGGGGTTTGGTAGACTTTGGCTTGAGAAATTTTTTTGAGTTTGGTAGTTTTTTGAAGATCAGTTACTAATTGATGATATTCAGGATCATTGTCTAAAATTGAGGCCAACATATCCTTGTGTTGACGCAATTCACCCTGCAGAGTGTTAAGCCGGGAATAGGTGCTGTTAACAAGGGACTCAATATTGATGAGGTCAGTCATATCCATCAACTTTATCAGGCAACAAAATCTTTCTCAAGACGCAAAAAATCATTAATAGTGTTGACTTTAACCAAACGGGAGCGAAGTTGTTTGGCGTTAGCAAGACCGCTAGTATAAGCCAGAAGATGACGACGTAGTGAATCGGTACGACGATGAGGAAAAATCTGTTGGAAGACCTGAAAATGATAAAGAGCGGCGTCAAAACGTTGTTGAGGAGTGGGATGAGAATTATTAAAAGCCCAAGGATTACCCAGGGAAGCTCGGCCAATAAGTACTCCGGCAGTACCGTATTTTTGGCAATACTCAATCCCCTGCTGACGGCTGTGAATGTCCCCATTGCCAATAATGGAAATGGAAAAGTCAGCGGCAATGTCAACCGCTTGCTTAATTTGGGACCAGTCGGCTAAACCGGAATAACCTTGTTTTAGGGTTCGACCATGGAGAGTGAGAAAGTCGAGCCGATGTTGAAGCAAAAAAGGGATCCACTGATCGACAATACTGGTGGTGATACCCAGGCGAGTTTTAACCGAAAGTGTTGGAGGATGATCAGGCTTGACATGTTGGTGATCAATGAGATCAAGAACTTTATCTTTGAGTCCGATTTGATTGATTTTGACTTTCTGAGAAACAAAATCATTAATAGCTTGCCGAACTGATTTGATAATCTCGGAGGCAAGTGGTGGTTTGCCAATTAAGGAAGCACCACTACCGTGTTGGGTGACAGTTTTGGCGGGGCAACCCATATTGATATCAATACCATCGAAACCAAGAGCACAGAGAATTATAGAGGCTTTATAAAAGCTATCCGGATCTTTACCAAACAACTGACCTATGATGGGTCGTTCAATCGGTGAATAGAGAAGTTGGTCAAAAAGCTTTGTAGCACCGTGAGCCAGACCTTCAGCACTAACAAATTCGGTGAAAATTAGGTCCGGTTTAGCAGTATGACATTGGGTGAGACGAAAGGCCTCATCAGTAATACCATCCATAGGGGAAAGACCAACCAAAATCCCCTTCCCCTCGACTCTGCTTGGGGCTTTCCCCTTTGAAGAAAGGGGGGATAGAAAGTTATTTGACATTTGTTTTTTTGTTCTTGTGAGCAAATTTTCGTCCGACTCGGGCACCGTGAAAGCGAGAATCAAAGACACTTTGACGGAGATGTTTTTTGGGCAAATTTCGTTTTAGACCGGAATTGAAGTTTTTGAACTGATGAGAGTTATCTTCCGTGGTTGGTAATGACTTTGGGGGAGGTGATTTTTTGGGGAGTTTTCCTTTGCGCTGTTGGGCGTTGAGGTGCCGAAGTTGTCCTTCGGGCGTAGCAAAGGGGTCTGGCTTGGAAAAATCGACGATAATAGTTCGATCTTCGATAGTAAAATTATGAAGATGGTGCTTGGCTTTGATGGCAGAATCAACATTATCAAATTCAACGAAACCGAGACCGCGACTTTTACCCCATTGATTGTGAATAATACTAATAGCAATGATTCGACCAAAAGGGGCGAAAAGGGAAAGTAGCTGGCCTTCGGTGTATTTATAGGGTAGACTTCCAACAAACAAGCGAGGTCCGGATTTATTGGGTGATGTCATAGAACTCGGTTTTGACTTGATCATTAACAAAACGGAAGGCAAGGTCGGGGGTAAGGGATTGATCAATTTGAAAAACTATGGCGGTATTAACCCACTTGTCGTGGTCAAGAGTAATTTTGCTTAATTCAAAAAGTTTTTGCTTGGTGGTGTAGGCGTCAGAATAATAGGTTTCTTCGACATAGGACATATTTTTGTCTTTGTCGATAATGACAAATTGAGGAGAGGGGGTGTCTCCAACCTGATTGAAAGTGGATGGGTTTCCTTGATTTTTACCATTTCCCTGGACGCTAATTTCTACGAGGATAAGCTTTTTACCTTCTTCGGGAGTTCTATCAGCAACATTGGGGACTTCTTTGATTGATGTTACTTTAAACTTGGCGGTGCCGATGTTGTCAGGGGCAAAGGTTTTATATCGGACCTCAAATTCTTGGTTTTGGGGATAATTTTTGGAAATAACGATGGGAGTAGAGGCGAAGGTGTCAACATAGGGAGTGATGTCGTTGGCGGAATCGTCGCTGAAGGTGGGATTTTTAGCGGGCCCACAAGAGGAAAGGGTTGCCAGTGAAAAAATAATAAGGGCTAGGGTGAGAAAGCGGTGTGTCATAAGTTATATTATATTGGATAATGCTTAAATATGAAATTTTAGTATTAGGGGAGCTGGCGACTAATTGTTACCTGGTGTGGGATGATAAAACAATGGATGGGGTAGTGATTGATCCAGCTGATGATGGCGTGGGTATTAGCGAAGAGGTTGAAAGACTGGGGGTTAAGCTAAAAATGATTTTGGCAACTCATGGACATTTTGACCATGTAATGGGTGGTTTGGATTTAAAATTGATTTATAAAATTCCTTTTGGTTGTAGTAGTAAGGACCAATTCCTGCTTCAAAGGCAACAGGAAACGGCAAGATACTTCCTAAAAAGAGAAATAGAAGTTCCCGATTTTAAGAAAATTGATTTGGATCTAGATAGAATAAGTGCAATAAGTTTTGGCAAGGGAGAGTTGGAGGTTATCAAAACTCCGGGACACACACCAGGAGGGGTGAGTTTTTGCGGAGACAAATTATTGTTTACTGGTGATACTTTGTTTGCTAGTGGGACAGGGAGAACAGATTTGAGTTATAGTTCGAAGGAAGATCTGCAAAATAGCATAAGAATTCTTAATGAATATATTAGAAAGGGGGCGATTATCCTTCCTGGCCACGAAGAGATTCAATAGTTTCGTCGAAATTCTTGAGATTGTCTTCCCGAATACTCTCAAGCAGGTCGACAATTAGTTCGGTAATGTAGGCTTTAAGGGTATCAACTTGGTTTTGGTCAAGTTTGAGATCAGTACAAAGTTCGTCGATTGTTTGCATAGTAGGGATATTTTATAATATCAAATGGTGTAAAGCTAATTTGCGACACCATTTGAGATAATAAAAGACAAAATAAGGTTTATTGTTATAATGACTACGAATGGCTGACACGGAGACTGATTTTCGAACACCAGATCTATATGGAAAGGCCTTTATGCGCGGGGAGAGGTGGCAGACAACCACCTGTCTACCCACTGTAAGGGTCGCTCGGATCATTGACCCACCTAGTTATTTAAGGCCGGGATTGTCTATTAGATTTGATCTTCTGACTCGGCTGGGAGAATCTGGGAATACTTATTTGGCGGAAAATGTTCAAAAACTTGAAAGATTTAATAAACAAAAATTAAAACCAAAACAAAAAGATAAGATAAGAAAGAGGAAAACATGAAAAATACCGAACTGGTAGAAATACTTCTACCCCCAGATTTTTCAAAAAGCGGTGTTATAAAAACGAGGGAAGAGGCTTATGCTGATGGAGATTGGTTGGGAACATTTAACTTATGGATAGTGCGAGATGACCCTGTTCCGGCAATACTATATCAACAGAGAAGTCTTGAAAGCGACTGGGCTCCTGGTAAATTGGCCGTTGCTGTTGGAGGCCATTATATGGCAGGAGAAGGTATAGGTGGTGGTTTGAGGGAAGTCCAAGAAGAGCTGGGAAGAAGGTATGCACCAAATAAGTTGACCTATTTAGGTAGGAGAATTTATGTCGGCTATGACAGTAAAAAAAATAATAAACGAAATGTCGTCGATATTTTTATGATTAAAGACAATTCTCCTATAAACAATTTTCACCCAAATCCCAAAGAGGTTTATTCTATATGCTTGTGTCCGATTAAAAATTTAATTAGTCTGTACTCGTCGGATGATTATGCTTTTGCAACTGAATCATACCCCTCTCGGGGAGGTAAAAAAACTATCAGAATAAACAAAAATTCCTTCCCTTATAATTGGGATAACTATCACAAAAAAATGGTTTATTTATCCGATCGATTTCTGAGAGGTGATGGTGATTTATTTTATTGAAGATGAAAATATGGGCGGAATGTTAAAATGAAGCCATGAAAAATAATATCAGGACATACGAGGATATTCTCATGTTTAAGAGAAATTGGATCAGCCATTGGCCCAAAAGTGCCGTTTTTGTTTTTTCGGGGGGGATGGATTCTACCATGACAATAGCTAGACTTCTATCTGAGAAAAAAATTGAAATATTTCCGGTTTTTATCAATAGGGGTCAAACAAATTTAAGATATGAAAGAAAGTCAGTAATTTATTTTAATAATTTTTTTGGAGCAAGGTATCCGAATCTGTATCATGAATTTGTAGAATTAAAAATTGATGTACCTCCGGTTAAATTGAAGGATTCTATTCTTCCTTACACAAAACTGCATGGTCACCCTCTCAGAAATACTGTTATCCAAATGATTGGGGTTCAATATGCTATAAGTCTGTTGTCTAGTAATCATGTGATAAAAACTGTCCTATGCGCTCAAGTACCAGACGATCCGTTCCCCCATTCAACGTTGGCATCACTTAGGGCAAATACAGTAAACGTATGTGAAAATTTAAATGAATGGGATTGGCAAATTACTTCTCCCAATATGGATCCTTTGCTTGATCAGGGTTACGGAAAAACAGAAATGATCAAGTGGTCTTTTGGCAAGAACCTCCCACTTGAGAAAACACGTTCTTGTTACACCTCCAAGGCTAAACATTGTGGTACTTGCCTAACTTGCCGGAGGCGAAAGGAGGCCTTTAAAACTGCAGGTGTTGAGGATAGAACCCCGTACGAGGTATAATAGCTTCCAATGAAAATATTTTTGGTTACTGGAAATTCAAAAAAGGTTGAAATTGCCAAGTTCGCTTTGGCAAAATATGAAATAGATGTTGAGCAATTAGAAATTGAGACTCCTGAAATACAGAGTTCTGATACAGAGGAAGTAGCGAAGTATTCGGTTCGGTATGCAGCAAATGAAACAGGAAAGACGGTTATTAAGGGAGATTTTGGTATGGGAATTGAGTTATTAAATGGGTTCCCTGGTCCGTTTGTTAAATTTATCAACAAATGGTTCAACGCTAAACAGTTCGCTTCTCTTTATAGGGAGGAAATTAATCCGCAGGCTTATTTTATTGATTCCCTGGGATACTGTGAACCGGGTGAGGAACCGGTTTGTTTTTCCACCAAAACCTTTGGGTTGTTGATCACCGAGCCACGAGGAGAAAATGGCAACATGGTTGACTCAATATTTATACCTAACGGATATGAAAAAACAATTGCTGAACTATCTAAAGAAGAAAGTGTAAAATTGTGGGCCAATGATCGTTATGATCAACTGGCAAATTATCTGAAAAATAAGATAGATTAACGTAGTCTTTCCAGAGATGAGGAGGTTCTTGAAAGTTCTCGTAGTAGTTCAAGCTGGAAATCATACTTGTTTAATGTTCGTTCTACAACCAGCCTACAGGCTTGCTGAATGTTACCAGTGTTTTCCACCTCGACAAGATTAAACCCCAAGGAGTTGGCTTGTTGTCGAGCGATAGAGATTTCTGTAGCTAATTCTCTCTTTATTAGACCCAAGTCTAAAGGACGATCACTTCTACTGTTAATATCGACTTCTCGTCTTTGGTAAATAGCCGCTGGTGGTGCAACTAAACACACCATTGATAACATTTGACGTCGGTCATCGTCTAGGACTGGAAATTCAGTAACACTCCCATCGTCATGATATAGAGAAAAATGAGCATCACGTAGCCTAACTGTGCACGGATCACCCAAATCTTCCTCATACATCCATCGATACATCTGCGGTCTGACAGCAGCTTTAACTTCTTCGGGAACACGCCTTAGCTCGTCAAGACTACTTATCCCTAGGGCCTTCATCAAATAGTTGGCACCTTTGACCTTGACCACAGGCAGTCCAAGTTGTTTAGATGCTCCAACAATCCTGTCTATAACTGTGGTTTTACCAACACCAGGAACTCCCCCAACTCGAATAAACATATCATGAATGATATTTAATAGGATCTGTTATACCAGCTTCGGCAAAAGCCTTTAGTCTACAAGCACATTCTGCACAGGTTCCATCGGGTACCCCACCCTCGATGCAGGTTCTGGTCTTATCAAGGGGAATGTCATTCTCAATGGCATATTTTATTAAATCCTTCTTATAAATTGGCCTGCCTTTTAGCTCCCGGTCAATTAGGGGCGATATCACCTGCCAGTTCCAATCGCCAGTATCCTCACAAGTTAGAAGGGTCATTGTTCTAAGAGCCAGAAGTGAAGAGTGAGGAAATGAATCATCTCCCACTGTTGAGGTTAAAATGGTGGATAAATTTGGTTCTGCTGTGGCTCTTAGTTTTTGTCCATATTGGACTGCTAATGCCTGTAGCACAACATTTCGATGGGGATGACCGAGTTTTTGTAATCGATCTACCTCGGGATATTTCTTGAACTGAAGAGGTGGAACTTCGGTGTCTACGATCTCTAATGGTTTTATTTTTCCAGGAAAACGTTGGTTATAAAAGTCAACAAAATGTTTCACCGCTTTTTCCTCATAGGGGGTAGCCCTGGCGCTTCTTCTAACAAAAAGAGGATACACCGTGACGTTCCAATCTTTGATAACCATATTAATGGTCATAGTAGAGTCAAGACCACCCGAAAACGCCATGACAACTGCCTCATCTTGAGGGACCCTGGTAATATAGCCACGACGATAAAGGAGGATATTATCGACCATATCGAGTAATTTGGGATCCTCGTCACGATTACTGAACACCCTGATGGGCTTTATACTTTTGTTGGTGGTAGTTGCCATAATACTATATTTCTTGAGTTTTGAAGTCAGATAATAACTGACGCGCGTCCGGGTAGCATTCGTGATAAATGTGAGCGTCTGTAATTAAACCATCAATTGAATTAAGAAAGACATTCTTATTAAGTCTCGATGAAAGTTCTTGGGATATCTGATTGGCCAACATGGCTATGGCGACCAGATTACCGTTACTTTTTTGGTATGCATCTATAGACCGAGAATTAAAGACGACGTTCATGGCATAACCATCGTTGGCGGGAAGTAAACGAAACTGAATCGAGACCATACAAGGAAGATAATCATTGTATGGATTGGCTAAAACAGACGTGTAATCGCTCCAGTGAATAAAACTAATAACTGCCTTCTTACTTTCAGGGATTTTTGCCAATCTTTCTACAATAAATTCAACCATTTTTCCTTCTTTCAGCCTTGCATAATAACTTTTTGCGCCGGGACTAAAACTTGGCTTAACATCAAAATCATACATGGCTTCTCCCTTAAAGGTAAGATAGATAATATCATCGATATTCTTTTTGTTGGCGTATTTTGTAAGTATTGGATCAGGGAGTCTGGGCGAGGCTATGTGAATTCTGACGTTTTGCAAACAGTATCTTTCTCTTCCCTCGTCAAAGGTTTTTTCACCATGAGTGATGATGGCGTTAACCATGTCAATCCAAGCCTGACCTATCGTTTTGGCGCTGATATGGTATCCAAAGGGTTTAATAAGTTGGTACATAGATACTTTTTGTGGCGCCATACGGCGCCATAATGTGGAGATTATAACACAGTCCTATAGTAGTATGTCAATAGTCACAACTGATCTCTGAGAAACTCTTGATATTTTTTGTTGGATTTTATCAGTTTTTTTTCAATTTCAGATCGTAGAGCAGCTGATCTAGTTAATTTTTGTCTCTTAGATAACCAGTCGAGGTAATCAACAATCCCTTTGGTAGCGACAAAATTAAACTTTACCAGTTCATGACGTTGTCTTTGGTTTAAGAAAAGTTCAATAGCTGTTCTATAACCTTGACCAGAATATGACGATATTTTGAGTTGGGGAGAATCTATTGATCTTACTACTTGTGGGGGGGTTTTCAGACCAAAATCAAGTGAATATAAACATAATACCGGTAAGCCTTGTTCAATGGCCATAAATATTTGATAACCAACACTAGTGCTGGGAATGGAAACATCCGCAATTAACACGTTTGATTCTTTAATTGACCTTATACCCTCGTTTTGTGTTTCCTTTTTGGTTAAAACGTGCTTTTTCGGATCATATTCAGGGTTTTTCATTTCTTCGGATACTTTGGAAAGCCAATTACACGATATCTTGAAACCAAGGCTAATAATGTAGTTTACAATGGCCAGATAGTGGCTTATATATTTATCTAAATCTGTTGAGGAACAGGCGAAGTATACTTTCATAAATAAACCACCTAGATACCATAATTTTAGCACTATGAAAGACATATTTCTGTTTTTTGGTGTTTTGAAGGGCCGATAAACTGGCCTGACGGTGGAGAAGTTTCTGAGGACAGGGTAAAATACAGCCTAGTAGGTCTTGATGACAGTTCCCTGTCGTCTAATGGTAGGACATTGCGCTCTGAACGCAAGAATTGTGGTTCGAATCCATACGGGGAAACAGTTTAGGATGATAACTAACGATTGGTTTTATAGAACTCCACCATGGTGGATTAAGCTGTTTTTACTATCCTTTGTATGGGGAGATGTTTTGGTGTTAGGACCGCTGGTGGCAGGAATAATAGTGGTGTTTATATTTGACTTAAGATTGGGGATATCTGTTTACTTACTTTTGTTTTTTCTACGATATTTTGTGGAGATTTTTTATTGGCTTGGACAACAATTTGGTCCAAGGACTTACCGACCCGAAGACTTTGGCTTGAAACAACTTGACAATAACGCAATATATATTATTTATCAATTAATGTCGATGGTGATGGCGATAATTAGTGGCATAATTTTGAGTATGATTGTATAATAAGGCTTAGAAACTGATGATGGTGCCAGTCACGCCGGAGGAATCGGGAAGAATCCCCCAACAGGTTTGGGGGTAGTAGAACCCAGAAGAGACCTAACTTTTTAAAGATGGTACTCTATAAGCAGAAATGCCGTAGGGGTAAAATATGGACAAAAGTTACAACCCAAACAACGAAACCAAGATATATGATCAGTGGTTGAAGGCCGAAGTATTTAGCCCAAAGGTACCCGATGACCCGATAAAGACAAGGAAGGAGAAGGAACCGTTTACGGTGATCTTGCCACCTCCAAATGCCAATGATCCCCTGCATGCGGGACATGCTTTGTATACAGTAGAAGACGTAATGGTGAGGTACCACCGAATGCTGGGTGACCCAACACTATGGTTACCGGGGACTGATCATGCTGGGATTGAAACCCAATTCGTGTTTGAAAAATACCTTCAAAAGGAAGGTAAATCGCGTTTTGATTATGATCGAGAGACGCTTTATGGAATGATTGCTGATTTTGTTGATAAAAACAAAGGCATCGCTATTGAACAGCTCAAAAGATTGGGTTTTTCATTGGACTGGACCAGGCTAAAATTTGCCATGGACGAGGATCACAATCAGAGAATTTTTGCGGTGTTTAGAAGGATGTGTCAAGAGGGGTTGATTTATCGAGACGAGAGAATTGTGAATTACTGTACTTTTTGCGGAACATCTTTTTCGAATCTTGAAGTTCAACACAAAACTGTAGATTCGCACCTATGGTATTTGAGATATCCGGGGATGGTGGTGGCGACCACTAGGCCAGAAACGATGCTGGGTGATACCGCAGTGGCAGTCAACCCCAACGATAAAAGATATCAAAACGTAATTGGGACCAAGATATGTCTACCATTGGTAAATCGAGAAATACCAATTATTGGAGAAGAAACAGTAGACATGGAGTTTGGCACTGGGGCAGTCAAGGTGACTCCAGCTCATAGCCCCGAGGATTATGAAATGGCCAAAAAACATGGCTTGGAATTGGTTCGAATTATGGATTATGATGGAAGATTTAACCAGAATGTACCAGAAAAATACCAGGGATTATATGCAACAAAAGTAAGGGAGATGGTGGTGGAGGATATGGACAAACTGGGGTTGCTTGCGAAAACGGTAGATTATAGTCATGAGGTAGGTCATTGTTATAAATGTGGCCGGGCGATTGAACCAATAACTTCACCCCAATGGTTTGTAAAAATTGAATCATTAGCTAAAAAAGCAGTAGAGGTAGTGAAAGAGGATGAGGTACTAATTTTCCCTAAACGGTTTAAAAAGAATTTTTTGACTTGGATGAAGGGGATTTATGACTGGAATATATCAAGACAAATTGTTTGGGGGCAAAGAATCCCGGCTTGGTATTCGCTCAAACTTAATCCGGAAATCGTAGTGTCGTTTCTAACCAAGAATAAAAAAATTGTTTCAGGAAAGTGGCAAGATCTGGAGAAAGACCATAGTTTTGAGGAGGTTAAGGTTGGCTTGCAAACACTCCTGGCGCCTGCAGAAGCCAAATACTTTCTGTCTGAAAGAGATGCTGGGGAATGGGCACTTCAGGAAACAGATACCTTTGACACTTGGTTTTCCTCGGGACAATGGCCGTACTCAACCTTGGGGTGGAGTCCAGATGGGGAACATTCAAAGGATTATCTTTATTTTTATCCAACGACAGTGCTGGACACAATGTGGGATATTTTATTTTTTTGGGTGGCACGAATGATTATGATGGGGCTTTATGCCACTGAACAAATTCCGTTTAGGGTAGCTCATATGCACTCACGAGTGCTGGACGCTAAGGGACAAAAGATGAGTAAGTCAAAAGGGAACGCGATCAACCCGATTGATATTACTAAGAATTATGGGGCCGATGCCTTACGAATGGCCCTAATGATTGGAGTAGCGCCAGGATCGGATATTGCCCTGTCCGAGGATAAAATTAGAGCCCAAAGGAACTTTGTCAACAAGATTTGGAATGCCAGCAGGTTCATTTTGATGATATCGGAAAAACTGGAAACTAATTCAATGGTGATCGAAAATGAAGGATTGAAAGAGAGTGATAGAGAAATACTGGAGAAACTGGATAAATTAATAAATTCGACGACTAAGAATATTGATAACTATCACTTTGGGCAGGCAAGTGAAGACTTGTATCACTTTTTTTGGCACGAATTTTGTGACGTGTATATCGAGGAGGCAAAAAATCGAGAAAAAGAAGTGGTGCCAGTGTTACTAAAAGTGTTAATAACGAACCTTAAGCTGTTGCATCCATTTATCCCTTTTGTAACCGAAACGATTTATCAGGAACTCCGAAAGAAATTTGAATTGGTTGAGCCGATGCTGGTGACGGCTGGTTGGCCTACCCCAGCAAGCCAGTAATTCTTACTTATAGTAGCTTTTGATCTGAAAGAGGATGTAGAGAGAAAGAAGGGTGCCGATAATTAGACTACCAAGGTTAAAACTAACGAGATTACCAACGGCACCAATAAGAGTGGAATAGTAAACTAATCTCCAAGCAGAGGCGGTCCGTTTAAAAAGTCCAGGAAGAGCAATAGCTTCGACAACCAATGAGATGAGAGCAATGATGACCCCAAAAGAGAAAGTAACCCCGGCTCGAACACCACCAAGATAGGCAAAAGGAGCGGCTACGGCTCCGAGGCCAAGAGCAAAAAGAATGCCAGGAAGGGCCAAAAGCATTAGAACTAAAACAACATAGGGACCGTACTTAACAATGGCCTCTTTGACATTGTCGGGTAGAGCTGGAGCTTTTTTGACTAAGTATTGATCAAGAAGAGCATCTAACTGTTGGAGGGGGTTGGTTTGGTTTGTCATATAGTTAATATTGGAGTATAAGAAAAGAAAATGCAAGATAGATACCCAAATCCGATTACTTTCCTGACAGTTACTAAAACAGCAGTTCAGGCTGCCTTGGCCCTGGGGTGCAAAGTAGAGCAAATTGCTAAATCATTGGTATTTCAAACCGATAGTGGAGAGCCAATATTAATAATCACCAGTGGGATTAATCGAGTTGACGAAGGTCAAGTAGCAAAAATTATTAATAAACAAATATTGAAGGCAGACGCTGATTTCTGCAAAAAGGTAACTGGCTTTACTATTGGAGGAATTCCGCCTTATGGACACGTTGAAAAAATTGAAACTTATATAGATGAGGATTTGATAAACGAGAAGGAGATTTGGGCGGCGGCAGGGAAAGATAATTCGGTGTTTAAGTTAACTCCAAAAGAACTAAAGGAAAAAACTGGGGGAAGGATAATAAAGGTCAACTAAGACTTTTTCTTCCAGATAAATTTGTTGTAGACAAACCAGTTAAGGGGAATAGTTAGGCCAAAAATAGCAATGGCCTGGTAGAGAAAAAGGTGGTCACCGAAAAAGACGGTTAACAGGGCGACAACAGTTGAGGGGATAAGGATACCGCTGATAATTGAAGAGAAATTAAAGGTTAAGAACTTGGTGACCAACATACCCGGTGAGGTTATCTTCTCCTGTTTAAATGTCCAAAGATTATTCCAGATAAAGTTGGAAATGATGGATAGTTCGGCGGCCATGGCGTTAGCAACACCGTTGATCAAGCCAACCGATGGAAGGACGAGATAATTTTTGAAAATCTTGGCACCAACGACGTTGACGACAAAACCAAAACCACCAACAATACCAAACTTGAGAAACTTTTGGGTAAAATCGTCACGCCAACGAAGGAGAATGGCAACTCGGAAGATATCCTTGGCGGTTTGGGGTTCGAACTTTGATTCACCGGTTGTCCGAAGGCCAAATTTTAGGGGGACTTCAGCAAACCTGGCTCCCATTTTGAGAGTCAGAAACAAAAACTGAAGTTTGTAGCCAAAACTTTTGCTAAGAAGCCAGGAAAAATCATTGAGATTTAACTGGTTGACAAAACCTTTGACCCGAGTAACTTTGAAACCAGTAGTGGGGTCGGTGACACGCCAAAAGTGCTTGAAGGGGAAAAACATAATGAAACGAGCAGTAAAACCACCAACTTCGGAGAAAAACAGACGTTTAAAACCCCAACCCTTGGGATTACTACCACCCTTGATTTTGCGGGAACCAATGACATAATCGGCACCGTTGGTCAGAGCAGTAAGGGCTAGGGGGATAGCCTCGGGTGGGTGCTGGAAATCACCATCGAATTCAAAAACAAAATCAGCCTGAAGCTTATCGATGGCGTATCTGAAACCTTTAAGATAAGCGGCTCCAATCCCCTCTTTCTTGGTTTCGGTCAGAAGATAAAGATCGGTAAATTTGTGCTGATATTTTTTGACAACATCACTGGTACCATCGGGTGAGTTTCCATCAACAATTAAAACTTTCATTTGGTAATCTTTGATGGCGGGAAAAGTTTTGGCAAAAAGATATTCAATCATTTCACCAATACTTCCAGCTTCGTTGTAGGTGGGAATGACGATTACAGCTGTTGGCATGGAGTAAGTATAGAACACCGCTGATAAAACAGCAAAAGAGTGTTAGAATTTTTCACCTGCCAATTAAGTGTATGTTAAACATAGCCGAACGAGGAAAATTTGTAGTAGTCGAGGGTGGTGTGGGATGTGGGAAAAGCACACAAGGATGGTTGCTCGCCGAAAAACTAGGATGGATGTTGTTGCGGGAACCAGGAGGAACACCTTTTGGTGAAGCAGTAAGACAAATATTGCAAGAAAGACATGACTTTGTGACCCCGATTGATAAAGTTGCTTCAATGTTTGGGTATATGACCTGCAGGGCCCAGTTGGTGGCTGAAGGGATTATCCCAAGACTAGAAAGTGGAATAAGTATTGTATTAGATAGATTTTGGCCGTCAACTTGGGCTTATCAGGGGGCTGAAGGAGTTGACAAAAGATTGATACGGACCATGGCAGAGGTTGCAACGAGTGGGTTACGTCCCGACTTAATTATTTACTATGATCTTGACCCAGTAGAGGGGCAAAGAAGAAAAAACGCGGCAAAACAAGTACAAGATAGATATGATTTAAAAGATCTACCGTTTCACAGAAGGGTTCGCCAAAATTATCAAAAGTTGGGACGTAGTTTGGGTGATATTTGGGAAACTATTGATGCAGGTGGATCAGTCGATGAAGTTCACCAATTAACCATGGCAGCAATGAGAAGACGAAACTTGATAGAATAGAAGTATGCATATCGATATAGTAACCTTGTTTCCTAAGATGTTTGAAAGTCCAAACAATGAGGGAATGGTGAAAAGAGCGGTTGATAAAAAAATTATTGAAATAAATTTGCATGACATGCGACAGTGGGCTTGGAATAGTTACGGAGCAGTAGACGATAAACCATATGGTGGAGGGGTAGGAATGGTAATACGAGCAGACGTAATATCAAAGGCACTCGAAAATGTCGGCCAAGGACATAAAATTTTACTTAGCGCTAGAGGGAAAAGGCTAACGCAGGAAAAAGTAGAAGAGTTGGCAGGGATGGAAAAACTAGTTTTGATTTGTGGCAGGTATGAGGGGGTGGACCAAAGAGTGGGAGATTATATGGTAGATGAGGAAATATCGATTGGTGACTATGTATTAAGTGGAGGAGAGTTGGCGGCAATGATTTTAATTGATGCAGTAACTAGATTACAAAAGGGAGTGTTGGGGAAGGATGAGTCGAGTCTTGATGAGAGTTTTTCGGATGAGGAAAGACGGCTGGAGTATCCTCAATATACTCGACCATTTGAGTTTGAAGGGCATAAGGTACCCGAGGTGTTACTATCGGGTGATCCAAAGAAAATAGCAGAATGGCAGAATAGAAACAGAATTAGAGCAGGGTGCTAGAGACTAGGACCAGGGCAAAGAGAGCAAAGACAAGATATTCGACAATAATGGAAAATTCAAGATCACCACGACGATAATGGTGCATTAAACTCCAGGCCAAGTAGGCAGCAGTAGTAGCGTAAATGATACGACGACGAGAATGGGGATCATAACCAAAAACATAAAAGACAACGATGGTAACGATAAAAATTAAGAGGAGAATAAGATACTCAAATGGTTTTTGGCGAATTTGTTGGAAGATCATTGACTAAAAGATACTCCCCTGCTGGGTAAAAAGCATGAGTAAAAAAATAATAGCCAGAAAACCAACATGTCCGGTGGCGGAACCAGCCAAACGATGAGTTTTGTTCTTGAGAGTAATGTAAGCGTCGGCAATAAGGACAGTTAAAATGATAACAAACATAATGGCACTAACAGTTTTACTTATTTGAAGAGGACTAACTAAGGGTTGACTTTGAGAAGACAGAACACCTGAGTCGGGGATGGGAGTGTAGGCGATGATGGGGGTTTCGTTTTGGTCGGAACTGCTGTCAACAGCCAGAGAAAGGGGTGTACCAAAATGCTGGACTACCAGAGTAGTTTTGACACCGCCTAAGACACCATTAACAACACCAATGCCGATTTCCTGATATTTACCACTGACAATGTTGGCTCGATGGGTGGGAGATTTCATCCAGGCCTTGATAAGACTATCGGTGTCATAAAAATCTTTGGCCAAATTTTCACCAGCAATGGAGTATTGATAGTCTACTTGACGGAAAAAGTCCCAAGGTGACTTCCCTTGAGGGGAGGTGTGGGCCCAATAATTGTTAGCAAACATATCACGAGCTTTAAGAGTGGCAGAGTTGGCAAGAGTGACGTTGTAGCGCAGAGGAGGAAGCTTTAACTTTTGACGTTGTTGGTTCGTTTGCGATAAAACTTTATCGGCGGTAATTTCGGACGAGTAACCAAGAACTCCCGGCTTGACTAAGGTGAGGGAGCGAATCAGGGATTGGTTGAGAAGATAAACAGCAATAAAAATACCTAAAAACGATGGTTGGAGGAGCAGGGCCCGATGATTGTTTTTTTTCTGGGGGATAAAAAGTAAAGAAATAAAGCGGGCCACAAGATTAGTGTATACTACTTTTCCTTGATTTTGTTATAGAACCAGACTGGAACGAGGGCCGAAAGGATATTCCCAATCCAGAAATAACGACAATAGGTATTAACAATAAGACAACAACGCTGGCGAAGAATATAAAGATCGACCCAGTAAAGGAAAAGTGAAAGTACCGGTGGCAAAAGATAACGCCAGATGGAGCGATTGTCGGGTTTAAGATTAGCCTGACGGTGAAGATAAAGTAAATTGATGATAAGGGCAATAAAATAAAGGATTGGTAACCAGTAACGCTGACAAGCAGAGGTAGTAACGCCACCAACTTCACCGGTTTCAGAAACGATGGGAGTAGTTTCTTGAGTTCCTAAAACACCGGGCTGAAAACCTTCAGGAGGTGTAGCAGGAATAATTTCCGGTCCGCCGACGTTAACACAGTCTTCAATTGTCTTGTCCCCTGGCATACAACCATTGATGGTACGAACATAGAAACAATATTGAGCTCCTGGTACGAGACTACGAACAGTGTAGTTGTCAACATCACCAACATTGGGATTACCGTAAATATATTCACCAGGGCGAACACCATAGGCGATTAAGTAGTGAGTATGCGGAGAAGTACTTTGATTCCAAAACAAAGTAACACTGGCACCACCAACGTTGCGGCGGGCATAAAACCCTGTCGGAGCTTGGGGATAAGAATCGTTACAGACTGGAGGATTGTTGGCATTACCACCCCCACCACCAGTACTGGTAGTGGTGGATGTAGAGGTGGGAGTAGGAGTTAGATAAGATTCATTGCATTCAAAAATAAAATCAAAATCAAAAATACTTTTCTTGTTTTGATACTCGTTGCCAGCAGTAGGGTCAAAAACTGCTTTCCAGGAATAAACTTGGGATTGACCAGGAGTAAGAGTGCCAAGAAAATAATTAGCTGAATCAGTAAATTGGTTTAAAGTTTTAGTAGTGGTGTCACGAGTAATAAAAATCTTGTCGGCTAAAATATCGAAACGGGGATTATAAGCTTTGTAATATAAATTACAGTCGTCGGGCCGGTTGTTGGTAACAGTGACTTGCCGAGTAACTGAAAAGCCAGGTAAAATATTTTCTTCATAAAACAAAGGGTTGGTGCCAGTGTCTTTGGTACAACCTGACAGCTCACAGGTAATAACGGCATTGGTAGCAAAAGTTGAAGTGGGAAGAAGACAGGATATAAAAGAGAAGGCTATTAATGAGGTAAATATTTTACGAATCATGGCTTAATGGTAAAGGTTTTACTAAGATTAACAGTTTCGGAGGTAAGAGTAACGTTGGCGGTTGAACCGATATCAGCGTCGGGGATACAGATACCACCTGAGGAACAAGTGCCAAGATAAAATTGACGGCTAATCTGACCATTAACTATATCAGTGATATCAAGTTTGCCGCCAAAACCTTGTTCGCCAGCAGAATTGGTATATTTGATTTCATATTCAACCGAGGTAAATAAGTCGCTAATATTGAGGGTGATTTTGTTGTCCTTGTCAACTGGGGTTAGGGCGATACTTGGTTCAAGACGCGGAGTTGGGGTGGTGGTTGGTTGGCGACTTGCAGGGCGAAGATGAGCTAGAGGTTCATTCTCAGAACGATTATCGGCTTTAGGAGTACCGCGGAAGTCAACACCGACAACAACTTTGAAGAAATCAGGGCCAGAAGCGGCATCGATACAGGTGTACCAATTAAGAGGATCGTCCCCTTCCCCAGGAGTTGAGAGACGTTCCATGGAATAATATTTTTCTGCCCCGGAGGTAGTATCGAAAACCCCTTCGGTGACCGGCTCAAGAGTAGTCCAGGCAAGATCAATTTGAGTAGAGTTGTTCTCCAGAGCCAAATCCAAAACAGTTCGCGGAAGATCAAGGACGGCATTGGGAATATCAATAGTACTGGCGGTGTTGCCAATATTAGTATCGGAATTGTTAAGAGTTGAAATCAAAAGATAACCATGAGGAGGGAGGGTGGTACCAGCAAAGTTAACAACTTCGGTTCCACCCAGTTTTAGAGAGAGAGTTGAAAGATCAGTAAAAAGACGATCGGTAGTGTTGCGGACTTCAATTATTTGCTCGGGGTTGGTACCACCAATCCAAAGAATTTCGTTGATAACAATATCGCCGCGGTTGAGAGTTAGGCCAGCGGTGGTGGTCAGAGTAATGACATTGCTGACATCTGACCAGTTGGGGGCTTCGTCGGCTGATTTAATAGCAAAATAGTAGGTAGTGCTAGGATTAAGACCAGTAACCTCAAAAGTTTCACTGGCACCAGAAGTTTGAGGTGAGGGTAAATGATCAATTTTTGTGGCCGAATCAAAATTAGCAGTGGTGATAGGTGAGGTTGAATAACGGAGATCGTAAGTTGAGGATTTACCAGATGAGCCATCGTTGCCGGGGGCAGTCCAAGTCAGGGTGGCTTGATTGGCACTAATTGAAGTAGAAGCAAGATCGGTAATATCATTTGGAGGAGTGGCGTCAACTATAAGACGAACGGTAGAAATATCACTGTGATTGTTGGCATTATCGATGGAGCGGTATTGAAGATTATGTTCACCACCGGAGGAAATAGTAAAAGTGACACCGATAGCTATCGGAGTCCAAGAGGTACTATCAAGGTTGTATTCAAAACGATTGAGACCGGAGCCGGAAGGATTATCATTTCCCGAGAGCGAATAACTAGCGTGGAGAGGGGCGGAAACAAAGTAGGTAGTAAATTGGTCGACATAAGCCCAAGACTGATAGCTTTTGTCACCAGTATTACCGGCATAAATAGCTAGATTTGTTTGACTGTTATTTTGGGAACTTAGATCGTAATAAAATTCCTGCCAATCGGTAGAACGAGCTTGGGCATCGCCGATACCACCCGAATTAACGGCACTAGTAGCGAGACGAAAAACTTCTTGGCCACCGAGTCGAATGAAAAAGCCTGGATCATCAAAAGGCCCATAATCACGGCTAAAGTAATTGTAACGAAGGGAAATACTTTTGGCTCCAGTAGCAAAAGACTGCATCAAACGATTTTCCCAAACAAAGTTACCAGGGTCGGCTGAATCACCTAAACGAACCATATAGTTGCCGTTGGCTGGATTAATGGTAAGGGCGGGATCAGTGACAGTGTCGCTGTTTAAAACGGTGACGTTACCGGCGGTAGTCCAGCCGGAAATGTCACCAGTTTCAAAATTACCATTAGTAAGGCGTTCTTCGACGGCTTTGGTGTAGGAACCGGTGACAGATAATGAGGGGGTAGCGGGATTGACACGGTCGACGGTAAATTTCCAGGGTAAGCTAAATTCACTTATATTTTCTTGACCATCTTTGGCCCGGACTCGCCAATAATAGACACCGTCGGGAGTGCCAGGAGCAGGGATTTGAGAATCGGTTAACCAGGCAGATTGATATAGCAGGTGGGTTAAAGCGGCATCAGAATAAGACTCATATTGATAGCGGAGAGTGTTGGGGGCATCACAGTAAATTGATGAGTCGTCCCAATCCATACGAGGATCGAGATCCCAGGGAGAACCACTACCAGCGTAAGTATTGTTTCCTGGACTTAGTAAAACCGGGACCGATGGCGCTGACCAACAACCCGCAGTTATTGAGTTGTTAACAAATGATTCTTCATCGGTGAGGGTGGAGCCACTATATGGAAGATATGTTAATACCAGGAGGGTGGTTAGCACACAAAATTTTAATATTAGACGTTTCATTTGGGAGGTTTTTTACTTTTAGACGTCAGTAAACGCTTAACTTCACTTTTGATATTGATAAGTTCACTATAGATAATAATTGTCCCAGGAATGACAATTAATGATAAAAAACCAACTTGGGTTTTGGTGAAAGCGATAATTCGTCCGACATATGGAATACTTAAAACGACTTTACCGAGAACAGATTTAGGAGACACGGGATCTTTGTCGGGGGAATTGTTGGAGTCACCTCGAGTTTGAAAGAGAGTGGATTCCTTTTCTGTTTTAATATCTACAATTCGATGGGTGACAGTTGAATTAGGTGTTCGAAGATTAGTTTTAGACGGATCGGCAAAATAGGTAATAATATCGTCTTTCTGATAGTTGTCGCGGGGGGAAATTATGACGACTGATCCAGTTTTTATCGTTGGCTCCATTGATCCAGATTGGACAACAAAGAGACGAATTCCTCCGGGAGCTTTTGTAACAGTAAGTATTGTAGCAATAGCGATAACTACCACCAACGTAATGGTCAGGATATATATGATGCTAGTTACTTTTTTAAACATTAGTAGATTGATTGTATATATTTCACACCTCTGTCCTGTCAGAGTGGAAGTAACTACTCCCACTCTGACGCAGAAAGATTATTGACTAGATACCGGATCGGTAATAGTCAAGAAGACCAGTATCGAACAAAATGGCGCTTTGAGTGAACCCACTCATAGTGCTACCAGTCAAATTCGAACTTGGGACTAACCAGACCTTCATGTTAAGAAGATCATGGGTCAAGGTCAATGGAGTAGAGGGAATGGAAACATTACCGCTACCATCAGAGACGGTTGTCCCTAAAATCTCAACAGTTCTCGGCCATCCTGAAGCAGATGGGCTTGAGAATGGTTCGTAATAGGCTATTAGCGAGTAGTTAGTACTTGCTAATGGTGCTACGCCAGTAAAGGTATAGGTAAAAGTGGAGTCTTTAACTCCATATGTCAGAGTACCTTTAGGTGTAGTGTCACCTTGTACTTGCCAATCAGCACTTTTATCTTCTAGAGTGGCGACACCCTTGAGCTGTTCAGCGCTAAGAGTGATGTTGAAATTCATAACATCGCCCTGAGCCCAGTTGGTGGTTTCGGAAAGCATGTGATAGCTTTCAGTAACCTTCATAGACCAACCAGCAGGAATCATACCCAAAGACACAGATTGGCCATTGATTTGGGCAATGGTTTTGTCCATGTCGTAAAGCACTTGATTCCATTGTTTGACACCTGCGGCGTCATAAAGTTCAACTGAAAGATCATAAGTAATGGCGGTATCAATGTCGTTTTTGGCAACATAACTACCTCCACATGTTTTAGTGGCATTATCCCAGGTTCCGTTACCCTCAACACATTCTGGCTCTGATATTAACCCATCTGCGGTGGAGACAACATCAACTTTTTTCCACACATTAGCAGGATTGGTGCCAACGTTTTCGATTTCAAAGTTGGAATACTCAACCTGACTGGGTTTCATATCCTCGAAAGTGTAAGGAGCGGTTCTTGTCCATGGATTAGTACCATCAACGGCGATGTCAATAGTGCCGGTAGTAAAGGTATTACCCAGCGCTTGTTCTTCGTCGGTGAAATAAGCACTAGTACCAAGGGCAATAGATCCAGCTACCCCTGCAACAATTAAAAGACTTAATAAGATTTTTTTCATGGTTTTATTTGTAAGTTTTCACCTCCTTTTTGGATTAATAAATGTTAATTAATAATAACCAATGGGGAACAAAAAATCCCCCACAAAGTGAGGGATTTAGAGTTCATTCCAATTTATTATTTTTTAGTCTGAATACCATTGGCATCTCATGCTATATCAACTACTTATGTCGTGTCAATAGACAATGGTCTTATATTTTCTGCATTATAACCGTAAGAGACAATTATTGAATTCCTATAACTTAATATTTTTGTCGAATTTTGGACAAGGCAGTGATGGCAAGGGGTGACAGGAGGAGGAGCCCGCCAACAGTAATAAAGATAGTGGGGATAAACTTGGAAATGTCAGCAGGCTGACGAGGCGGATTAATGGTGGGGGATGGGGTAATGATGTCGGAAATACCAAGAACTGGGGCGGGGGTAGGAGTTTGAAAAGACTCATCGACAATGGTTTCAATAATTTTCTCTTCGGTAACACTGGGGGTAAGGGTGGGTTTCTTGGTGGGAGTGAGGGTTTTGGTAGCGGTGGGAATATTGGTAGGGGCGGGAGTTTTGGTAGCGGTGGGGGTATTAGTAGGCCCAGGAGTATTGGTGACTGCTGGGGTATTAATAATCGTAGGAATATTGGTAGGAGATGGAGTGATAGTTGGTAGGGGTAATGGAGTATTTGTGGGGATAACAGTCGGAATTGGAGTCGGAGAAGAAGTCGGAACTGGCGGAGTAGGAGTACAGGTATTGGTAGATCTATAATTTGGGTCGTATTTACCGTCGGTGTAAATAAAAGAATCGATGAGTGTTGGTTGGGAATTATAAAGATAAATAGTATCGCCGTCATCGTTGAGCCATCCGCTGTCGTGGAAAAAAGTTTGATAAGTATTGGGGGATAAACAACCAGTCAATGGTAAATCGTAAAGAACTTGAGTATTACTATCACCAATAGCCCAACCGGTAAGATCAATAATGGTATCGGTTTGGTTGTAAACTTCGACCCATTCAGGAGAAGAATTGGATGAGAAATTGGTTATCTTAACAATCGGGTCGACGGCAAAAGAGGGCTGGGTAAAAATCAAAAACAAGACAACAACCACTAACATTATTTCAGTTTAGCAAGAGCCAGTTCTAATTTATGAATAGTTTTGGCTTGACCCAAAATTGGAAGACAATCAACCAGGGGCGGAGTTTGAGTGACTCCACAAATAGCTACACGAAGAATCATAAAAAATTGGCCGACGTTCCAATTATTTTCTTTAATTAATTCCATAAGCCGGTTCTGAAGATTGGAGAAATCGGTAAATAAGTTCTTGGTTTTGGTTAAAACATCAACAACTAATCCCCTATCGGCACCACGTTGGAACAACAAATCGGTGGGGTAATCAAAATCTTCAAAGAGGAATTTTGTTTGAACCGGGAGATCAGAAAATTTAACAATGCGATCATGAAGAATGGGAATGAGAGCATTTACCTGATCATCGGTGGCTTGAGGTAAAAATTTCTTAAAATATGTAAATAGCTCGTTTGGGGGTAATTGACGAATATAGTAACCATTAAAATAATCAAGTTTCTGGCGATCAAAAATAGCTGGTTTTTTGTTAAGCTGTTCGAGTTTGAACAGCCTAATGAATTCCTCTAGAGAAATAATTTCTTGATCGGTGCCGGGATTCCAACCGAGCAACATAACAAAGTTGAGCAATGCTTGGGGAAGATACCCTTCGGCTAAAAACCCCTGAACAGAAACTGAACCATAACGTTTACTCATTTTGCCAGGATGAGAGGGGTCAAGAAAAACCGAAAGGTGGGCATATGGTGGCATATCCCAACCAAAATAACGATGGAGTAAAATTTGTTTTGGAGTAGATGGCAACCACTCTTCAGCACGAAAGACATGAGTGATGTTCATGAGGTGATCATCAACCACAACAGCCAAATGGTAAGTAGGGATACCGTTTGATTTCATTAATATCTGATCATCGAGATCGTGGGTATTAAAACGTACTTCTCCACGAACCAAATCATGATGAACAATAGTTTCGTTGTCGGGAATCTTCATTCTAACAACATATTTTTCACCAGCAGAAATTTTGGCTTGAACTTCGTTTGAAGTCAGAGCCAAACAATGACGATCATAACGAGGAGTTTGGTGATTGGCTTTTTGAGTTTGGCGCATTTGAGTTAAACGTTCCTCGCTACAAAAACAATAATAGGCATGACCAGCATCGACTAGTTGTTGACAATATTGTTGATAAATATCGAGGCGTTGAGTTTGAAAAAATGGTCCCTCATCGATATTGAGACCACAAATGTTAAGGGATTGAATAAGACGATCATCAGATCCAGGAACATAACGTTTTTGGTCGGTATCCTCGATGCGAAGAATAAACTGACCACCGGTTTGACGAGCCAGGGCATAACAGTAAAGGGCAGTGCGAAGTGTGCCAATGTGCATTTCGCCGGTAGGACTAGGGGCAATGCGGGTACGAGCGGGAGAAGACATAGGCAATTTTAGCAGAATTTAATGTAAAATGATCTTATGTCGCTGACGCAGACAGCTTATTTATCGAGGAATTTAATTAAGTACGGCGGCAGTGGTTTGGTGATTTTTGTAATACTGTGGACAGGTTTGGTGGCGGGAGTGAAAGCCTACCGAGCAGCCCACCCACCATATACACCACCAACAACCCGTTATGGAGTGTTGCCAAAAATTGTATTTCCAGAAAAAAAGGCAGAGAAGAAAGAGTTTGTGTTGGAACTTCCTAACGATAGTTTACCCAAGTTTGCGGATCAAGCGAAAGTATATGTTGTTTATAGACCACTAAACACTTTTTTGGCCCTGGAGGAAGAAACAAAGACAGCTCAAAACTTTCAATTTATAACCAAACCAATAGAGAAAGATCAAAATAATGGTATTTATGAATTTAGGAATGATCAGTTAAATCAAAGTTTGGTGATTAATGTTTTGGATGGTAGTTTTAAAATTAGTTATCCATACTTAACTGATCAGACATTATCCAGTAGTGGGATGGTACCGACCAAAGACAAGGCCATTGAGCAAGCCAAACTTTACCTTGACCAGGGAGGAAAACTGTCGGATGATCTGGCGGGAGGGGAGAAAAAGGTTAGTTTTTGGAAAATTGAAGATAGTGGCTTGGTACCAGTAAATTCCCAAGCTGAAGCCAATATTGTTAGGGTTGATTTTTTTAGGAAGGCGCTGGAAAAAGAGACAAAGATTTTATCATCAGAGTATGGAAGAGCTTCGGTGTCATTGTTGTTAACCGGATCAACGGTAGTAGGAAAAAAGGTGGTGGAAGTGAGTTATAAACACACCAACATTGATCGGGAATCGTATGAAACGTATCCGATTAAAACAGCTGAAGAGGCGTGGAATGATTTGAAATTGGGCAATTATTGGCCAGCAGTGGATAATAAGTCAGCTAAGGTAGCCATCAGAAAAATGTATCTGGCTTATTTTGAACCAGTGACACTGACAAATTACATGCAACCGATTTTTGTGTTTGAGGGTGACAATAACTTTGTGGCTTATATACCAGCAGTGGTAGATAAGTGGGTGAAGTAAAACAAAACCCACCCCTAACCCCTCCCTTGAAAAAAGGAGGGGAATGACCGATTTATTTTTAGATTTTTACTGGATATTGCATCCAAACGATGTTTTCTTTGGCCCAGGTAACGAGAGTTCTGGTATCGACAAAACGATCCTGACTTTGAGTAACGACACTAATAAGACGATGGCCGTTAATGTTGATGAGGCCAACAAAACAACCCCCAGCTTCGGGAGTCCAACCGGTTTTGAGACCTTCAATTTCGGGGACAACCTCCAGTAACTCGTTTGTTGACAAGAGGGGGTGGGCAATTTTGCCTTCAACATCAGTAACAGTAAGTTTGGTTGATTTGACCACGTCAGTGATAATGGGATTTTTAATAGCTAAACGGGCTAATTGGGAAAGATCGTAAACAGTAGAATAATGATTAGGTTGGTGAATACCGTCATAATTGACAAAATTGGTATCCTTAAGCTGGTAACGCGACATTAAAAGATTCATTTCGTCAACAAAGCCAGTAATACCACGGGAATGATATTTGGCTAAATTGTAGGCAGCATCGTTGGCGGAGTAGACCAAAAGTCCAGTAACCAGAGATCGAACTGTAATTTTTTCCCCAGGCTTTAAATCCATTACCTTGCCATCTTTGTAGGGATCGGTGATAGTAATAATCTCGTCGAGAGGGTAGAGATTGAGGGCGGTGAGGGCAGTGGCCAACTTGGTGATAGAAGCGGGAAATGTTTTGAGGTGAGAATTTTTACTAAGAAGGACAGTGTTGGTGTCAACATCAAGAAGAATATAACTGGAAGTTAATAAGGAGGGAGAAGTGGTTGATTTAAGAGAAGGGATAGCAGGATGGCGGTAATTGTAAAGACCTGAAGAAAGAATATTGGAACTGGGTATTTTAGGATGGGGATAGATGGTCCAAAGAGGGCTGGCAGGTAACCAGACCAGACATAGACAAAAAATTAAGCCACAAAGGAAAAGATTAATGACCTTTGGAGGAATAGACTTAGTCTTTGGTGGCTTGACAGAAGCGGCCTTTTTTCGGACGGACGGCATTGACGAAATCACTAGATTTGATTATAACTGAATGCCGACGTGAACCAGCATTGAAAGCGATTTCTTTGTTGACCAACAAACCCTCGTCAACGTAAGTAACCAAGTTAATGAGGTTACCAAAAGGAGGGACAGCGCCGATGGGAACAGTGGAGACCGTCTCGACTTCATCGGGGGTAGCCATACGAAGATCTTTGACACCAAATTGTTTTTTGAACTCATCACTATCGAGCTTACTAGCGGCCGAAAGAACAACCAATATTGGTTGGCTGTCGGCGTACATAATCAATGCCTTGGCTCCCTGTTCGAGCCTGGTACCACGGGCAGCAGCGGCCGCCTCTGATGTTTTGACTTCCTCATGCTCCAAGTGTTGGTATTTTATTAATTTTTCGTTGAGGAAACTTAACAGTTTTTGGTGAAGATCGGTTTTGGTAGTAAGAGTTTTTCTTTTACCAATAACCGATAAACGACCATCGACACGTTCCATGTCGCGGGGGAACAATGAAGCTTGGCGAATATTTTCTAAGCCAAGAATATTTTGAGTGACTCGCTCCAAACCAATGCAGAAACCACCTTCAGGCGGCATACCGTATTTAAAGGTTTGGCCATAAGGTGATTCAAAATCATCAGGATTCTGATCACGAGAAATTAGTTTTTGTCTAAATTCGTCATAGTCATGAATCCGTTGGCCACCACTGATCCACTCGACTCCTCGACCAATGAGATCGAAAGTAAGGGTTTCGTTGGGGTTTTCGGGATCAGCGAATGAATACCAGGCACGTTTTTTGGTGTAAAAATGGGTAATGAAAACAAGATCACTACCAAATTCCTCCAAGGACCAGCGGCAAATCTCCCGTTCACCTTCTGGGTCCATGTCTAATTCCTGACGAACGTCACGGCCAGTGCGTTTGTAAATTAACTCCAGGGCATCTTTTAGTTTGATTCGGGGGGTGTTGGCAATAGTTTTGGGGAGAGTGGCTTGATACTTGTCAAGAATGTCCTGATGGAGTTGACCAACCAATTCAAAAATGGCTTTGACAGTGGCATCGGCAACCCCAAGGACATCAAGCCAACTATCAATAAATCCCATTTCAACGTCGAGCCCAACGTATTCGGTCAAATGACGAGTGGTGACGCTAGGTTCGGCCCGATAGGCGTGAGCGATAGTAAACACTCTTTCGAAGACTGAAGTAAGAACTTGTTTGTAGAGTTGAGGACTTTGAGCCAAAAAAGCCTGGTAGCCAAAATAATCGACGGGAAAAACTTCTGATCCTCCCTCAGTAGAGCCAGCAACAATGGTAGGGACAAAAATTTCCTTGAAGTTTTGGCTTTGTAAAAAATTTCTGAAGGCATTAACAATGGTTGATTGGACAGTAAATACATCCTGGATTTTAAGATTACGAAGGGAAGCCGAACGATGATCAAGAAGAGTGGGGAGAGAAACATTGAGGTCTGGTTGGTGAATATCAAAAGGGAGATCGCGTGATTTGGCCAGAACCGTCAGACTTTTGACTTCAAGCTCAATTTGACCAGTAACAAGTTTGGGGTTGAAATATTTGGGATCACGAGGACGAACCAGACCGACAATCTCGACAGCATATTCTTGACGAAGTTCGTTTAATGATTTGTCGCCAACAATTTGAAGAAGACCACTACGATCACGAATGTCGGCAAAGACTATTTGACCGTGACTTCGAACTGAAACCACCCAACCTTTGATCCGAACTTCCTGACCAATCCCAGAAATAGTGTCAGAAATTACTGTCCTTTCCATATTTTAGTATATATAAAAAATAATCCCGCGTGTGCGGGATAACAAAAAACTATTAGTTTTTCGTGCTCCGTTGCCGACACACGGTGTCTGTTTTACAGTTTGACTTCTGTCGGGTTCTAATAAGTGATTGGCTTTTCTTCCCGAAGCTTGGTGTTGTTGGCACCTCAACGCTTTGGTTTATTTTATTCCAAAATTATGTCTTTAACAACAAGCTGAGAAATGGTGATGCCGTTCCAGATATTAAGATCAAGCTTGGCAATCAGGGATATTAAATCCCCCACTTTTATTTTGGCATCATAGTCCCCTTTTTTGAAAGCAATAGCATCGGTGGATATGTTTTCTATCTTTTGGGTTTCTGGATCATCAAGTTTTAGCTTGAGGTGGTCTTGGTTGGTACCCAATAATTTCTTGGAAACTACCCGAATATTTTTGAACAAAAATAGTGGTTCAGGATTACCAACACCGAAAGGCTCAAATTGTTTAATGACTTTGATATTGTTGACGTTAACTGCCACGAGTTTCATTTCAGCATCGACCTCCAGAGTTGGTTCAAGAATTTGGGAATTGAGTTTTTGATTGACAATGTTGGTAATCTTTTGTTGAAACTTAGGGATATTAATGGTCTTGATACTAAATCCCGCAGCTGCGGGGTGGCCACCAACGTCAACCAACAAATCGGAGGTTTGGCGGAGAGTTTCAATTATGTTTAGTTCTTTGATGGATCGACAAGAACCCTTGGCAACGTCACCGTTTAGGGCGATGACAATTGAAGGTAGGTAATACTTTTCGGTGAGACGACCAGCGATGAGGCCAATAATACCGGGGTTGTAGTCACCGGTGACAAAAATGGAGGTGGGGCGGACACCGTGGTCCGCCCTTACAATCTGTTCTTCGGCGCTGACCAGGTCCCGTTGCTGAAGGATCTGGCGATCTTGGTTGTGCTGATTCAAAACAGTGGCATATTTACCAGCAGTGGCAAGGTTAGAGGCACAAAGGAGCCGGAGAGCATCCATGGAGTCGGATAAACGACCAACAGCGTTAATGCGTGGTCCAAGAAGAAAACCGAGGTCATAGGTCGAAAGAGAGTCAATTTTGGCTCGGCTAACGTCGATCAGTTTCTTGATACCGGGGGAAGGATTGAGACGCAACTGTCTAAGGCCATGATAAACAATTGAGCGATTGACTCCCAAAAGTGGCAAACAGTCAGCGACGGTACCCAAAGCGGCTAAACCAAGATCAGGATGAGGATCAAATTGTTGGGCAATAAAGTAAGCCAAACCAGCAGCTGATAAGTCGGGACTATGGATTAGGCTATCAACCATAGACCGTAGATTGTCAATATTGGCATCAGCCAAGTGGTGGTCAACAACGATAATTTTGATGTTTTTTAGTTTTTTGAATTCAGAGATAGCAACAATACCGTTGTCAACAGTAATTAAAGTGTCAAAAGTAATCCCCTTTTCTTGCTGAAACCGGAAAAAACTATCAGCCTTGAAGCCATAACCATCATGCTCTCGATGGGGAATAAATGGAGTAACCCGGAGGCCATGACGGGATAATGCCTGCCAAAGAATGGCGGTAGCGGTGATACCGTCAACATCGTAGTCACCATAGATAAGAATTGACTGGGAGGGGTCAAGACTGATCTTTGGGAGGGAAAATGATGGTATTACTGGCTTAAGTTCAAGATGGCGAAGACTAAGAAGCAAGTCCTGAAGCTGATGGGAAGAATAGCGACTGTCAATAAGAGTGTTAGAACGCAAAACAAGTTTCACCCTTAATTGTACTAAATGTGCTATAATTTCCTTGACCAGGAGGTTTTGCCTATATTCCTGGTCATATTATTTACTTTAGGTAAAAGGAGAGTTTTTGCCAAATGGCTAAAAAACTATTCGTAGGAAATTTGTCCTACAACATGACCGACGACCAATTGCAGGCGATATTCGCCCCATTTGGGACCATTGTGTCGGCAGTAGTGGTTAAAGATAAGTTCTCCGGACGAAGCAAGGGCTTTGCCTTTGTGGAGTTTGAGACTGAAGAAGCGGCCGCTGAAGCTATGAAAGCTTTGGATGGAACCGAACAGGATGGAAGAAACATCGCCGTCAAAGAGGCCTTGCCCCGACCTGATAAACCACAAGCTTAATTTGAAGAAATTCAAGTTAGAAACTAAAACCCCTCGACAAGCTCGGGGGGTTTTTGGTTGTCTCGAATTAAAGCTGAGGGATTTGAGATGTTTGAAAATCGGTCCGGGAGTAGCTTGGTAGACCCGATATAGCCATAGCCGCTTGGAGGGCGTGAAGTCGAAAGTCAACCCTTTGTTGTGAAATGAAGTCATCCTGATAAAGTTGACTACCTTGAGCGTGATATAAGTCAGCCGCTGTTTGATAGGCTTTAACCATTGCTTGAGCAACTTCGTAGTCCTTCGGGGAATTTATGTTGCGATTAAGGAGAGCAACAATAGGTCCTAGGTTTAATTGTTGTTCGTCCATAAACTGTTGTTCGGCGGTATTCAGAGCTCCCATAAACTCGGTTGCAATTGTTTGGTTTGCCTCTTCAGGAATATAATCTCTGATCCTAACTTCAACAATGTTTGACATAGTTTTATCAAATTATTAAGTTGTCTAATGTTATCACAAAAGGGATCAGTCAGTGCGACACCGAAAGGATGTAAAATAGGCTATGGGAAAGATTGTCCTACCAGAGAAGGTAAGAAAACTGATAGACAAATTTGAGGCCGCGGGGGCGGAGATTTATGTGGTGGGAGGAGCAGTAAGAGATTTACTGATGGACAGAGAGGTTAAAGACTGGGACTTTACGACAAACTTAAAACCAGAAGAAATTCAAAAACTGTTTCCTAAAAATAGTTTTTATGACAATAAATTTGGGACAGTGGGAATAGTAATGGAGGATAAGGAAGTATTTGAGGTAACAACTTTTAGAACTGAACAGGGTTATTCGGACAGAAGACACCCGGACAATATCCATTGGGGGGAGAGTTTGGAGGAAGACTTACAGAGAAGGGATTTTACAATTAATGCCCTGGCAATGGGGTTAAACGGTGAAATTGTTGATTTGTACGGCGGGGAAAGTGATTTAAAAAAGAGACTAATAAAAGCAGTGGGTAATCCAGACGAAAGATTTGGAGAGGATGCCTTACGAATGATAAGAGCAATCAGGATCGCGTCACAAATTGGATTTACGATAGAAGAAGCGACCTTTGTGTCGATAACCAACAATACCAAATTGATCAAAGAAATTGCTGGAGAACGAATCCGAGATGAGTTATTTAAGATTCTACTATCACCAACACCCGGGGATGGGATGAAGCTATTGAAAAACAGTGGCTTGTTGACAGAAATATTACCAGAAGTACTGACAGGGGTGGGGGTGGCGCAAAAAGGACATCATGTGTTTAATGTGTGGGAACATTTAATAGAATCCCTTAATAATTGTCAAAGTAACAATCCGGTAACTAGGTTAGCAGCACTGCTTCACGATGTGGCTAAGCCAAGTGTGATGCAAGGTGAGGGTGAGGCAAGAACCTTTCATAATCACGAAGTAATAGGATCAAGAGTGGCAATGGCGATAGGAAAAAGATTGCGATTATCAAACAAAGAATTAGATCAATTGTTTAGGCTGGTAAGGTGGCACATGTTTACGGCCAGCGAGATGCAAACAGATAGTGCTGTCAGACGATTTATCCGCAATGTTACACCGGAGTACCTCGAAGAGATGATTGCCCTAAGAAGGGCAGACAGGGTGGGGAGTGGCGCCAGTGAAACTAGTTGGCGTTGGGAATTGTTTAAAAAAAGATTGGTTGAAGTTCAGAAACAACCATTTTCAGTCAAAGATCTTAAAATCGATGGCCATGATGTGATGAAGGCGCTAGAGATTGGACCAGGGCGAAAAATTGGTGAAATTCTTGATAATATTTTTGCCGAAGTAGAGAAAGATCCAAAGTTAAATGAACGGGAGGTACTGCTGACTAAACTGGCTTCTTTTGGAACTGAAGATAGTAATAAACTTCCTGGTCGGGATAAATCTTGAGGGGTTGTTTTAAAAGCTGATAACTAATTTTGTAACCACGATGAGTGCTGGAATGATTAAGAAAATCATTGAGACGTGATAACTCAAGACTTGAGATGACAAAGAGATACTGGTCAAGAATTGGTTCATTGGCAACCAAGTTACTCCATTCAAGTGGACCAAAAAAGAATTTGTTTTCGACGACTTTCCCTGAAAAATATGAATCAGAATAGTTCTTGGTATCGAGAACCGGATTACAACTGGCACTGCTAGGAAGATAATGAGTGTAAAAGTAGAAGAAAGGTAAAAACGGTTCGTTGCCGCTGCCATAAAAAATCTTGCCAAATTGACCCGAAAGAGGGGTGGTATCAAGGACAGCAGTCTTCATGCCATAATGCCAGGACCGAGCTGAAAGTAAAGGATAGTGGTGATTGTAATAATGGATAAAACTAGAAAATTCTAAAAGATATAATATCCCCAACAGACCCCAAATAAAACGACTGCGAACAAGTTTGATAATAGCCATAATTCCAAGAACAATAAAAAACATTAAAGGGATAAGCATTAAGATTAACCGGGTACTTTGAGGGGAGGTGACATCACGAGTTAGAGCGAAAGGAACTGGAGCTAACAAAAGAAAAGAGAGAAAGAAATAAAGGTATTTTGATAAGTTAGGTTGACTAAAAGCAAAAACAAGACCAACAAGACAAAATACTAGGTCAAGATAGTAAAAGTTACCTTTTTCCCCAAAACCCTGACGAAGATTACTATCCCCTCGAAGAACAAGAAAGTCAGTAGAAAAAGCAGAAATGTAGTTACGAATGAAAGTAGTAAAGGTGTGGCTAATTTTGTTGTGAAAAAACTTGGTGGTTAAATTAGGACTAAGACCAACCTGATCCAGACTGCCGACAGGTAAATCCTGATAACGGGCATAATCAACTGAAGTCGATAAAGTTGGCTCGGTAAAGATGCTAATGTAAGAAAAACGGAAACCGGCCCTACCTTTGATGGTATCGACGACAAGAGGGGTGGCAATAACAGAGGCAATAACAACAGCAACAAAAAGATGAACGCGAGGTAATTTTAGAAAGTTTGATCGCCAGATAAGGAAAATAGGGAAGACGAGTGTCAAAACAAACAGCTTGGCAGTGGCGTAAAAATAAAAAGAAGCGGCAAAAAAGACAACTGACAAGAGAAGACGAGACAGTTGATGTTTTTGAAGGTAGAGAAGCCAAAGGTAGATCGCCAGCAAAAGGGAAAGAATCATACCAGTAGCTTCAAAAGCAGTACGACTGTAGTGAAAAAGCCAGGGATTGAGAGAGAGAACAACAAACGAAATGATGAAAGCAAGCTGACTTTGAAAAATATGGTGAATAATAAGTGAGAAAACAAGAATACTAAGGAGGCCGAAGATGAGGCTGGGAAGCCTAACAGAAGTTTCGGTGGGACCAAGGAGTTTTTGGGCTAAAGAGACGCTGTAAATGTAAAGAGGAGTGCGCCAGTCAGAAAATGACTGAAAATGGGTGGGGAATTTGTTGCCAAAATAGTCGTTACCGCAAGAATTGAAAACAAAGGCTTGATAACCGGCATCAACCTCGTCGGAAAAAAGGGATGGAGGGTTGACAAGAATTTGCCGAGAATGGATGAAAATCGAAAAAATAGAAATGAAAAAAACAAAAAGCCAGTGAATTGGTCGCATTAATTTTTTGACCTTTTTTTCCAAAAAAGGACTAAGGGAATGGCCACGGCAGTGGAGGAATAAGTACCAGAAACGACTCCAATTAACAGAGCAAGGGCAAACCAACGGGTGGTAGAACCGCCGAGGACCACCAAAGACGACAACATAAAGATGATGGTCATGGAATTGTTAATGGAGCGAACAATAACTTCGGTGACAGCACGGTTGGCAAGATTAACCCAGTCGACCTGGAAATGCTGCTGTTTGAGCTCACGAATGCGGTCGAAGGTAACGACAGTATCGTGAACGGAAGCAGAAAGAGTAGTAAGGAGGGCGGTGACAAAAAGTGCATCAAGCTCGGCTCCGAAAAAATGACCTAAAAGGGAAAAACCGCCCAAAAGAATTAGCGAATCATGAAACATAGCCAAAACTGCAGAAAAGCCGAAACTAAAATCATGAAAACGACTACCAATAAAAATCAGAAGGGCGAGGGAGGACAAAATAATGGCAATAATTGTCTTACGGAGGAGTTCCTGACCCAAGGTAGGCCCGAGAGTTTCGAAACGAAGTTCAACGAGATCGGGGTTGAGTTTTTTGAACTCTGACTGAAGAGCAAGTTTTTGTTCCTGACTGATGTTTTGAAACTTGAGAATAAAAGTGTCGTTGGTGTGGGAAATAAAACCAAGGGTTATGTTTTGAGTTTTGAAAATATTTTCGACTTTTGATTGGTCTACAGAAGGGATCTTGATTTCGTAAATAGTGCCACCAACAAAGTCGATTGAAGGACGAAAACCCCATTTAAGAATAGAAAAACAAGAAAGACCCAGTAAAAATCCCGATAAAACAAAAAACAATGGTCTTAACTTCATGATGTTCATAGCGATTGAATTATTTTTTGGCTAAAACACGTAATAAATTACGAGTAACAAAAACGCCAGTAAAAATACTAATAATGATTCCCAAGAGTAGGGTAACAGCAAAACCGCGGACCATGCCCGAAGTATTAAGAAAGCTCCAATTGAATGGGTTAAGAAGAATGAGGCCGGTGATAATGGTACAGGCATTGGCATCCTTGATGGAGTCCCAGGCCCGACCAAAGCCTAGTTCCATAGCCACATTCCACGGTTTACCTCGACGAACTTCTTCCCGCATTCTCTCGAAAACAAGAATGTTACTATCAACGGCCATACCAACAGAAAGAATGAAACCAACTATACCTGGAAACGTAAGGGTAACGGGGATGAGTCGGTAGAGACTAAGGGTGATTAGGCCATAAATAATTAGACCGATATCAGCTATCAAACCAGGAAAACCGTAGTTACCTATCATAAAGAAACAAACGAGGGCTAAGCCCACGAGGGCGGCCTTGATACCTTTATTGATCGAATCTTGACCAAGAGTGGCTCCGACTTGAGTTTGTTGAATAAGCTTGATAGACAAAGGGAGAGCCCCGGCATTGAGCTGGGCTGATAAGGCCTTGGCAGATTTAATATCAAAATTACCATTAATGACGGCTTTACCATCGGAAATAACGGTTTGAACTACCGGGGCGGTGATAATTTGATTATCCAAAAGAATGGCGATTTTTTTGTCCAAGAATTCTTTGGTAGCCTTTTCAAAAGCAATGGTTCCGGATGAATTAAACTCCAAGCCAACTTCGGGTTTGGAGTTGTTGGGATTGATTTGAACTGTGGAGCGGACAAGATGGGAACCATTGAGTCCGATATCTTTGAGAACATCTTCGATTTTGGCAGTAGCGGTGGCTTCGGGAGGCAGGTCAACAACTCCTCTAAATTCCAGTTGAGCGGTTTGGCCAATAAGACTGATAGCTTCGTCAACATTAGTAAGACCAGGAAGATCAACATTGAGGCGATAGTTATTATCTTTGGAAGAAATCTGAACAGTTGATTCACTTAAACCAAAAAGGTTGACCCGACGTTCAATATTGGCCTTGAGTGACTCGATGGCGCTATTAAGATCGTCCTTTTTGAGATCCTTGGTGTCAATTTCGAAAATTAAAGAAGCACCACCAGATAGATCAAGTCCATAACGAAGATCAAGATTCTTTTTGAAGGTAAAGTTGGCAATTTTAAAATTAAAATCGGGGCGATAGAAGGTTTTACCAAAAACAGTAAGTTTGGCGGGCATGTTGATAATCAGGGATATAAACGTAATTCCAACAATTATCCAAAAAATTTGCTTGGTGGATCGAAGGGACGGCATATCAGCTGACTTTAACTTTTAGAAGCCTTTTTGTCAATCAAGGACAATTGGCGTGGGTGACCAGTAAAAACGTAGGTGATAGATGAATGGGAACGATTGATGGAACAAATGGCTAAATCACCTTCGTGGATATCAAAATCCTTGATGGTGATAGATGGAATAGTAAGACAAAGGCTATTCCCGGTTTTAATGATTTTTCGAAGATTTGGCATCAAGAAAAAGTAATATCTTTGGGAGTACCAATAATAAGAAGAGGGTGGTCAAGAAAGAAATCGACAATAAATGGATCTCTTTTTTGGCGGCGAAGTTTGTATTCTGAACGAGGCATAAGCATGTAGTTGATTTCCCGTCCCCGACGCTGTTCTTCGTCCTTGATGAGAGGTTCGATTTCCCGAGGGGCAATGTCGCCAATTAAAATCAAATCAACACTATTAGAAACGGCTGGACCACCGGCGGCAAAACGTTGGGAGTAAAGTAAGCTTTTTAGACCGAGCAGCTGATCACGACGATCGTAGAGAGCCAAGCCCAAACCAACAGTTTGGTTGGCGAGGGTAAGTAATTCCAAAAAAAAGGGGGAGTCGGGATTGGCCCAATAATAGAGTTTGTTGGCCCGACTTTCTGACAGAATAACTCCGGCAGATTTAAGATTAAAAAGTTCTCGACGAATGGAATTGATTTCCTCTCCGGTGAGACGAACCAGTTGACGGACATAACTAAAGTTTTGGGGGTGGTAGAAGAAAATTTGGATCAGTTTGAGACGGGTGCGGGAAACAAAGAGTCGTTTAAGGTTGTTTTGGATCTTCATAATTAACTGGGTTCTCTTTTGGAACGATCTCAACCCAAATAGTACCTGGGACAAAATTTATTTCCTTACCGCTGGAATCTTTGAAAACAGTTTTGGAGGCACGACTGGGTTTGGTCCAAGTAATATCTATTTTATCACCATTTTGAAACAGATAACCCTTGCCACTACCGATGACTTCGTAAAGGTTGTGACCATGTTCGTCAACACCTCGGGTTTGTTTAACAAATTCAATGATAATGTTTTTGGCGGTTAACTGCTCACCAGTATTAAAGTCAAGATGGGGTTTGTCCCCATTGGAACGAGCGTAAGTGTTGGTAGCGGGTTGATACAGCCAACTGACGGAATAGTCCTTGTAACCTGGCCAAAAATCAAAGGAGATAGTTTTGGCTTTAGGAACAGCGATGGCTTGATCTTTTTGCTTGAAACCCCAGGGTTTGAAATTTTTGTCCCAGGAATTTTTGTTAATTTGGGTCAAATTGGTTAAACCACGATCGGAGGCAACTTGCCAAAGCTCCTTAGTAGAACAGTACATGGTGTGTTCGGTATCACGGACGTCGCCGGTGCGTTCGGGTTCGCGGCGACAGACCTTATAGGGCAAGGAGAACTGGGACAAATCACCCCAGGTCCCTTTGTTGTTCCAGCCGTAGGAGGATATTTGTTCGATGGCTTGAGCTTTGCGATTGGTGGTACACGGTCCACCTGGAGTAGCGGCACTACAATTGGCCCCCCCAACATGAGTGTATAAAGGATAGTCGGAATACTCAGAAGCCAAGTCAAGAAAGTAGGTTCTGGCAGAGCGAACTGGACCAACATCATAACGATTGGGAGCGCCCTTTTGGACCGCGCAATAATAAACGGCCATAAAACGGGTTATACCGCCTTCGGCGACGGCCTCGTAAACAACATCGGCATTATCAAGTCCAGACTGCGGCCGTGAGTCAGCATGGTTCTCGATCATAACCGTTAGTGGTCTTTTGGTAGACCAAAGGTTTTTTTCTTCAGTGGTATACAGGGCGCCATTAAGAGGGCAAGTTTCGGTTTTTGGCCCCTCAAAAGTAATAAAGCCGGTTTTGGTGACCGCTGGAGTGGTCGAGGGTGAGTTAGTTTTTTGTGGAATAATAGACAGACCCTTTGATGGTAAAAAATGATTGAAACCAATGTATGACAGACCGGCAATAATTAAAAACAGGCCAATGGCGGTAATGACAATTTTAGTGTTTTGATTCATATTTTTTGATGGTTTCGGTTAGAGTTTGTTTCTCTTCCGGAGACAAAGTAACCCCAGAGGTCTGGCCGGTTTTAATTTGTTTGGCATAGATCCTGGTATGACTGCGGCTATGCAATGAAGTAATGATAACACCAGAATTTTGATTGTCCAACAGACAAAGAATAAAACTTTGATCACCCCCAAGGTCATTAAAAGGGTTATAGCGGGTAAGTCCAACCTTGGCGGAGGAAGACAGGGAAGCAGGCAAGGAAGTGGTGGCAGATTTGGTGGTAGAGAAGCGATTTTTTTGATAAAAAAGAAAAATCAAATAAACTATGCCAAAAAAATTAATGAGGCAGAAGGAAAAAATAATCGAGGTCATGATATCTAGATTGTAACAAAGTAATGTGCTATATTGGCTTTGAAGGCATGAATAATGACATGGATGATCAGATTAGTTGGGTTAAAAAAGATCTATTAAGAAGCTTCCTGTTGAGTATTGTCTCTATGGGAGCAATAATGGGGATGTATTACGTTAATAATTTTATCAGGAGGTAGAATGGCAATAAGTTTCTATTGCGTCAAATGCCGATCGTCAAAGTCAGTTGACGATGGTAAAGTCCAGAAGACCAGCCTAAAAAATGGTCGACCTGCAGCCAAGGCAGTTTGTCCTGACTGTGGCACTGGCATGTTCAAAATCTTGTCAACTAAATAAGATTTTTTGAATTGAAACTATCCCCCTCGATGAACTCGGGGGGGTTTAATTTGGTAAAATAGGATAACTTCGGAGAAGTGGAAGGGTTGACCCGTCAGTTGACGGGAGGAAAGTCCGAACCACTAAAGGCACAAGGGCCGCCGCGGCGGAAACGGGGTGACCTGTGGGCTCTGCTACAGAGACGAGTATCCCGACGTTACGTCGGGAGAGATGAAACGAGCAACCCCTTGGTGGAAATCTCAAATTGAAGCGTTAAAATCTAGCCTTTGAGAGCTTCAGGTGGGGAGAATAGATTGATGACCCAAAAACAGAATTCGGCTTATCGACTTCTCTGAAGTTATTTTTTGCTCCTGGCGGGGGGTTGGGTGACAACTTTGAAAATAGTTTCAACTGTAAGATAGACAGGGATAGCCAAGACGGCTCCAACTACTCCACCTAGCTTGGCACCAGTGGCCAAAAGAAGAATAGTGACTAGAGGGTTAAGACCGACAGTTGACCTCATTACCCGCGGAACGATGAAGTTGTTCTCGACTTGTTGAACAATGATCCCCCAAACTACAGCCAGAACGGCCACCAAGGGGGAGATAGTTAATCCAACTAAGGCGGCAGCAACAGTAGCAACAGTTGGCCCGATATTGGGGACAATTTCAAGCATCCCTGCCAAAATAGCCAAGGGAACAGTATAGTTAAGACCAAGAAGAAGATAACCAAGATACGAAAGAAGACCAATAGTTATCATTAGAAAAACTTCGGCGTTGACCCAACTACCAAGACGGTTTTCAAGCTGTTCAAGAATCTCAATAGTTTTTTGTTTGCCGGAAGTACCAAAAAGATGAAAGCCATAGTTGGCAATATTCCTCCTTTCCATCAGAAGGTAAAAGGTAATGACAAGAATGACAAAAGCAGAAAAAATATTGGAGAAGAGAGAGATGACGGTTTTGGCAATATTTTCGGGCAGACCCTCAACAATTTTGAGTTGAGATGATAGGTCAACGGCGGAGACGCCAAAAAAGTTGAGATTTTCTAAGGTGCCGGGAAGGGTTTTGATGAGACTGGTAGTTTGCTCAACCAATATGGGGAAAACTCCAGCAATGGTGAAGGAGAAAAAGCCCAAAATGACTGCATAAAGGAAAAGAATAGCAAAAGGGCGGGGAATTTTGAGGGATTCTAGTCGGCTAACAGTAGGGTTGAGAGCTTCCATGAAAACAAAGCAAAAAAGGATAAGATAAATTAGACTTCTGACCTGCCAGAGAACATAAAGAGCAATGAGAAAAACTACAGTAAAGACAATGGTTTTGTAGGAAATTTCGACCCGTTGAGGTTTCATGATTGATTGTACCATCAAAACCCCCCTGTCTTCCCCCCTTGAAGAAGGGGGGAAATAAAGTTAGAAATTAAGGCAATTATTTGTGGTTCGAAATTTGGTTTGGTAATGTCAATGAAATTGATGTTAGGTTGAGCTTTGAACCATGTTTTTTGACGGCGAGCCAGGGAGTGTTCGTGAAACCGCCAAGTGTCAACATTTTTTTGAGTAAAACCAGTTTTGAATTCTTTGTAAGCAAGGCAGTTGAGGCCTGGGTCGGACCAGTGATATTTTCTGATTAAAATTTTGATTTCGTCAAATAGGCCTTGTTTGAGTCTTTGGTCGACACGTTGGTCGATACGCTGGTACAAAAATTGGTTGGGGGCGGTTAACGATATGTGGAGAACGTCAAACCCACCCCCCATCCCCCTCCCTTGAAGAATGGAGGGGGAGCGGCTAATTTTATTTGATATATTAATTTCAATTTTTCTGATCAAGCGGTGGGGGTTGGAGGAATCGGAATGATTGAGCGAGTTAAAGGTTTTAAAGTCCAAAGTTTTTAAAATAAGTTGAAGGAATGATAGGGGGAATCTGTTTAGAAAAAACCTTAAGATGTGGTTGGGTGGGACAACAAAGGTAGGCTGGGGATTAATAATGGCATCGATATATTGACCAGTACCGCCGACAATAATTGGGAGCTTGTTGGCTTGCCAAACTTGGTGGATTATGTTGAGGGCAAGTTGGTGGTATTGAGCGGCGGAAAATAATTGGTTGGGGTTGATAATATCAACAAGGTGAATAGGGGTGTTGGTGGGATGGTCTTTGCCGGTACCAACGTCCATACCACGATAAATTTGACGAGAGTCAGCAGAAATAAGTTGGCCATTAAATTTTTGAGCCAATTTGACCGCCAAAGCGGTTTTCCCTGTAGCCGTCGGACCGGAAATAATAAGAAGCTTAGGAAGTTTCTTGAGGGATGGTTTCATAGGTAACATCCTTCAATCTTCCGTTTTCATCGAAAGTTATTTTTTGATTGATGAGACCACTAGCGTCTGGTGCGGGAGCTTGTATCGGGAGTCGATTATCAGTTACGAGGGTTAGTTTAACTTTCTGAACTATTTCTTTAACACCTGAAGGCATTTTGAAATTAAACATTAAACCTAAACTCGACGATGTCGTCGGGGGACATTATATAATCTTTGCCTTCGTGACGCAAAAACCCCTTGACTTTGGCCCCTTCGAAACCTTGATTGGCGACAAAATCGGGATAAGAAACAACTTCGGCCATAATAAATCCACGCTCAAAATCAGTGTGAATAACTCCGGCGGCTTGGGGTGCAGTGCTCCCTTTGGCAATGGTCCAAGCCCGAACTTCTTTGACCCCAGCGGTATAAAACGATTGAAGACCGAGAGTGTTGTAAGCTTGTTGAATAACGCGTTCGAGACCTGATTTGTCCATTCCTAATTCCTTCAAATAACTTTGCCGATCCTCGGGTGGTATTTCGGATAATTCAAATTCTATTTTGGCACATACTGGAATAACAGCTTGGCAATTTTTAATTTCTAATTTAAAATTTTCAACATTCTTGTATGAGTTTTCATCAACATTGAAAACAATAAAATAAGGTTTAGCGGTAAGAAGGAAAAACTCTTTCAGAAGAAGTTTTTCTTCTTGAGACAGACCCAGATTGACAGCGAGAATCCCCTTCTCTAGTTCGGTTTTTAACTTGGTGGCTAATAAAAACTTTTTACTGTTTTTTTCGAGAGCATTATTTTTGTTGGTATCAAGGTAGCGATCGATGGTTTCTAAATCCTTGATAATTAGCTCAGCAGAAATGACCTCGAAATCACCTTGAGGGTCGGTGCTGCCTTCACGAACAACATTTGGGTCGGAAAAACTTCTAACAACATGACAGATAGCGTCACAGTCGCGGATGTTGGTTAAGAATTTATTACCCAAGCCTTCACCTTGGGAAGCTCCTTTGACCAAACCGGCGATGTCAACAAACTCGACAATGGCGGGAATTATTTTGGTGGTTTTAACAATGTCGGCCAGAATCGGCAATTTGTCGTCAGGAACCTCGACCACACCAACGTTGGGATCAATAGTGCAAAAAGGGTAGTTACTGGCATTGGCGACTGCTCGGCCAAGGAGAGCATTAAATAGAGTCGATTTGCCGACGTTTGGCAAACCGACAATCCCAATCGAAAGTTTGGACATCAGGGTATTATATTACGGTTTAATTTGACTTTGACTGTTCAGTCTCCTTTCCATGTCCTCGAGAATACGTTTGGTTCTATCCGATGGTGGATGAGCCGGAAAGTAGCAGCTAGATTCTGGGTGTAAAAGACTCTCAATCAGTCTTTGCTGTGGATGTGAAGGTGATGATGCGTGAGTTGTTGGTTTTTGGTCTGGACTAGACATGGGATTATTGTATATATTAACTATGTAGACTGTAAAGAGGCAGGTGGTAGAAAAACATCACTAGTTTTATTCTGATGATTGTCGAAGGAGAATTGTCCCTCTGTTTTAACTTTCGAATCGATATACCGATTGGGTAGAGCTGGTTACCTCCTTGGTTATCTTAAGTAGATCACTTACCTCAACCAATCTTTTTTGATTATGATTTAGTGACTGTTTTGAACGTAGAATAAACCTCAAGAGCGATGTTGCCATATACTGTTTTCTCCTTTGCATCTCTTTAAAAATCAGACGATGCTTTATGGAGATAGTTTTCCTCCAGTCAGTTTTAGATAACTCACCACATAACTCCTCCATACCCCAAAGAATAATTTCCAGTCGCCCATAACTCAACCACTTCCAAATTTCCATATATATATCGGATTTTTCCTCTCCACCATAAACTAACTTTGCATTGATACTTCTTAGTTTCTTCATTAGCAAATACATCTCTTTTTCATGGAAATCGTGAACCCCAGCAATAATCTGAACTTTAGGATCTTTGTATTTATAGGGAATTCCAGATAAGGTGTCGAGGGCAGGTAAGTTTTTATTTGTTAGGTCAAGAAGTTCTTGATTGTCTTTATGATCAACGAAATACCTTTTGTAATATTCTGAGGTGGAAAATAGAATCAAAGGTAAGGAAGGATCGGCAAGCTCAGCTAAGTTTTGTTGTCGGATTCTAATTACTGATTCCTTGAGCCAATTAAACCTCATCAATGGAGCCAGACTGAGGCTACCTGCTTGAAATTTTATTCCAACTTCTCTTAAAGCTGTTACAGCTCTTACATTCTGTTCAACAGTTGTCCCCTTGTTGAGATGATCAAGCATTCCTTGAGAAAGACTCTCTATGCCAACAAAGATAAATTTCACCCCGGCACTTTTGAGTAAATTAAGAGGGTTACTAGAATTACCAAGTCCGCCAAACTCATCAATAGCCGTACAGATAGTATCAGCTCTCATGTCAACACAAAAGTTTAGGTCTGGATGAATTTGTCCTCTGTTTTTATATTTAATGATCCCTTCTATCAACTTTATTTTTTTGCTAATTCCATTTTTTCCAAGAAAAAACTCTTCGTCTATGATGGGAATGCTTCGAACTTTCTTTTTGGATAGATACACCAACTCTCTCAACTTCTTTTCAATCGGAAAAATATGTATCTCTTTTAAGGAGTGTGGCCGAGGACAAAAATAACATTTTGCATATGGGCAACCTCTTTGAGTCTCCATGGTCACCATTTCATGTTTTCGATATCTGTCTAGGTTGGCCCGATAGGGCGGAAATGATTTTCGTAAATCTAAAATTGCTTGTTTTGACCATGGTGTAGATTGCCAGAGATTGCTATCTGGGGAGCTATATTTTAGGATGTTTCTTATCTGCTTTAAGTCTTTTTTCCCAATCATATAGGATACGATATCTTCCAAAGCTATTTCCCCCCACCCAGAAGCTATAAAACACTCTGTTCTTATGGGGCAGGGTAAATAATCTGGATAGAATTCAGCCCCCCGAGCCCCAAAAACAATTTTTGGGTTCTGATATTTAGTTAACTTTTTTGTAATCAGTCCGGCAGCAGAAATTGCTCCGATATTAACCGAGATACCCACAAGATCCGGGTTAAAATTGCGTACTTTAGATATTATTTTTGATATTGAATCAAGCTGGGCATCGAACAGTCTTACCTTGATCATAGGGCCAAATTTCCCCAAAATGTGTCCTGCGACAGTTTCAATTCCTAAGGCTTCCAGGCCTGAACCCTTGGCTGTATTTGGCTTGGTTAAGTTGATTAGAACAACCTTTACCGATTGCATATCCTATATTATATCTCAACTTAGCTGCCAGTACTGGTATAGTGGCGAAGAGTGAAGCGCCAGAACCAAAGAGAGATGGTAAGCAAAATTGCCGAAAAAATGACGACGTAGGTAATAAAGTGGAAATCAAGAAGACCAAGGATAGCCTTAGCGGGAACAGTCACGAGAATGGTGACAGGGATAATGTAGTCAAGAATTAACCTAAAACTACCGGTATAAACATCAGTGGGAACAATTCCTGCCCTGACAAAAGAACGGTATATCCAGGCAATATTGTCAATTTCGGTGGTGAGGATGGAAAAGGCGGCCATTAATAAGTGTAGTGAAAAAGCAACAATGACACTAATTAAAAAGAGAGAAAGAAAGGCGGCAATGTCAACAAGACTTGGATTAATATTAAATTTAATAAGGAAAAAAATTAGACTAACCACCTGAATAATGATGGAGGGGAGATCAAAGAAGTCCGGGCCAGAGAGTAGTGGGCGAAAAAATGAAGGTAATGGCTTGAGTAAATCAAGGTCAAACTCCCCCCGGAGTAATACCGGACGAAAAGAATAGATGGAACGAAATAAAAATTGAGTAAATGAGTCGATGAGATTGTAGACAACAGTGACAATAATAGCCTGATGGAGAGAAAAACCAACAATTGTTTGGGTGGTACTAAAAATGGCAAAGATGGTAAGTAGGGTGAAGATAAAGGTAACAATTTTACCAATAATAAAAAAAAACGATGATGAGGCTGTCAGAAGCTGGTTTTGGAGATTATTCTTGGCGATAATAATCCAAGTGGTAAAAACGTTTTTAATTGCCATAAGCCTGATAGCGAAGTTTTCCTCGAATCCAGAGGAGATTAGCAGAAAAGTAAAATAGTCCCAAGATAAGAAGGGATATAAAAAGTGTCAGAAGCGGTTCTAGACCAATGTCTTTGCCCAACCAAAAACGAACAGGATAATAATAAAGGTAGGGAAATGGGGTGTAGTTTAGAATCTGGAACAAAGGTCGAGGAAGAAGATCGAGGGGAATATATTGACCCGAAAAAAGGTTAATAAAAACAACTCCAAAAAGAAAACGAGACGACCAGGCCTGATCGGTCCAAAAAGTTAGAAAAGAAATTATTAGACTGTAAAAAAAGAAAATGACAATAGCGATAATAAGGGAAATGGTGAAGTAGAGGAGATCGAGGGGGCTGGGAATAACTAACTGGGGCCGAAGAACAAGAACAATAAGTCCAAACTCAATGGTCATAAAAACTAAATTAAAAAGCTTATCGATAAGGTCACGGCTAAAATAGAACTTAATAATGCCTATAGGCCTGAGAAGCAGGGACGAGAGGGTACCGGACTGAATATCACCACCAATATCACCGGTCCGAGTGGAAAAAACTAAGGCTCGAATAATATAACCAATAACAAAATATGAATAAATTTGGGGAATAGTATAATCCCCTACTGTTTGTTTGCCTTGGGCAACAGCAAACCAAAGATAATAAAAAATTAGGAAAGAAATGATTACCTGAAGCCGCCAAAAGATAAAATTGAGCCGGTAGGCAAAATAGACCTGGAGAGTGTTTTTGGCGATGATGTAGTACTTAAGCATGATTAACAAAAATTTGGCGAATAATGTCTTCGATTGGGGGATCTTCGATATTAAGATCAACTACCGGATATTTGGAAATCAACTTGGCGGCTAATTTAAGAGCTTCGTGTTTTGGGAGAGACAGACTGATAGTTTGGCCGGATTGCTTGAGTTCCTTGACAGTAACCGGATGTTCGAAGGTAAATTTGAGGAGTTTGAGTTGGGTATATTTGGAGGTGAGATCGACAAGAGAGCCATCGTAGTAAATAGCTCCGCGATCAATAATAATTACCCGACGGCAAAGTTTGGAAACATCAGCCATGTTGTGGCTAGTAAGGATAATGGTTGATTTATATTCCTGATTGTATTGATGAATAAAATCACGAATTTTAAGATTGGCAACAACATCAAGGCCGATAGTGGGTTCATCAAGAAAGATAACTTTGGGGGAATGGAGAAGGGCGGCAGCAAACTCACAGCGCATTCTTTGTCCAAGAGAGAGTTTTTTGGTTTGAATTCGAATGATGTCTCCAATTTCAAGAGACTCAATAAAAAAATCCAAGCGACGACGATAATCACGGTCAGTGATGTCGTACATGGCTTTGATAAGAAGAAAGCTTTCCTGGGGTGGAATATCCCACCAAAGTTGATTCTTTTGCCCCAAAACAAAGCCGATTTTTTTTAAAAAATCATAATTTCTGTCCTGAGGAGTAAATCCAAGGACATTGATATGGCCCGAGGTGGGATAAAGAAGACCAGAGAGCATTTTGAGGGTGGTGGTTTTGCCGGCGCCGTTGGGACCAATAAAACCAACTAGTTCACCTTCGTTGATGGTGAAACTAATGTCCTTTACCGCTTCAACAAGATGTTGGGGACGGTAAAAAATGGATTTAATTGAAGAGACCAAACCGGGTTGCTTGTCAAAAACCTTGAAAGATTTGGAGAGGTGAGAAACGGAAATAGTCGGAATCATATATATTGACACCAGGATGATCCGTTGGGACCGGGTGTTTGTTCAATATGAACGGAATATAAATATACCAATAATATAAAACAAAAAATAATTAAAAAATAAAGAATAATTTTGGGTCTGACCTTTTCCCGAAAAACCCAAAATGATAGGTAGACAATTGATGAAACGAGAAGTAGTCGAAGTGACCAAAGAATGAACCCATCGTAATAGAAACAATCATAAGTGGCAAAAACTGGAAAAATTTGGAAGCCCCGGTGTCGATACAGTGAAAGTAAGGCGTTAATGACAATGCTAACAATTGGCCAAATAAGGACTGTCATGGACAATTCTAAACCAAAAATCCCCCTTTAGATAGTTCAAGGGGGATTTGGATGGAGAAAATTAATTATTTGACCATTTTCTTGATTTTGGTACCGGGAATGTAGCGAGGCATACGACGAGCAACGATTTTCTTGGCTTCCTTGGAACCAATAGCTTTAATAGTTTTAGCTTTGAACATTTTGGTTTTGAAGGTACCAAAACCAGAGAGTTTAACAACCTCTCCACCACTTAAGGCTTTCATGATTTCGGTTAAGAATGTTTCGACCGCAGATTTAGCGGCTTTTTTACTGAGGCGGGCTTTTTGGGCAACGAGTTCGATGAGATCTTTTTTGGTCATTATTTTTTTTAAATTTTTAATTCTCTTGAATTTACGCCAAATTTATTAGTTTTGCAAGGACTACGCTTCGTTTTTAACCGCACTTTTATTGATCTTGCTACCAACAACTACACTACTGGTTCTGGTTTCGCGAACAACGGTAACTTTTATTTGACCAGCCCATTTGGCTTCTTCTTCGAGCTTATCAGCAATGTTTTGTGAAAGAACGACACCTTCGGCATCGGAGACCTGGCTTGGTTCGACAATAACCATAACTTCACGGCCAGCCTGGTAAGCGGCCACAGAAATTACACCCGAAAAACTTTTGGCGACTTCTTCGATGTTTTTCATCCTCTTGAGATATTCCTCGTGAACCTCGTAACGTGCACCGGGCCGGGCGCCAGAGGCGGCATCACCCATGTAGACAATAACAGCTTCTGGACTGGTAAACTCTTTGTCCTGATGATGCTCTGAAACACAATCGATAACTTTCTCGGGGATTTTGTGTTGACGAAGAAGATCGACACCTAAATCAACATGAGTCCCTTCCTGGTCGGTAATAACTTTGCCAATATCGTGGAGTAGACAGCCGAGACGAACGGTATTGATGTCGGCGTGAAGTTCATGAGCAATGTTAACGGCAATTTTGGTGGCTTCAATGGTGTGTTTGGCCAAATTTTGGCCATAAGAGAAACGATATTTGTATTTACCAATTGCTTGAATAAGCTCAATTGGAAGATTGTAAACACCAACTTCTTGACAAATCTTTCGACCTTCATTGAGAAGAATTTTATCCATTTCTGATTTTGTTTGAGCAACAATTTGCTCGATACGGACTGGTTGAATACGACCATCTTTGATGAGACGTTCCAGGGAAATACGAGCAATTTCGCGACGAGTAGAATCGAAAGATGAAATACGAATGTCATTGGTTTCGTCAAGTTCTAGTTCGACACCAGTAACTTTTTCGAAAGTACGAATGTTGCGTCCTTCACGACCAATAATTTTGCCTTTGATAGTATCGTCAGGGAGTGAAATAACTGAAACAGTGTATTCAGCAACATAGTCAGTGATGCCATGACGGATAGAGTCAATAAGGATTTCTTTGGCCAGTTCCTCTTCGCGTTGACGAAGGTCTTGTTTGGTTTCTTCAATTTTTTTGGCAAGCCAAGTGCTCATTTTCTTTTCGGTACTGGCAACAATTAGTTGTTTGGCCTTTTCGATATCTAGGCCAGAAATGGCTTCTAATTTGTCGAGCTGTTTGCGATATAGATCGTCAACCGACTCAAGTTTTGTTTTTAGTTCAGCTGATTGAGAATCAAGTGACTTTTCTTTTTGAATAAGATAACGTTCTTTCTCGTCCAATGATTGGAGACGGCGAAAAACTTCATTTTCCTTGGCGGCAGCAGCGGCCTCAAGACGTTGAGCATTTTGGAGAGCAACACTGGCGGCTTGCTGAAGGGCAGGATCAACCTTAGGAGTAACTTTGGGATGATTTTTTACTGGCTTTTGAGGAGCAAAAACAACCCGATTGTTGTCAGGCTGAATACTGGGTTTAACTGGTGGCGGGGTGACTTTGGGTGATTTGTCAGCGGATAGAATACCCCGGACTTTAGTGAGAAAGAAATCGAACATAAAACCTCCTAAAAAAACCTTGACCCTACCAGCGATTGATTGACTTGAAGTGAATACGGCGGTCTAACATCTAGGTAGAATTTAGGTAAAAAAGTAATTTGAATAGATAAAGTAATCCAAAGACTATATATTCTACCGATTAGAGTTGGTTTCGTCAATGATAGTTTTTACCGTACTTTGGTCAAAACCACGACCTACGAGCCAGGAAAACAACTTAAGATAAGGAAGAGTGGGCCTTTTGGAGATCAATTTTCGAACTTTGGTTTCATCGGCCCGGTAGAGATCAGGCAAATAAGGGTTATATTCAGACTGGCTTAAACCAGCTTTTTGGAACAAAAATATCAAATGGCGAGTTGACTTGAGTGGATTTTGATTAATTAAGTGCTTAATAAATGAATCCGAACTAAGAAGAGAGCGGGAAGTAAGATAATCGATAACAGAATTTAAAAGTGGCTCAAGTGAGGGTTTTAGAGGATACCGATAACGGTGAAGGAGTTGATAATAATATTGACGAAGTTTTAGTTTGAGAATAGTAGATGTTTTGGGAGAGAAGCTGAGTTGACGAAGAGCGTAATCCTTGAGGAGAAAAAGAAATGAGGCAGTAATCAGAGATGCATCAATAGTAGTTGGATGCAATTGGTAATAATCGTCAATCGAAACGGGGAAATAAGAGTTGTCAGAGAACCTTAAGGTGACCAGTTGTCTAATCGGATTGATTTGGGCTTTGGTTAGTGTTTGCACCTGATTTGATGAGTTGCCAAATTTTATCCCGAAGATTGTCAGCGATTTGAGGGTTGTTTTTAAGATAGTGCTTGGTGGCCTCTCGTCCTTGAAGGTTTTGGTCTTCAACTTTGAAGAAGGCCCCGGATTTGGTAATCAGGCCGTGCTGGACACTAAGATCAACCAGACCACCATAAATCGAGATTCCTTCAGTGTTCATAATGTCAAATTCGGCTTCTTTAAAAGGAGGAGCAACTTTGTTCTTGATGATACGAGCTCGATGTTGAGACCCGACAGTATCGCCACTGCTGGTTTTGATATTGGCTATTTTGCGGACATCAATACGAATTGAGGCGTAAAATTTGAGTGCCAAACCACCAGTAGTGGTTTCAGGATTACCAAACATGACACCAATTTTTTGGCGCATTTGATTGGTAAAAATGACAACTGATTTTGACTTAGAAATAGCACCAGTGAGTTTTCGAAGGGCCTGGGACATAAGACGAGCTTGAAGTCCCATCATTGAATCCCCCATTTCACCTTCAATTTCGGCTTTGGGAACAAGGGCAGCAACAGAATCAACGACAATAACATCAACGGCGTTACTACGGACTAAAGTTTCAACGATTTCGAGGGCTTGTTCCCCATTGTCGGGCTGAGAAACCAAGAGGTTGTCGAGGTCAACCCCAATAATGGAGGCTCGGGAAGCATCAAGGGCATGTTCAGCGTCAATAAAGGCGGCAGTACCACCAAGTTTTTGGGCTTCTTTGATGACATGAAGACAAAGAGTGGTTTTACCAGAAGCTTCTGGTCCAAATATTTCGGTAATCCGACCACGAGGTAAACCGCCGACACCAAGAGCAATATCGAGAGGAAGACAACCAGTAGGAATAACCTCAATTTTGATTTCGGCTTGGTTTTGTCCAAGTTTCATAATGGCACCTTCACCATATTGTTTGTTGATAAGCTCAAGGGCACTTTTGACGGCTTCGAGCTTACCAGTGGAGATATTGGCAGTGTCTTTGACTTTTTTCTTTTTCATAGATTAGTGATAGCAATCACGACTAGATCATGTCAAGGAGATAATCCGAATAAAACACGAAGACAAGAATTGTTGATATAATAGATGATCCAAAACGGGGATTGGCGCAATTGGTTAGCGCGCACGCATGGGGTGCGTGAGGCTGGCAGTTCGAGTCTGCTATCCCCGACCTTTGATAGAATGAAGTGTTATGAAAAATCTGTCGGAATGGTTTAATTCTCGAGAACCAACTGAGTTTCGAGGACTAGGAAAATATTACCGAAACCATCCGCAGTTACCTTGGGGTGTACAGGAATCACCGAATTACATTGTTGATGTTCCCCCAGTTGATCCTTGGTGTGGAGCAATAGATCCACCAGACAAGCCACACATTTATATAGTCGACTGTCTCCGGGTCGATGAAATTATGTGTAGAGATCTTATGGTAATCGATGGTCATGGCCATATGAATAATGGCGATTGGACAACAAAAAACAAGGACAGTGAGACGGATGTAGTGGAGTTGGTTCGTGAGGCCTGGGGGAATGGACGTCAAATTGACCTTATCCTTGTTTGTGCAACATGGAATTGGGGTAGTGGTGCAGTTGCTGAACCATCAGATGGTTACTACGAATTTCTCGATAGGGGTGAAATAGCGTACGTCAGGGCATCGAAAATGGCGGTGCCAAGGCTAAGAATGACTCAGAAAGGAAAAATTATTGGCGAATTGATGGATTCTAGATCATTTGCCAACATTAGTAGATTGCTGGGAGAAAAATAGTATGCTGCCGTTGGGACACTTATCGGCTGGGTATTTGATTGCCCAAACATCCAAAAAAGAATTGACGAAGCAAGAGTTGGGGATTGTTTTTTTGTCGTCTATTATCCTTGACTTTGATTTGTTTTTGCCGGAGTTATTTGGTTTTCCGGCAGGAACACATCACTATTTTCCAATTCACACCTTAATGGGCGGGGCAATAATTTGGCTTTTGATGTGGGTACTATTGAGGCATCGGGTGCCAAGAAGGACGTTGGTGTTATCGGCTGGGGTGATGTTAAGCCACTTAATGTTGGACGACTTAAGTTACTGGTTGTCGCTTGTCGGACTAGAAGGCAAGATGAGACCACAAATCTTTTGGTGGTATCCGTTTGATACCAGATACGCTACAGAACTGGAGTGGATTATTAACAAAAGAATTAGTGAGGGGATGACAACAGCTGGAGTGCTTAAGATTTACCTATTTACACTACCAAGATTGTTTTATCTTGAAATTATCCTATTTTTAACAGCCATAGGAGTAGGCCTAAGAAAAAGGTATAGATTCCAAAAAGCCAAAAAAAATTAGACAAAAGTATTTTTTTGAGAGCCGTGAGGGAAAGATAGCCAATAATAACAGTAACAAGGAAACTGACAAGATAGTTGGGGCTAAGAAAATTTTGCCAAGATGAACTTCCAAGATCGAGGATGATGGCTCCAAGTGAGGCAGGAATAAAGAGAGAAAAAGAAAACGAGAAGGCCGTAAGAGGTGATAAACCAAGGGCCAAGCCAGAAAAAATGGTTAGGGCTGAACGAGAAACGCCAGGAAGGATGGCAGCGGCCTGGAAAATACCAATAATCACAGCCTTAAAGTAACTAAGGGATTGGTCACGACGTGGTAGAAATTTGGTAGAAAGAACGAAGACAGAAGTAATTAAAAAGAAAATGGGCAAGAACTCTGAGTGAGTAGCAAATTGTTCGATAGAATCTTTTAAAAAAACACCAATGATGATAATAGGAATAGTCCCAACAAAAACATATCTCAGGTTTTGTAAAAAGAGTAGGACGGAGTGACGAAAGAAGAAAATAACAGACAAAAAGGTGGCGGCGTGGAGAAAAATGTCAAACGAAAGCGAGGGAGAGAGATGGAAAAGAAATTGAACAAGATTCAAGTGTCCATCGGAAGAAATGGGAAGAAATTCGGTAATCCCTTGGACAACCGCCAGAGTTAGGCTGGGGAAGAAAGTCATGTGTTTATTTTAGCGCTTTGGACTTTGTTTCTGACGACGAGATTTGCCACCAGTACCGACATGACGACGCTGACGAACACGGGAATCAACGGTTAGTAGTCCGGCAGTCCGGAGAAGAGGTTTGTAAGTTTCTGGATTAACTTTGACCAGAGATCGAGAAATGGCCAACGACAGAGCCTGGGCTTGACTTTTGATACCACCACCAACTATTTTGGCCATAAAGTAATACTTACCTTCAGTATCGGTGATTTTAAATGGTTTTTGATAGGTTATTTGGCTAACAATGCCAGGGAAGTAACGATCGACAGTTTTGGTGTTAACCAAACTGTCTCCTTTACCGGAAAAGATTTTTACATTGGCAATAGCTGATCGACGTCGACCGATGGCGGCAGTATATTTTTGGCTTTTGGTGGTTTTAGGCATATTTATTTTTTGGCTGTTAACTTGTCGGCGAAAGTATGATTGGCATCAACAAAAACTTTGAGACGGGCCATTCGGGGATCTCGAAGTTTGTTTTTGGGAAGCATGCCTTTGACAGCATGAACAATGACAAGCCTTGGGTCTTGGTGAAGCAATTGGGAAAGTTTGATTTCCTTGAGACCACCGGGGTGACCAGAATAACTTTGATAAAGTTTTTGGGTGAGTTTTTTACCGGTAACTTTAATCTTGGCAGCATTAATGGCAACGACATAGTCACCATCGTCACGGTGATACGAATATGCAGTTTTGTTTTTGCCGATCAAAAAAGCACTAATAATAGTGGCAACACGACCAAGAGTTTGGCCATCAAGATCAACAAGATGCCAGTTACGTTGGGGTTGGTTGCCTTGAATAACGGTAGTGTGAGAGTTTATCATTTGGTTTCTTTTTTCTTGGTAACTTTGGTGACTTTTTGATCCTGATTCTTTTGATCTTTGTCTTTGACTGGTAGTTGCAGTTTATACGGTTGAGTGAATGATAATCTAACCACAACGGCCTGATCACCAAGGCGACGAAAGATCTTGGTTAGCTTGGTAAAGTTGGATGATTGAGCGGCGAAACTTTGACGAAGAGCTTTGACGATAGTAAGGCTGAGGTGGCGATCTTGAAAATAACGAAAAAAGCCACGACTGGCAGTTAGATCGTCTTGTTTGCTAAGGGTACAAAGCTTCTCAATTAGGGAGTTAACAAATTTTGCCTTGGCATGGGTAGTAGTGAGGTGTCCATGAACAAACATGGCCCTGACCAGGGAGCGTAGCAATGCTTGCCGTTGATTGTGATCCCGTCCTAATTTTTTACCAGAGATTCGATGCCTCATATTTGGAAGCTTATTTCCAAGAAAATCCTTTTTCTTGCAACCAGTTATCGATAATTTTTAAGGATTTTTCACCAACATTTTTGGCTTTACTCACCTCAGAACGACCGGCTTTGGTAAGAGAATCAATGGTGGCAAAACCAGCTTTTTTGAGAGCGTTGGTGACCCGCAGGGGAAGTTCGATTTCCTCAACTGAGATATCGGCTCCCTGACTTAAAGGATTTGAAGCGAGAGTAACAACTTCTTCTTCGAATTCCTTCGGGTCAACAATTTGAGATAAAGATTTGATAAGGTCTTTGGTGGCTTGTTTAATGGCATCGAGGGGGAGAATGGAACCGTCGGTCCAAACTTCTAGGGTAACCTGATCATAGTTTGATTTTTTCCCTAAGCGGGTAGGCTGGACAGAAAAATTGACCTTAGTAACCGGAGTAAAAGCGGCGTCAAGAATTATTTCTCCGACAATATCACTTTTTTGTTCTTTGGCCAAAGTATAACCGACTCCACTTTCGACAGTAAGATCAATTTTAAGACTTGACTTGGCATCGGAGAGAGTGGCGATTGGTTGGGTGGGGTTAACAACCTTACAACTTTCGGTATCGGCAATATCGGCAGCAGTAACAACTCCGGGACCCTTCTTGTTGAGATGGAGAACAATTGGTTCATCTTGGTGGTATCGGAACTTGATTTTTTTGAGATTAAGAGAGACCTCAACAAGATCTTCTTTGACTCCTGGAAGTGAAGTAAATAAGTGATTAGCTCCGTCAATTTTGATCCGAGTGATAGCAGCGCCGGGAATGGTGATAAAGAGGACCCGACGAAGACTGTTACCAATAGTATGACCAAAACCACCAATTAATGGTGTAAGTTCAAACTTCCCATAAGTTGGGGTGGTTTTAATGGATTTGACATGAAATTTTGCTGTGTCAATCATATTTTGCTCCTATCTACTATAGTACTCAATAATTAAATTGATATCTAAACCTTGACCGATCTCGTCGGCACGAGAGGGACGAGAACGGAAAATAACTCCGTGGTGAGACTTGTCGAGTTCGAGCCAGTTGCCCACCTTGAAGTCCTTGTCCTGGAAACGGAGACTGTCGCCCAATTGGTCAAAAGTGTTTTGGTCGAGAGTAACTTTGTCACCAGGCTTAAGAAGGTAAGAGGAAATGTTAAGTACTTTGTCGTTGACACGAAAGTGACGGTGAGAAATAAGTTGGCGGGCGTGGGATCGGGACAGGGCTAACCCGGACTGGTAAACAACGTTATCAAGACGGCTTTCAAGAAGGCTTAAGAAATTATCACCGGTAAGTCCCTTAAGTTTCTTGGCTTTAAGATAAAGATTCTTGAATTGGGTTTCGTTGATGCCATAAAGACGCTTGGCCTCCTGCTTGGCCTTGAGCTGGAAACTATAGTCAGTGGATTTACGGTGGTGACCCTTAATACCATGCATCCCTGGAGGTACAGCACCTTTTTTGTCGATAGGACATTTGGATGACAAACAGCGGGCCCCCTTTAGATAGAGCTTTTTACCTGCGGCTTTACACAAACGACATTTGGTGTTGACGGTTATTCGGGACACTTGGTTTAATTTTTAATTTCTAAATAAAATATAAAATTGAAAGTTATATTATACTCTCCTGGCCTTGGGAGGACGAGGTCCATTGTGTGGAATAGGAGTAATATCGGCAATTTGATCAACATCAAAGTCTTTTTTGGTTCGCAAAAAACGAAGAGTGGCGTCACGACCGACGCCAGGACCTTTGAAATAAACGTTTAATTTTTTGATGCCGTGTTTTCTGGCAATATCCAAACATTTTTCGAGGGCGGTGGTGGCAGCATAGGGAGTTGATTTGCGAGCACCCTTGAAACCAGCATGACCGGAACTTGACCAGGAGAGGACGTTGCCTTTAATGTCGGTGACAGAAATAAGAGTGTTGTTGAAAGTGGATTTGACACAGAGCCGACCCTCGGCAATGTTTTTAAAGACTTTCTTGGCGGTACTTGAAGAAGATGATTTTTTTGGAGTCATAATTATTTGGATTTAGCAATGGAGGCGGCTTTTTGTTGAGCCTCAATTTTGGCCCAGGCTTCTTTGGTAAGCGAACCAACTGTCTTCTTTCGACCTTTACGGGTACGAGAATTTGATCGGGTTCGCTGTCCGCGAGCGGGAAGACCGACGATATGACGAATACCACGATAACTTTTGATGGCCTTAAGACGTTCAATGTTTTCTCGAATTTCTTTTTTAAGATCACCCTCAACCTTGAAGCCTTCCAAAGCTTTCATGAGATTGTTAATGTCGTCTCGGGATAGGTCTTTGATACGAGTGTCGGGGCTGATGGAGGCGTCCTTGAGAAGTTTGACGACATTGGTTGGGCCGATGCCATAAAAACGGGTTAGGCCAACTTCGGCGCGCTCGTTGTCGGGGATATCGTTTCCAGAGATTCTCATATATTTATATTAACCCTGTTTTTGGGTATGTTTCTTAATAGAACAAACGACCCGTCGAACTCCTCGACGGATAACAATTTTGCATTTTTTACAGCGTAATTTTACGCTTGATTTGACCTTCATAAAAGACTTTTGGTATTGTAACCTAAAAATAGGCGGATATCAAAGACTAAATTGTGGTTTTACCCCCGGTAAACTATCCGACCCTTGTCCCCTTCTGGACTTAGAACGAGGGTGACGGCGTCACCAGCAAGGCAACGGATGTGGTTGAGACGAAGTTTGCCAGCTAAATGGGCAATTATTATCTTGCCATCTTCGAGCTGAACCCGAAAGAGCTGGTTGGGGAGGACTTCAGTAACCGTACCACGAACAGTTGGATCTTTCATTGATTAAAACCCCTCCGTCCCGACGTTTGTCGGGACACCTCCCCTTGAGGAAAGGGAGGATTTTAATTTGTAATTGCTAGTCATATTTGAAACTATTATTCTTTGGTAATTAGTCCCGGATTGGCTAGATCCCAAATTTCAGTAACGGTGATGATAACAGTGGCTTTTTTTGACCAGCGGGGGTCATCTCCAAACAGCTGAATCAATTGTGCTCGATGATCCTGATCAGTAAACACTTCTGAGGTGCCCTTGAGTTGATATGCCTGGTGATAATCGATGGAATGTGCAATTAAGGCCACATAGTGATTGACATCAATATTCTGTCTAGTTTTGTTAAAGAAATTATCGGCAATAATGATTTGATTTGGAGAAATAACTTTGATGTCAGAAACGACAATGTTGTTGGGTTGTCCAGTTTTGGTACTTGAAGCGAATGAGACAGGAACAGTTTCAATAAGTTTTTTGATGTGGTCTGGAATAGAAATCATATAAGGTTGTTAATTTGCAAACATATATCCTCAAAAATTGGTTCGACGGGACGGTTGCCGTCAACATTAAAAAACTTACCCTTGGATTCGAAATATTCCCGGATTGGAGTAATGGTTTCGAGATATGATTTTTGACGAGTAGCAATGGCCTCAGGGGTATTATCGGTTCTGCTTTGGTCTTGAAACTCCTCGCCAGACTTTAGCCGACGAGCCATAATATCCTCAAAGGACAAGTCAAGGTGAATTAGAAGAGAGAAAGGAAGATTTTTCTTTCGAAGAAAATATTCCATAATTTTGCCTTGGTTTAGCACCCGGGGGAAACCATCGATAATAAAATTTTGAGTGTCAATTGAATTTAGCTTGTTAACCAGAATATCAAAAGTTAAGTCATCAGGAACCCAGATTCCTTGGTCAAGGTATGGCTTGGCCTCGAGACCAAAACCAGAATTGGCGGCAATTTCGTCGCGAAAAAGTTGACCCATGGAGATATGAGTCAAGTGGTACTTGTCGGCAATCAACTTAGCTTGAGTACTTTTACCACAACCGCTGGGACCGATGATAAATAAGCTTAGTGGCATAGGTGTGTCTTAATAATATCCTGAAACATGGGCTGAATATTATCCAAACTGATTGATCTCAGATCGATAAAAATGGCTTGAACACTGTCATTGTCAGGGCTATTGATAGCCTCCACAATGTCCGACTGTTGCTCAACCAGGTAATAGAGACAAATATTTTGGAAGAAAGACCCATTAGAGGCAAAATAGCGTTGATTTGCCTGAAGAAATTTCGTTGGTTTAATCTTGTAACCAGTTTCTTCTGAAAATTCCCGACAAAGTGCTTCTTCTAAATTTTCACCGAATTCAACCATCCCTCCTGGTAAGCTCAACTTATCAAAATGTGGATTTTTTTGAAACATAATGGAATTACCTTTCAACAAAACACCGTAAACGCTAACTCTCCACTTGAGTTGATCAGTGGTGACAGTATGGGTGTTTTGAAACACATCTAAAGCTGTAACGGTACGATTCATTAATAAGTCAGTTTGTCGTAATTATAAGTTTGAACAACGTTTTCAATTTTACGAGTTAGTTCGATAATGACAGAAACAACGATTAAAACCGAGGTTCCACCGATAGTAAGGGTGGTAATACCAGTTATTTTTTGAACAATAGAGGGGGTGACGGCAATTAGGCCCAAAAAGACTGACCCAATAGCGATGACCCGGGTAATTAAATATTGAAGACGCTTTTCGGTGGAAATGCCAGGACGGATACCAGGAATAAAACCACCTGATTTGCGAAGTTCGTCGGCAATGTCCTTGGGCTTGAAAACTACGGAGGTATAGAAAAAAGTAAAGCCAATAACTAAAACAAAATAGAAGAGAATATAGGCATAACTATCGGCCCGAAACCAACGAGATAAATTGAGACCTAGTTGGGCAATAGCGGCTTGAGGAAGACGGGACAAAAACTGACCAACAAAAGAGGGAGCAGTGGCCAGAGAAACGGCAAAAATAATTGGCATGACTCCGGCAGTGTCAACTTTGATTGGAAGATAAGTGGTTTGAGCGCGTTTGGCATAACCAATCGGGACTCGAAGAATAGCTTCCTCAACAGTAACAATTCCTAAAACTAACCCAAAAGCTAGAGCGGCAAAAACAATTAAGTTAATCATGGTTTGAGGATTAGAAAAATCGGAAACCGATAGAGTTTGGATAAAACCAATGGGTAACCGGGCAACGATACCGGCAAAAATGATAACGGAAACGCCATTACCGACACCATACTGATTAATAAGTTCGCCCAAAAAAATCATGATAAAGGTGCCAGCTAACATACTGGTCATCATGGCAACGAGGGTTAGCGGGGAGAGGTTGGTAATAATGTTTTGGGATCGGAGAATACTATACATGCCAATAGATTGGACTAAAGATAAGGGAATGGTGGCCAGGCGAGTATATTGATTGATTTTGGCACGACCGTATTCCCCTTCCTTGCTTAGTTCTTCAAGTTCGGGGATAACTAGTGACAAAAGTTGAAACATGACTGAAGCGTTAATATAGGGGTTTAAACCGAGGGCGGCAATTGAGAAGTTAGCCAAAGTACCACCGGAAAAAATGTCTAGAAGCGATAAGAGTTGATTTTGGGCAAAAAAACTTTTGAGCAGTTCCAGATTAACACCGGGGACGGGAATGTGAGCAATAAGACGAAAAAGAACTAGAATTCCAATGGTAAGGGTAATTTTTTTCTGGAGAAGTGGGGTTTTGAAACCTTGAAAATACAGGGAAAGAGACTTGACTAGACGATTCATTGACTGATAGTACCACCAAGGGCAATAATTTGCTTTCGGGCAGAAGCTGAAAGATGAAGACCAGTAAAGGTTAATGGTTTGGTAAGCTGACCGCCGGCCAAAATTTTTACATTGGTTGATTTGAGAGTTTCGGGACTAACAGTTTGGTTTTTGGAAAATAATTTATCAATTTGACCAAGATTGTAAATTCGGTAAAGATTTCTTTTGAGATTACGATGTTTACCCCGAAGAAAAGGTAGACGTTTGATCCAGCCTTTTTTAATTTTGGTACCATCAAAAGTAATTTTGGTTTTACCACGAACCTTGTCACCTTTGGCCCCGCGACCGGTGGTGTGACCACCAACACCAGAACCAATACCGCGACCACGGCGTTTTTGAGACTTAGCGATTGTTTTTGGTAACTTAGATAGAGTTTCCATAGGTGTTAAGATGATAATTACTTTTGAGCAAGTAACTTTAGAGCTTGATAAGTAGCCCAAACATTAACAGATTTGTTTTTGGAACCGATGATTTTGCTGGCGATATCCTTGACACCGGCCAGTTCGACAACAGCCCGAATGGGTCCACCAGCAATTAGCCCAGATCCCGGCTTGCCTGGACGAATAAGAATAATGGCTCCTTTAAACTTAAGAGTAACTTCGGAAGGAATGGTGTTGTTAACAACTGGAACAGTAATGAGATTATTACGAGCCCGTTGAGTAGCTTTTTTGATAGCATCAGCAACGTTTTTGGCGCGTCCGAGACTAACACCGACCCGAGATTTTTTGTCCCCCGAAACAACCAAAGCAGTAAAGGAAATTTGATTGCCACCTTTGGTCTTTTTGGAGACGCGTTTGATTTGGATGACTTTTTCAGAAAATTCACTGGGGGGGGTGTTGTCTTGACGTTGATACATAGATCAGTTTTAAAATTTTAAACCAGCTTCTCTGGCACCAGTAGCTAAAGCTTTAACACGGCCGTGGTATTTGTAGGCTCCACGGTCAAATCGAACCTGAGTAATATGTTTGTCAATAGCGGCTTTAGCAATAACTTTACCCAATGCTAAGGCTTTTTCAGTTTTAGTACCGGTGGTTTTGAGGTTCTTGGTTGAAGCGCTAACCAAAGTAATACTCTTACGATCATCAATAATTTGAACCCAAAGATGTTGATTGCTTCGGAAGACACTTAACCGCGGAAGAGTAATGTTGGTCTTAAGTTTGGCTCGAACACGTTGAGCGCGGCGGAGGGCTGGATTGGTAACGATAAGAGTGGTCATAATAATTTAGGCTTTGGCCGTTTTACCGGCTTTTAGTTTGATAAATTCATTAAGATAACGAATACCCTTACCTTTGTATGGTTCGGGTTTTCTAACTTTTCGGATATTGCTAGCAACTTGGCCAACAACCTCTTTGTTGCAGCCGGTGATAGTTAGTTTGGTATCTTCGGAAACAGCAAACTGAACACCATTTGGAGCTTTGATAATGACCGGGTGGATATAACCCGCAGTAATAGTTAGAGTGTCATTGCTGACGGCAAATTTGTAACCAGTGCCGCGAATTTCCATTTCTTTTTTCCAGGGATTAACAACCCCAAGAACCATATTGGCCAAGTGGGCTCTGGTAGTACCATGGTTGGCACGTGTTTGCTTATCATCTGTTAAACGAGTAACAAGAATTTGATTATCCTTAACTTCAACTTTGATCTTGGTAGCTAAAGGTAGAGATAGCTCTCCTTTGGGGCCAGCGACGTTGATAGTTGACCCTGAGACGGCCACAGTAACACCCTGGGGAATATTGATAACTTGTTTGCCGATCCGAGACATTTTGTTTAATAAAGTTCGGCGAAAATTTCGCCTCCAATCCCCTTAATCTTGGCCTCTTTTTGAGACATGAGGCCCTGGGGAGTGGAAATAATAATTAAAGAATTAGGAGTTTTACCCCAAGGAAGTGAAAAAACTTTCTGATAATAACGACGGCCGGGGGTGGAGAACATGCGAACGTTGGTGAATGCGGGTAGACCACCTGGATAAACCAACTCGGCAGTAATCTGACCGTCGGTGATTTTGTAATCTGCCAAAAGGTGGAAGCGTTTGAGTAGCTCAGCCATAGAAACAATGAGCTTTGAAGATGGAGCCACAACAGTAGAGTTGTGAGCCAGGTAAGCGTTTTTGAGCCGAGTAAGAAAATCAAGATGGGGTGCGTTGTTCATATTTGTTACCAACTGGCTTTTTTAACTCCAGGAAGTGAACCCTGGTTGGCAAGTTTTCGAAAACATAAACGACAAAGGCCAAAAAGACGAATGAAAGCGCGAGGACGACCACAGAGGGCGCATCGATGATGATAACGTACCTTGTATTTTAACTTGGTAGATTCACGAATAATTTTAGATTTATTGGCCATAAGAGTTACAAAACCCTTCCCCCACCCTTCCCTTGACAGGGCAGGGAGTTAGCTCGGTGAGTTGAATAAATAGATTTTAATTTCATTAATTTTTCTTAAAGGGAAAACCAAGATGAGATAATAACATTTTTGCGTCTTCTTTTGAATGACTTTGGATATTAAGAGTCACCTGAACTGACCTGATTTTGTTAACACGGTCAAGATCAACTTCGGGAAAATAGGTTTGATCATGGAGGGTTAAGTTATAGTTTCCGCTTTGGTCAAAAGCGGTATCTGGCATGCCCTTAAAATCACGTAGACGAGGCAGAACAAGGTTAAAGAGTTTTTCAACGAAATCGTACATTCGGCTACCTCGCAGAGTAACTTTTAGAGCTAGGGGGTCGTTTTGGCGAAGCTTAAATGAAGCAACAGATTTCTTGGCTTTGCAAATAGAAGGCTTCTGGCCAGCAATAACAGTGAGTTCGTTAGTAGCAGCAGTTAAGGATTCTTGACTTTCTCGAGCCTCCGAAACACGATAATTGATTACTACCTTGTTTAGACGCGGTAAGGCATTGGGGTTAGTAGTTGGAAATAAACTTTCTCGGAGTTGGCGGGTGATAGTTTTGATGTCACTTCTAAGCATAGTTATTTGGCCTTGGGGGCAGATTGAATAATTTGATGACAACGACGACAAAGACGATACTTGCTACCTGATTTGTCAATCTGATAACCGACGCGGGTAATTTTCTGACAGTTAGGACAAATAAGGGCTACTTTGGCAATATTAAGTGGCCGTTCCTTCTCGATGATGCCACCTTTTTGACCTTTTTGTGATTTGATATGTTTGCGAAACAAATTAAGACCTTTGACAGTAACTTTGAGGATTTTGGGGGAAGTAGCCACGACCTGACCTTGCCGACCTTTGTCTTTACCGGAAATGATTTTGACAGTATCGCCTTTAATAATCTTCATAGAGTTTAATAAACTTCCTTGGCCATAGAGGCAATTTTAACAAAGCCAGCATCCTTGATTTCACGGGCAATAGGCCCAAATATACGGGTACCTCGCGGATTTTTTTGACTGTCGATAACTACTCCGGCATTGTCGCTAAAACGAATATAAGAACCATCGGGACGATTAATCTCTTTTTTGGTACGAACAATGACCATTTTGACTTTTTCTTTTTTGTGCAGAAGACCGTTAGGAATGGCATCCCTAACTACCGCCAAAACGATACCTCCAATTGAGGTTTTTTTGTGGCGAAATCCACCATAAACGTGGACCACCTGGAGTTGTTTGGCTCCACAGTTATCGGCTGGTTTAATAATTGAACGAAGTTGGATCATGGATATTAATTCTTTTGAATAATTTCGATGGTAGTAAAACGCTTAAGTTTACTTAATGGTCGAGTTTCGCGAACTTTGACAATATCCCCCACTGTAGCGGAAAGGTTGTTGTCGGCATAGATTTTTTTGGATTTACGAATAATTTTTTTGTAGAGAGGATGGCGACGTTGATAGTCCATGGAAACGACAATGGTGTTGGCCATTTTGCTTGAAACTACTTGACCGGTAAAGGTTTTACCCGCCTTCGTCTCCAAAGTATTTGGACTACGTCGAGGCAAGCCTGTTTTGGGATTATTTGGAGTCATGTTTGGATGAAATTAGGCTCTGAACCAGAGCAATCTCGTATTTAATTTTCTTAAAAACCGAAGTATCCTTGAGACCACCGAGTTGCTGTTTGGCTTTACTTTCGACCAGTTTTTGGTTTAGGTCAGATATTAATTTGGTAAGACTAGCAATATCTTTTTGGTGGTAGGAGATTTTATCAGATTTCTTCATAGAATTTTGACTAAAGTCGTTTGATTACTTTAGTTGAAACTGATAACTTGGCGGCAGCAAGATTAAGGGCACGGTGAGCTTCAGTATCGGAAATTCCGGAAACTTCAAACATAACTCGACCAGGTCGAATGACGGCAACGTAGCCTTTAACATCACCTTTACCAGCTCCAAGTGGGGCCCCGGCACCTTTTTGAGTAATAGGTTTATCGGGAAAGACACGGATCCAAAGACGGCCATTTCTTTTGGTAGCATGAGAAATACTTTTACGGGCAGCTTCAATCTGATTGCTTGAGATCCAACCGCAAGAAAGAGACTTAAGGCCATATTCACCAAAAGCAACTAGATTACCGGCGGATTGGCCACGCATTCGACCCCGAAACTGTTTTCTATATTTGGTGCGACTAGGCTGAAGCATATTAATCTAAACAAAGGTAAACTTTAACACCAATATAGCCGGAGCGAGTTAGTGAAGGACATTCAAAATAATCAATTCGAGAACGGAGAGTGCTAAGAGGAACTGTTCCCTGGGAAAACTTTTCGCGACGGCTGATTTCAGCTCCATTGATACGACCTCCAAGAATAACTTTAATTCCTTTGGCCCCGCTACCAATGGCTTTTTCCATGGAAGAAAGAACAACTCGACGATAAGGTAGACGTTTAGTTAGTTGGTAGGCAATTTTTTCGGCGATAAGTTTGGCCGACAAATCAACATGGCGGAATTCTTCGACTTGGATCTCAAGACTTTGTTTACCGACTGATTTGGGAAGAAGTTTTTGAACGCCAAGTTTGATTATTTCTAGTTCTTTGCCGCCTCGTCCAATAACCAATCCGGGTCGACTAACGACAAGAGTAATTTTTACTTTTTTATTAGAACGTTCAATTCTGATGGAAACAATTCCGGCGGCGGATAATTTCTTTTCAAGAAAATCACGGATTTTTTTGTCCTCAAGAAGATATTTGGCGTATTTACCAGTTCCGGCATACCAAGAAGACTGCCACCGAGGAGCGGTTGCAGAAGTTTCAAGCCGAAAGCTTAGAGGATTAACTTTTTGACCCATATAATTTACTTTTTAATTTTTGGTGTTTTAACTATTTTGGTTGATTTTTCTGGTTTTTTGACCTCCGGTATTGTAGCAGAAGTTCCGGACAAAATGATAGTCAGACGGCTATGGCGTTTGTAAATTAAACCGCGAGCAAAACGTGAACCGTGGGATTTGTCCATACGTTTAATTTTTAGCCCTTCGTCAACTCGGATCTCAGAAAATTTAAGACTGTTTGGGTCAAGGTGGAAATTATTTTTGGCATCAGCCAAAACATTGGTCAGGGCTTTGACAAGGATTCGAGCTGATTTGTTGTTGGTAAGCCTTAACCGGGTTAGGGCAGTGATGGGGGAAAGTTTTTTGATACCAGCAACCCAGAGACGAAGCTTTCGAGGGGAAATCTTGACGTTTTTGTTGAGAAATCTGACTTGAGTAAACGAAGAGGAAGTTGATGTCATATGAGTTTAGGTTTTTTCGATAACTCTTTTAACGACACGTCCATGACCTTTGAAGGTACGAGTGGGAGAAAATTCCCCTAAACGATGACTGACCATGTCCTCGGTGACATAAACGCTAATAAACTTGCGACCATTGTGAACCAAGAAGGTGCGACCAACGAATTCTGGGGGAATTTGTGAATGACGAGCATAGGTGGTAATAGGATCAGTACCAGAAGAGGTAGTAACCTTTTTTAGGAGTTTGGGGTCAACATGTGGTCCTTTTTTTGAACTTCTCATAGTGGTTGGCGCGGATTACTTGCGGCGTTTAATAATTAACCGGTTACTGGATTTTTTTAACTTTCGGGTTTTTTTACCCATAGCTGGTCGACCCCAAGGAGTTTTTGGATTCATGCCAACAGAGCTACGACCTTCACCGCCTCCATGAGGATGAGAGTCGGGATGTTGAGCAACTCCGCGAACACTGGGTCGAATACCACGGTGGCGCGAATCTCCAGCTTTGCGTAATTTGCGGCTTGAATGAAGTTCATTGCCGAGTTGGCCAATAGTGGCGGAAGCTGTAGCAGGAAAGATTTTGATTTCTCCTGAAGGCAACTTAACGATGGCTTTGTTACCTTCGACACTTTGAAGATAAGCAGCCGAACCAGCGCTTTTAACTAATTTAGCTCCGGCACCGGGATAGGATTCAATACAGTGAATAGGAATACCAACGGGAATGTTTTTGAGGGGAAGACGGTTACCATCTTTGATTAGGGTTTTTGGGGACGAGGTAATAATGTCACCAACTTTGAGATTTGATGAGGCTAAAATGTATGATTTACAACCATTGGTGTAGACCAGAAGGGCAACTTTGGCAGTGCGGTTGGGATCATATTCGATGGAAATAACTTTAGCCTTGACGTCAGTGAACGGCCGTTTCCAATCAATGCGGCGAAGAAAACGCTTGTGCTCGCCGCCACGATGTCGAACGGAAACGTGGCCTTGAGAGTCGCGTCCGCTAGTGGTTTTTTTAATAGTAAGAAGTTTCATAAATTTATTTTTTCTTAAGGGTTAGGGATTCGATTTTTTGACCCTTAGCAAGAGTGATAACGGCTTTTTTGTAACTGACCTTGGTTATTGTTTGACGACGACGCCAGTCGGTTTTAATTTTGCCTTTTTTGTTAAGGATGTTGATTTTAACTGGATTTTGAGAAAAAATCGAGATAAAGGCTGACTTAATTTGGTTTTTAGTAGCGGATTTATCAACAGAAAAATGATAACGGCCTTTTTCCTGGTCAATTAGAGCTTTTTCGGTAATGATAGGCTTGAGGATAAATTTCATATTATTTTGTTTTTTTAGCGGTAAGAGAGGTGATTGATTTCTTGGAGAAAATAAGAAAATTTTGGGATACGAGAAGATATGGATTGAGCGATGTAACTGAAGACAGGGTAAACCCGGGGATATTCCTAAAGGCTCGCTTGACATTGGTAGGAATTTGGTGGGTAATGATACCTATTCGATTACTTTGGGCAAGAATCTGATCTTTCTTTTCGAGGTCATCGATAAATTCCCAAGCGGCTTTAGTTTTGGGAGTAATTTGACTAAGTTTGTCGACGACAATAATAGACTTATTTTTGGCAAATTTGGAGAGAGCGGCATAAAGGGCGACTTGACGTTGTTGAGCATTGAGGGTAGTTTTGAAATTTCGATCTCCTCGTGGACCGTGAGCACTACCACCACCGACAAAAATAGGGGCTTTAGCTGAACCGTGACGAGCACGACCAGTACCCTTTTGAGCCCACATTTTTTTGGTAGTCCCGGCGACTTCACCGCGGTGCTTAGTCTTGGCGTAGGCAGTTCGCTGATTACCAAGATATGACTTAATTGATTGGATTAACAAAGGATGGTTGGGATCGGTTTCGAAGACAGCCTTGGGGAGGGTGACTTCACCAATTTGTTCTGCTTGGATATTGTATAACGGTGCTTTCATTTTGGTGACTAATTTTTGACTTTGTTGATAATAACCCAAGAATTAAAATGACCTGGAATTGGTCCATTAATGAGAACCTGATGGTTGACTGGATCAAAAGAGAGAATTTTTAGACCAGTAACAGTGGCAGTAGCATTCCCATAGTGCCCCGGCATTTTTTTACCCTTTAAGACTTTACCAGGAGTTTGGGCGCCAATGGCACCGGGAGCTCGGACACGATCCGATTGGCCACCAGACACTGGTTGGCGATGGAAGCCGTATCGCTTGATAACACCAGCAAAACCACGACCTTTACTGATACCAGTGACATTAACGGTCTCGCCGGGCTGAAAAACAGAATCAATAGTGATTTGATCTCCAACAGCAATGGGTTGATTGGCAATTTTTTGAAATTCTTTAAAGTGCTGGGGGGTAATTTTTAGTTTGGATTTTTTCAAGAAACCAGCAACTGCTTGGTTTTGTTTTTTCTTGATACCATAGGCAATCTGAATAGAAGCCGGTTTGATCTGGGTAACGGTAAGATCGGGGCAAAAACAGCGAGTAGCGGAGATCCTAATGCCATTGTCTTGATAGACGTTGGTCATGGAAAGTTTTTTGGCAACAAATCCGGTAATCATAGTTACATTTTAACTTCAACCTCAACGCCGGAAGGGAGATCAAGGTGCTGAAGGCTGTCAATTGTCCTAACACTGGCGTTGCTAATATCGATTAGTCTTTTGTGAGTAGATATTTGGAAATGATCACGGGCATTTTTGTCAGTATGAGGACTGGTAAGGATAACGATGGTTTTTTTTGAGGTAGGCAGAGGAATTGGTCCTTGAATAGTGGCGCCAGCGGTAACGGCGGTTTCAACAATCTTAACGGCGGCTTCATCAATGATGCGATGATCGAAGGATTTGAGCTTAATACGAATATGATTTCCCTTGGCCATACCGTTAATTTAATTTCTAATTTATAAGTTTGATTTTTAAAATAAGTTAAGGTGCTTTTTTTGAAAACCCCGTTCCGAAAGCTTTCGGAACGGGGTATTGATTCCTTGGTTTATTTGATGATCTCAACTATGGCACCGGCACCAACAGTTAAACCACCCTCACGGATAGCAAAACGTTGTCCTTTTTCCATAGCTACTGGTTTAATTAATTTAACTGAAACAGTGGCATTATCCCCTGGCATGACCATTTCGACACCACTTGGCAGAGTAACCTCGCCGGTGACATCGGTGGTACGAATAAAGACTTGAGGACGATAACCAGTGAAAACTGGGGTGTGTCGACCACCTTCTTCTTTTTTGAGAAGGTAAATTTCAGCCTTAAATTCGGTGTGAGGAGTAATAGTGCCAGGTTTTGATAAGACCTGACCACGTTCAATGTCGTCTTTTTCAATACCGCGAAGAAGGATACCAACATTGTCCCCGGCTTGACCTTGGTCAAGTTGTTTGTGGAACATTTCGACACCGGTAACAACACACTTTTTGGTAGCGTTGAGACCGACAATCTCGACTTCCTCGTTGACTTTAATGACACCGCGTTCAATTCTACCGGTGGCAACGGTGCCACGACCTTTAATTGAAAAAACGTCTTCAATTGGCATCAAGAACGGTTGATCAAGTTCGCGTTTGGGTTCGGGAATGTATGAATCGAGAGCCTCTAGAAGCTTTTTGATGGACTCGACACCGGCAGGATCACCTTCAAGAGCTTTGAGAGCTGAACCTCGAATGATAGGAATTTCGTCACCGGGATACTGGTATTTTTTGAGAAGTTCACGGATTTCCATTTCGACTAGATCCAAAAATTCCGGATCAGTGACCAGATCAACTTTGTTAAGGTAAACCACTAGATTGGGGACATTAACTTGGTTGGCCAGAAGAACGTGTTCCCGGGTCTGAGGCATGGGACCATCAGGAGCAGAGACGACAAGGATAGCACCATCCATTTGAGCCGCACCGGTAATCATGTTTTTGACATAGTCGGCATGTCCAGGGCAGTCAATGTGAGCATAGTGTCGCTTGTCGGTTTCGTATTCAACGTGAGAAATAGCGATGGTAACGATTTTGCTGGCATCACGAACGGTACCGCCCTTGGCGATGTCGGCATATGATTTTGGATTACCTTGAATCTTAGTAATTGCCGCTGTTAAGGTAGTTTTTCCATGGTCAACATGACCAATAGTACCAACGTTAAGATGCGGTTTGTTTCTTACAAACTTGTTGTCTGCCATAGTTTTTTAGATGTTTTGTCCCGGACTTGCGGGAGAAAAAGTAACAATTAAAGTGTAACAAAAAACGCTTTAAGATTGTATCAGCAGTTTACCTTCAATGCAAGGCGAAATTGATCTTACTGCTTGCCTCCATTTTTTGCTAGAACAAGTTGGGCCTGGACGTTGGCGGGGACTGGATCATAATGGCTTGGTTCCATATAGAAAGATCCCCTTCCCTGAGTAAGAGAACGAATGATGGTGGCATAACCACGAATGGCCTCAAGAGGGATAAGGGCCAGAATAGTAGTGAAACCAAAACTTTCAGTAGTGCCAGTAATTTGGCCACGTCGAGAGGAAAGATCGCCCATGACTGTACCTAAGAAATCTGACGGACAGGCAACCTCAAGCTTCATGATAGGCTCTAAAACCAATGGCTTGGCGGCTTCGAAGGCATCCTTGATAGCATAGGAACCGGCCAATTTAAAGGCCATTTCGGACGAATCAACCTCGTGATAAGTACCGTCATAAACAGTAACTTTGAGGTCAGTAGCAGGGTAACCGGCAATAATACCTTTTTGAAGGCTTTCGCGAATACCTTTTTCAATGGCAGGAATAAAATTACTAGGAATTGCTCCACCCTTGACGGCATTGACAAATTCAACACCCTCGCCGCGGTTTTTTGGTTCGATGCGGATCTTACAGTGACCATACTGACCATGACCACCGGATTGGTGAATGTACTTACCCTCACCCTCGGCATTAATAGAAATGGTTTCCCGATAAGCAACTTGGGGAGCACCAGTTTTGACCTTGACACCGAACTCGCGGTTGAGACGATCGACGACAATTTCCAAGTAAAGTTCACCCATACCGGCAATGATGCTTTGGCCGGTTTCGTGGTTGTAGGAAACCTTAAAAGTTGGATCTTCGATAGCGAGACGATTAAGAGCCTGGCCCATTTTTTCCTGATCGTCGGTGGTTACCGGTTCGATACTAAGAGAAATAACCGGGTCAGGAAATTGAATAGGAGACAAAGAAATTGGCTGGGTTCGATCACAGAGAGTGTCACCAGTGTAGGATTCCTTAAGGCCAATACAGGCAATTATTTCACCAGCATAACCTTCTTCAATCCCTTCACGTTTGTCGGCATGCATCAATAACAAACGACCAATTCGTTCACTCTTTTGGCGAGTAGCGTTGTAAACTTCGGAGCCAGCTTTGAGGGTTCCGGAATAGACACGGACGTAAGAAAGAGTACCAACATGAGGGTCGGATTGAACCTTGAACAACATACCAGAAAATGGTTCATTCTTGAGAGGTTTACGAGCAATCTTTTCCTGGGTATTAACATCAAAACCCTCAATTGGGGGCAAATCAAGCGGGGAAGGAAGATAGTCAATAATAGCGTCAAGAATTGGATGAATACCTTTGTTGCGCCAAGCAGCACCACAAAAAACCGGAAATAATTTTCGATCAATACAGGCTTTACGAAGAGCAACTTTAAGTTCCGGAACAGTAATTTCCTGATCATTTAAAAATTTCTCCATCAGCACTTCGTCCTCACCAGCGATTTTTTCGACCATAAGATGACGAGCTTTGGTGGCAGAGTCTAAATATTCTGGGGTAACATCTTTGATAGTAAATTCCATCCCCTCCTCGTCTTTGTCGTAAACAATCATTTTCATTTCCATAAGATCGATGACACCAATGTGAGCGTGTTCCTCACCGACAGGAAGAACCATTGGAACGATTGGAGCACGAAGCTTAGCTGTGATTGACTCAAGCGTTTTCTGGAATGAGGCACCAATTTTGTCCATTTTGTTGACAAAAGCAATTCGAGGAACATGATATTTGTCGGCTTGACGCCAAACAGTTTCCGACTGCGCCTGAACACCAGCATTACCATCAAAGATCATGATGGCGCCGTCAAGAACACGAAGCGAGCGCTCGACTTCGGCAGTAAAATCGACATGACCGGGGGTATCAATAATATTAATACGAAAATCTTTCCAAAAAGTAGTAATGCAGGCTGATTGAATGGTAATCCCCCGCTCCCGCTCCTGGACCATACTATCAGTAGTAGTAGTACCTTCGTCAACTGAACCTATTTTGTGGATTTTTCCAGTATAAAATAAAAGTCGTTCAGTAGTAGTGGTTTTACCGCCGTCAATGTGGGCAATGATACCAATATTGCGAACCTTGTCCATGGGAACGTCGCGATTTTTAGAAAGTTTGATGGCATCGGCCATAGTTAGTTAGTATACAAAATAAAAACTGTGGCCCCGCGGCTGCGGGGTCGGGTGAATGATGATAACACACTAAGAATGGTTGGAAAATGGGGAAGGCTTTCGGCGAGATAATTGTTCTTCCCAGGCCATGGCCATATGGTGACGAACTATGGTAGCGGCATCGGGTTTCCGCTGATGCTCGTAAAGATTAAGCAACTGACCAGAGTTGTTAACAAATTGCCTAAGCTGCTGGTCTGACATTCCTCTTATCCAGTCTGGACGGTTCATGGTGATTTATAGCACAACTTTGGTAGAATTGATCCAATTATGAAAATAGCAATTGTGGGAGGGGGGCTAACGGGATTAGTAGCTGGGTATAGGTTGAGCCAAGAGGGACACAAGATAACGGTTTTTGAAAAGGAAAAAGAACTAGGGGGACTGGCAGGAGGATTTGAAATAAATGGAACAAATCTAGAAAAAACATATCATCATATTTTTAGAAAAGACAAAGACTATATAGCTCTGGTAAAAGAATTGGGGCTGATTGACAAATTAGTTTGGCGAAAAGATGTGACGGCAATTTATTATGATAGTCAGGTTTATCCGTTTGCTGGGGCAGTGGACTTGTTCCGATTTAAACCACTGGGGCTAATGGACAAGTTAAGGTTAGGGCTAGTAAAAATTTATCTGGAAAAAGAGCGCAATTGGAAGAAATTTGAAAAAGTAACAGCGGCAGAGTGGATGGAAAAGTGGTGCGGGAGAAGAGCTTACAAGGTGGTATGGGAACCACTGTTACGGGGCAAATTTAATGATAGATACAGAGATGTCTCTATGGCCTGGATGTGGGCCAGGATTCATACTAGAGGAAGCGGGGGTTTGGGTTACTTAATGGGAGGATTCCAACAGGTAACCGATGAACTGGCAAAAAGAATTAAAGCGAACGGTGGAGCAATAAAGTTGGGGACAGAGCTTAAAGAGGAAAAAAACTTTGACAAGATAATAACCAGCGCTCCAATTAAGAGAATAGACTACCTGCCAGCAGTGTGTCTGGTTTTTACCAGTAAACAGAACCTGTCAAAGTATTATTGGCACAATATAAACGATACCCAATCCCCTTTTTTGGCCTTTATTCAGCACACTAATTTTATAGACAAGGAAAATTATGGCGGAGACAATGTTTATTATCTGGGGGCATATGGAAAAACAAAAGTAGACGAGAAGGAGTGGTTTGATTATCTTAAAAAGATTTTTCCAAGTTTTGGTATTGAGAAAGTTGAACAGAAGTCCATTTTTAGCTTTAAGTATGCCCAACATGTAGTAAGTACTGGATATAAGGTACCAGAAATGAAGCTTAATAAAAAAACTTATCAGGTGAACTTTGCTCGAATATATCCTGAGGACAGAGGAATGAACTTTGCGGTTAGGGAGGGAGAGATAGTGGCTGATATAATTAACAATGAGGGTTGAGGAAATAATTGGTGATTATACGAATTTTTTGGCCAGAGTTTTTAAGAATATTGATAGTGTGGGAATTGAGATTAAAGGATGCAAGTTTGACCATATTGCTTATAGGGCGATCTCGAATAAATCTTACGACTCAATAAGTAGGCTTTTGGGTGGATATGGTAAACGGATTTCTCACAATATCATCCGCAACCGGCCGGTGGATATTTATTTGCTGGATCGACCATTAAAGTATCAGAGTAGTGAAATAAAGTACTTTGAAGTTTTAGCCCCAGCTGAAGGTGACAAGTTCTCCGAAGGACTTGAACACGCTGAATTCGTTATAAATATGGATTTACATAGTTTTGTTGGTAGGTATCCCGATTTAGAATGGAATATTAACGGAATTGATAGAGAAATTGGTCCAGAAGTTGCTATATATTTCCCAGACCGGGCTAATGTAAAGTTTAAGACCATGTCGATGGATGAGATCGTGAGGCTAGAAAAGAGAAAAAATGTCAACCCAACTGTTTTTTGAGTTCCATTAAGCCATCAGTGATAGTTCGCGTTTTTATCCCCAAAGTATAAACTTTGTGATTCGAAAGGCTAAGATTTATTTGCCACGGCCGAGCGGGGGGAGGATTTGCAACCAAATAATCACGAAGTGAACTCGGCTGAAGTTGATTTTTGTTTAGGTGAAAAATATCGGCAATGAGAACGGCAAGATCATAGGGTGATTGTGATGAGGAGCCGACTAAATGATAAATACCGACTGGCTGGTGAGTAAAGAAATGCTGTAAACCGAGCGCAATGTCATCGATAAAGGTGGGAGTGGTAGTTTGATCGGTAAACATTTTCAAATTCTCACCATTTTGGAACTTGGTGATAATTTTGCGAACAATGTCAGACTTGGCATCAAAGTGGCTACGATAGGGATAGGCAATACGGATAATGGTGGCAGGGTGGCCTGATTGTTGAATTAGTTTTTCGGCAAGACATTTGGTGTGGCCATACCACTCAATGGGGTTGGGAGTATCGGTTTCAAGATAACTTCCCTTTTTGGTTCCATCAAAAACAAAATCTGTCGAAAAATAAATCAAGTATTTTTTGTATTTTTGACAGAGATCCAGGATGTTCTGGGTACCAACAACGTTAAGTTGGTAACAAAGACCGTTGTGGTCACCACGTTGTTCCCAAGCAGAGTTGGTGTCGGTAAAAGCGGCCAGATGAATGACAGTGTCACCGGTAAAATTTTGAAAAACCTTATTTAAAGATCCCGGATTTAATATATCAAAGCCTGATTCGAGGGAAATGTCGATAAATTCGTATTGAGGATTTAGCTCAACTATTCGTGAACCAACAAGTCCCGAAAGACCAGTGCCAAGAATTGACATTAGAATGCTGGATTTAATTTGTATTCTTTGAAGGTGGCAAGTAATTTATCTTTCTTTGACAATATCGGTTCGATTGTAAGTGGCCATTTTACTCCTAAAGTTTGATCATTCCAAATAATTCCACCTTCGGAGATCTTGTGGTAATAATTGTCACATTTGTAGATAAAGAAAACGTTTGGGGTAAGAGTAATAAAACCATGAGCAAAACCACGAGGAATAAACAACATATTGTTGGTTTCGCCGGAAAGTTCATAACCCTCCCACTGGCCAAAGGAGGAGGATTCCGGCCTAAGATCGACAGCAACGTCAAAAATCGCACCCTGTACCACTCGAACCAATTTGGCTTGGGCAAATTCGCCTTTTTGGAAATGAAGTCCACGCAGAGTTCCTTGCTGGGAAGAAAAAGATTGATTGTCTTGAACAAAATCAGCCTTGATACCGGCATCGTGGAAAAGTCTTTGGCTATATGACTCAAAGAAATTACCCCGATTATCACCAAAAGTTTCTGGTTTGATTAAAAAAAGGTCGGAGATTTGAGATGATTCGATAAATTTCATCGGTTAATAGTTTGATAATTATTAAGTTTTTTATAGAAACTTTCGGCTTCGATTTTGGCAGTTCGCCACCAAGATTGATGGGAAAGATACCAATCGATAGTTTTCTGCAAGCCGGTGGTTAATGTTTCTTGCGGCTGCCAACCCAGCTCGTGATGGATTTTGGTCCAGTCAACGGCATAATTGTCGTGGGCTGGGCGATCAGGGACGAATTCAATTTGGTCTTCACTTTTACCCATAAGTTTGATTGTTTGCTTAACGAGATCAATATTACGAGTGGTTTCCTTAAGACCACCGATACAATATGTTTGACCGACTGTTCCTCGATCGATGATGGCTTCAATGGCCGAACAGTGATCGTCAACATACAACCAGTCACGATAGTTATCACCCCGACCATAAACCGGAATTTTTTTATCATCAATAAGATTGGTAATCATTCTGGGAATCATTTTTTCGGGGTGTTGATAGGGACCGTAATTATTGGAGCAGTTACTAATGGTAATCGGTAGGGAGAACGTTTTGCCAAACGACCTGACAAAGTGATCGGATGAGGCCTTGGAAGCAGAGTAGGGAGAGGATGGATTGTAGGGGGTGTTTTCACTAAAAATGTCGACTATGCCGGGAATAATGGAGCCAAAAACTTCGTCAGTGGAAATGTGGTGAAAACGGATGTTACCGTATTCTTTGGCGGCAGAAAGGAGGGTGTAGGTACCTAAAACATTGGTTTTGACAAACAGAAATGGATCATCGATAGAACGATCAACATGAGACTCAGCGGCAAAGTGGACAATCAAATCCGTGCCTGGAATGATCCGGTCCAAAAGTTCGGGATCAAGAATATTACCTTTAATGAATTTGTAATTGGGGTTGGCTTCAAGATCTAAGAGACTATGTGGATTGGCGGCATAGGTGATGCAATCTAAGTTTGTAACCTGGTCGGCAGAATGATGTTTGAGCCAATAACGAATGAAATTGCTACCAATAAAACCAAGGCCCCCGGTGATTAGAAGTTTCATCTGATTGAAGACATGTAATTACCAGCCTCAAGCAAACTATCAAAAGTACCAGCGTCTTGCCAATAACTGTCGATGATGGAAACATGTAGCTCGTTATTTTGAAGATAGAGGTTGTTTAGGTCGGTAATCTCGATTTCGTTTCGAGTTGAGGGGCGGAGGTTTTTGGCATAATTAATAACCCGTGAGTCGTAGGTATAAAGACCAACAACAGCATAGTCACTTTTTGGTTTTTGAGGTTTTTCTTCGATTGAAATTGCTTTTAGGTTATGATCAAACTCAACGACACCATAACGTTGAGGATCGGGTACTTTTTTGGCATAAATTTGGGCTCCTCCATGGAACTTTCTGACGTCGGCGATAAAACTTGGATCGAAAATATTATCACCCAAAATCATAGTAACATTATCGTGGTCAATAAAATCGGCTCCAATAATAAAAGCGTCGGCTAAACCACGGGGTTCTTTTTGAACGGCATAACTAAAATGAGCTCCAAAATCTTCACCAGTTCCTAAAAGATTAAGAAACATGCCCGAATTTTCGGGGGCGATGATAAGAAGAATATCGGTGATACCGGCCCGAATCAGGGTTTGAATTGGATAGTAAATCATCGGCTGATTGTAAACCGGAAGGAGTTGTTTACTGATAACCCAAGTCAATGGGCGAAGACGGGTAGCTTTACCTCCTGCTAGGATAATACCTTTCATGGAAACTATGGAGCGAGAGTAGGAGAGGGAGAAGGAGAGGTTTTAATGGTCGGAGTAGAAGTTGATTCGGTAGGTGAAGTACTAGTGGCAGCAGTAGGTTTGGAAAGATCACTACCAATGACAAAAACAACATCGTAGGTGGAAGTTTCTTTAAGTGCTGAGGAGTACTTGGCTGGAAAACGAGTGACAAGTTGAGGTTGGAAATAGGTTTCGACGGCCAAAAGTGAGGGTTTGAAACGAATTTCGTTACCGGTAACTTTTTCTTTACTATTACCAACAGTAACATTTTCGAAACCGAGTTCGATTAAAATAGCCTTAAGGGTGGCGGCTTGGCCATTGATGTCGGTAGCATTGAGAACTTGGAGCTTAAGTTTTTTATCAATCGGCGGAGAGGTAGGAGTGGGAGCAACAGTGGGTGCCTCGGTTATTATCGGGGTTGGTTCCTGCTGACCCGAAGGAGTGGTCAAACCATCTGGTTGATTACGATTAAGAACAAACCAAATGGCGATGGAAGCAACGGCAGCAGTAATAATGAAAACGGCGATAATGGGAAGAATATTCTTGGGACTGTCGTTTTGGGGGGTAATGGTGGGAGGAGGGAGATTATCAGTCATAGGTTTACTAATAGTAATGTTACTAGTTTTTGGAGCAAGTAGCAAGCCCAAAACTGGTAAAGGGAGAGTGCTGGGAAGGTGAAGTGAGTTGGCAATTTGGACAGGATCATAAAAAGTCTTATCAAGCTTTGAGGTGGAACTGACCTCGGGAGGGTTGTTGGCGGGCAAGAATATTTTTTCGACGGTGTGATTGAAATACAGTTTGGAGTAGTTGATAAGTTTTTGAATATTAAGAGCTGACTTTTTTAGACAATTAGTAAGATAGACCGATTCGCCTGACGAAAGTATTAAAAACGATTCGTTGAGATTGAGGGTGTAAAGGAGGAAATATTCCTGTTGATAAAAAGTGGATATGGCTTTGGCCACAGAAGTTGATACTGTTTGAAAGATATCTACCTTAACACCGAGATTGGCGATATTTTGTTTGAGATTGGTGATTTTTGGTAGGTCGGAGAATTCGGAGCGGATGATAGTCTTGTCACCCTGGGGGATTAGGTTGAAATTAATTGACTCGGCGGTAATGTCAAAGCTGGTAGTACCAACGGCCAGCTTGACGACTTCATCAGTATCGACAGAGGTGATTTTGGCATCATAGACAAATGACTTGGTGACAATAACATCGTCGGGAATCAAGACTGATATTGAAGCAACATGGTTGTCCTTAAAGAAAGTAATCAACGGGGCCAGATCGACAGAAGATATAGATTGCCAAATGTTAAGCTCAAAAGAGGTTGGATTGGTGTCTTTATTGTCAAGATAAACGTCAACTGTTGATTTGTGCGGCCAAACAACACAGGTCCGTTTGGAGAGAAACGACATTAAACAATGTTAACACAATTACCAACGAAGATGCGCAAAAGCCTTGCCCCGATGCTACGATCGGGACTGCGGCAAGATTGGCTTTACCATCTCAAATGCGCAAAAGCCTTGTTGGCTTCGGCCATACGTTCGACTTCGAGCCGTTTGGAAATAGCAGATCCTTCGTTTTTGAGAGCTAAAACTAATTCGGAATTAAGTTTTTCGGCAAAAGTATGAAACTGTTTGTTGGGTTTGGCCCGAGAAGCAGTAATTAACCATCGGAGGGCGAGAGAAGTTTGACGATGTCCTCGAACAGGAGTAGGGACCTGATAAACCGCACCGCCAATTCTTCGCGGCCGAACCTCAACTCGAGGCTTGATATTATCTAGGGCTTGTTCAAGAGTAGTTAGAAGGTCACTATCTTTGGGAATCTCTTTTTTGAAAAGGGAGAGAGTCTGATAAACCTGTTTTTGGGCGGCATCTTTTTTGCCCTGAAGCATAACCTTATTGATAAGTTGGGTGACTAGAGCACTTTGAAAAACCGGATCGGGCTGGTGGTGACGAATTTTGCTTGGTCCTTTGCGTGACACTTTGATTAATTTCTAATTTATAATTTAAAATTTTTATTTAGGTGGAGGAGGCGGCAGGGCGTTTGGCGCCGTATTTGCTGCGGGACTGAAGCCGACCAGCAACTCCAGAGGCATCAAACTTCCCTCGAACAATATGATAACGAACACCAGGCAAGTCTCGGACGCGACCGCCTCGAACGGAAACTATACCATGTTCGGCCAGATTATGACCAATACCGGGGATATAAGCGGTAACCAAATCACGATTACTAAGCCTGACTTTGGCAACTTTACGAAGTGCCGAGTGTGGCTTTTTGGGGGTCATAGTTTTGACAACAGTGACGACACCCTTCTTTTGAGGGTTTAAAGTTTTGATCCGGCGATTTTTGATGCTATTAAAATTATCACGAAGAGCCGCTGTTTTGAGCTTTAGTTGTCGACGAATGCGGCCTTTGCGGATTAGTTGATTAAATGTTGGCATAAAGAATTTAGTCGGAGTTATCAACCTCGGAAATAGTTTGATTCTTCCCTACTGGAATAAGACGTCCGATAATAACATTTTCCTTAAGTCCGATCAAGTTATCGACTTCGGCCAGCAGAGATGCTTCGGTAAGAACTCCAGTGGTCTGTTGGAATGAGGCGGCCGACAACCAGGAACTGGTAGTTAACGAGGCCTGAATAAGACCCAAAAGAACTTTCTTGCCCTTAGCTGACTTACCATCTTTGGACTTGACTTTCTCGTTCTCGGCCGAATATACCGGTCGAGCAACTACTTGTCCATAAAGGAAGTTGGTATCGCCAGGATCCTCAATTTTGACCTTATCACTCATTTCCCGAACGATAACTTCGAGATGTTTGTCGTGAATGGAAATACCTTGAGATTCGTAGACTGCTTGAATACTGTTGATTAGATATCTTTGGGCGGCCTCAAGACCTTTGATGTCCATAATCTCTCGAACGTCAAGAGATCCGGAAGCAATTTGGGTACCGGCAGCGACAAGATCACCGTCATTAACAAGCAAGGTAACATTGGGTGGCAAAAGGTAGGTAATAGTTTTCGAATGATTAGTTTTATCTTTGCCTACTAATTTGATTTCATAGCCATCAAGAGAGTCTTTGATTTTGATCTTACCGTCAACTTCGGCTAATGGGGAAGGTAATTTTGGAGTTCTGACCTCAAAAAGTTCCTGAACACGAGGAAGCCCTTGAGTAACGTCAACACCAACAACACCACCAGTGTGTTTCGTTCGGAGAGTTAGTTGAGTACCTGGCTCACCGACAGACTGGGCAGCAATAACACCAACAGGAACGCCAATACCGACCAATTTGCGGCTGGAAAGATCCCAACCATAACATTTGGCACAAAGACCAAATTTGGTTCTGCAGGTTAAAGGCGAGCGAATGTCAACGGTTTCGATGGTACTTTTTTCAATAAGGCTGACAAGATTATTGTCAAGTAAACAACCCTTGGCGGCAATGATTTCTTTGGTGCTCGGGTCAATAACATCAGTGGCCAAAACACGTCCTAAAAGTCGACGACCAAAGTAACGTTCGCGACCTTTGTCGTTGCGGTCGATGGAAATGAATTTGGATGTACCACAATCTGTTTGACGAATAAGAGAAATATGGGCAGCATCAACGAGACGACGAGTAAGGTAACCCGCGTCGGCAGTTTTAATAGCAGTGTCGGCCAAGCCCTTACGAGTACCACGGGCACCGGTAACATATTCAAAAACCGACAGACCTTCACGGAAATTGGATTTGGTGGGTAGTTGAACAATACGACCAGTGGGGTCAACCATTAAGCCTCTCATACCAGAAAGTTGTTTGATTTGATCTTTGGAGGCACGTTTAATACCAGCGGCGGCGACAATACGAATTGGAGAATCGGTGCCAAGTGTGGCCCAAGTTTTTTCGGCAATACTTTCGGTGATTTCCATCCAAACGCTTTGGCTTAGACGTTTCTTTTCACTAGGACTAATCAAGCCCATTTTGAAATTGTCTTCAATTTCGGCAACTCGTTTATCAGCAGAAGCAATAATTTTGTCTTTTTCGGGCAAATATCCACAATCAGCCATCGAGAGAGATAATCCAGAAAGAGTGAAACCTTGAAAACCGATGTTTTTGAGGCTGTCAATGAGGGAGACTGTTTTGAGGCGACCAGCAATTTCGAGTGATTTAACAATTAAATCATTCATAGCTTTGGAACCGCCCATGGCCTCATTGACGAACTCAAACTCTGAAGGGAGGATGGAATTAAACCAAATACGACCATAAGTAGTTTTGATCAACTTACCATTGATTTTGACAACAATGAGTTGACGGAGACCGATTTTGCCAGCCTGATAAGCCAAAGTGGCTTCTTCGGGGTCGGCCAAGATTGGCAAATTAGCAAAACCTTCTTCTGACTCGACAGTAATGTCTTCTTGGCGAACGGAAGTAATGTAATAACAACCAACTGCCATTTCTTGGGTTGGGACAGAAATCGGCATACCATCAGCAGGTTTAAGCAAGTTGTGGGACGGGAGCATGAGCCGACGAGCTTCTTTCTGGGCTATTAAGGAGAGGGGTAGATGAACACCCATTTGGTCACCATCGAAATCGGCATTAAAACCTTTACAGACACATGGATGCAAACGAATGGCCAGGCCATCGGTCAGAATTGGCTTGAAAGCTTGAATTGAAAGCTTGTGCAAGGTCGGGGCTCGGTTGAGAAGAACCAGGCTATCGGCAGTGACCCGTTCAAGAATGTCGTAAACTTCGTTGACACGATGGTCGATGAGGTTCTTGGCACTTTTAATATTGGGGGCCAGGCCAGATTGCATCAACTCCTTGAGGACAAAAGGACGATAAATCTCAAGAGCGATTTCTTTGGGAAGACCAACTTGGTTTAATTTAAGGTCTGGACCAACAACAATGACGGAACGGCCAGAATAATCAACTCTTTTCCCTAAAAGATTACGACGAAAACGGCCCTTTTTACCACGAAGAAGGTCAGAGAGTGAACGAGGAGTGCGTTTTAAACTTTTTCTTTTGTTCTTGCTACTTTTTTGAGCATCAATGAGAGTGTCAACAGACTCCTGGAGCATTCTTTTTTCATTACGAAGGATTATTTCGGGAGCTCCAAGCTTGAGTAATTTTTTGAGACGATTATTACGATTGATGAGGCGACGATAAAGATCATTGAGGTCAGAAGTGGCAAAGCGCCCACCTGTTAGCTGGACCATAGGTCGAAGATCTGGTGGGACAACTGGAACATTGGTCATAACCATCCATTCGGGACGGATTTCATTTTCGATCATGCCGTTGATAATGCGGATTTTGTACATGATTTTCTTCTTACGAAGACGGCTACTGGTCTTAGCAAGCTCTTTTTTAAGATTCTTAACAGTTTCAGGGAGATCAATTTTCTTGAGAACTTCATAGACAGCCTCGGCGCCCATTTTGGATTGGAAGAAGATGTCGGCCTTAAACTGGGCTAAATAAAAACTTTCTTCGTCTCCAATAACAGTTAGGGTATCCAAGGAACGAATCTTATCCTCGAGAAACTTAATCAAGCTTTCAATTCGAGATTTTTCAGTTTGAGCTTTGTTTTCGATCTTTTGAACATCCTGCTTGAGGCGGACATCGCGTTCTTTTTGGGCAATAAGAAGTTGGTCTGGATTTTTGATTTTGGTTTTGAGTACTTTTTTGTCCTCTTGAGCTTGTTTGGTGGACGAATCGATGGCTCGTTTAGTATCGACATCGATTTGCTCGACTCTTTGGCGACTTAACTGATGTAGATTGTCGAGGGCCTCTTTTCTTTTGTCGTTATCGACTGAAGTAACAAGATATTTGGTAAAGTAAACAACTGACTCAAGATCTTTTTGAGGAATATCGAGGATGACGCTAATGGGTGATGGAGTGTTGCGAAGGTACCAGAGATGAGTGACTGGAGCAGCCAGAGAGATGTGACCCATACGTTCGCGTCGGACTTTGGAGGTGGTGACTTCAACTCCACATTTATCACAAATAACACCCTTAAATCTAATTTTTTTGTACTTACCACAATAACATTCGTAGTCACGACTTGGCCCAAAGATTTTTTCGCAGAAAAGCCCATCTTTCTCGGGACGCCAGCTACGATAATTGATAGTTTCAGGCTTGGTGACTTCACCGTGCGACCATTTGAGGATCTCTTCAGGTGAGGCAAGTTTAATACGAAGTCCGGTAAAATCAGTCATTTTTTTGAGTGGTATCTAAATCTGCTAACGGTTGACTAGGAATAACTTCGTCAACTTTTGGTGAAAATCCGACCGGAGAAATATCAATGCCCAAACCAGCTAACTCTTTGGTAAGAACCTTAAATGACTCGGGAATATCGGGTTCGGGAATGGGGAGACCTTTGATAATTGATTGAAAGGCACGAGTACGACCCTCGATATCGTCTGACTTGAGGGTGAGCATTTCCTGGAGAGTATGGGCAGCTCGATGAGCTTCCAGAGCCCAAACCTCCATTTCGCCCAAACGTTGACCACCCATGCGGGCTTTACCGCCCAGTGGTTGTTGGGTAACGAGAGAATAAGGCCCAGTTGAACGGGCATGAACCTTGTCGTCAACCATGTGAACCAATTTGAGAATGTAGCTGACACCAACAACGGACTTTTGATCGTATGGTTCACCGGTTCGGCCATCATACAATTGAGTTTTGCCGATAGTGTCTAAACCTGCTTGTTGGAGTTCTTTGGCAATTTGATCCTCGGAATACTTATCAAATACCGGAACAGCGTATTGACGGGAGAGAGAATGACCAGCCAAACCGAGAGTGGTTTCAAGAATTTGGCCCAAGTTCATACGAGCAATAACAGAAAGAGGTGAAATAACTAAATCTACCGGGGTACCATCAGCCAGATGTGGCATGTCATATTCGGGCATAATACGGCAAACAACACCTTTGTTCCCGTGTCGTCCAGCAATTTTGTCACCCTCCTGAATCCGACGGATTTGAGCAACGTAAACTTTGACAACCTTATTAACACCTGGATCAAGTTCGTCACCCTTGTCCTTATCGAGGACATCGACTTTGATGACGACTCCGCCTTCACCATTGGGGACACGAAGTGAAGTGTCCTTAACTTCACGAGCTTTCTCGCCAAAAATAGCACGAAGCAATCTTTCTTCAGCGGTAAGTTCTTTTTCACCACGAGGCTCAACTTTACCTACCAAAATGTCATTTGGACCAACAATGGCTCCAATCATAACAATCCCATCATCGGTTAGTTTGGCGAGTTCATTCTCGGAAACATTGGGAATATCTTTGGTTAATTCCTCACTACCCAGCTTGGTTTCGACAACATTGGCGGGGTATTCGTAAATTTGAATGTTGGTGAGAACATCTTCCTTGACTAAGCGATCGGAAATCAAGAAAGAATCTTCATATGAGAGACCATCAATGGAGGCGTAGGCAACCAAAAGATTACGACCAAGAGATAATTCGCCATTCTCGGTGGAAGGACCATCAATAAGAAGATCCCCTTCCTTAACGGTGTCACCAACATTAACAACAACTCGTTGGTTGTAACAAGTACCATATGGAGAGGTGCGCTCAAACTTGGTTAGATGATAAGTTTGGAGTTTGCCGTCTTTACTAATTTCGCTATGGTCGTGAACATCTTGGGGATCAACCTTCTTGTTCAGAGTAATTATGACTTTTTGAGCATCAACATAAGTGACTTTGCCACCGTGGTTGGCGGTAATACTTCTTTTCATGGCAGAAGCGATATGGGACTCCATACCGGTACCGACAATTGGGGTCTCTGGTTTGACCAAAGGTACAGCCTGAGTCTGCATGTGGCTGCCCATAAGAGCCCGGGTAGCGTCGTCGTGATCGACAAAAGGAATTAGAGAGGCAGATGACCCAACTATTTGCCGGGGGACAAGGTCAATAAACTCAACTAATTCAACTGGACCTTCGATAAATTCACCCTGATAACGAATCGGGATCCATTCTTGCTCAATAACACCTTCGTCGTTAATTTTGATAGCTAAGTGAGTAATGTGTTTATCAAACTCATCATCGGCGTCGAGATAGACAAACTTGTCAGCGATTCGATAGTGCTTGCCTACTTTTTCAACAGGGCGGAAGGGTGCTTCGATAAAACCATACTTATTAACTTGAGCATAAAGAGCAAGATAAGTAACCAAACCGATGTTGGGACCTTCGGGAGAACGAACAGTACAAATACGACCATATTGAGACGAATGAACGTCACGAATGGAAAAGGCGGCTCTTTCGCGAGTTAAGCCTCCGATACCAACTACGGTGACTCGACGCAAAAGATCGACTTCAGAGAGAGGATTGGTCTGGTCCAAAATAGCTGAAAGTTGATTGCTTCTAAAGAAAGTATTGAGGGAGGAAATTAATGGCTGGGGATTAATCATTTGGCTCGGGGTGGGTTTTTCTTTGGTGGAAATCAAACTCATTCGTTCCTTAATCATCCGCTCGAAGCGAATAAGAGCGGGACGGATAGCAACCTGGGAAACAATTTCGCCACAACGACGAAGACGACGATTCCCGAGACTGTCAATATCGTCGAGACGATTAACTTCGCCTTTTTGAAGTTGAATTAAATATTTGACCGTGGCGATAAGATCTTCTTTTTTGAGAACCCAGTTGGACTTATCTTCATCGGAGAAACGGAAAGAGAATTTTTTGTTGATTTTGTAACGACCGACATTACCGAGCTCATAAGTGCGAAGGTCAAAAAATCTTTCTTCAAAAAATTTTTGGGCGTTTTCCAAAATCACTGGCTCACCGGGTCGAAGTTTGCGATAAAACTCCATAATAGCCTCCTCGCTGTTCTTGGTTACATCGGCCTGAAGAGTGTGATTAATATAATCGGAAAATTCGTCAACAAATTGTTTGTCGGAGAATTGGCAAGCGGCTCGAAGAATTATACTGGCGGGAAATTTTTTCTTCCTATCGATACGGGCAAAAATAACATCTTTTTTGCCAATAAAAAATTCAAGCCATGAACCACGGACGGGGCGAATCTCGGCATTGTAAAGACTTTTACCAGTGGCAGGATCAGCTTGAGCGGTAAAGTAGACTCCGGGAGATCGAACTAATTGATTGATAACACCTCTTTCGATACCGTTAACAATAAAGGTACCTTCTTCGGTCATGGTGGGAAGGTTTAGGAAAAAGACATTTTCTTGCGCAACATGACCAGTACGTTTGTTGGTAAGAGTGGCCTTGACACGGACCGGAACGGTATAGTTGAGACCTTTTTTCTTGGCGATGTCAGGAGTAATAGTGATTGGTTCGTAGGAAAGGTCACCAAGAGTTAATTCCCAGTTGTTACCAGTGTAGTCAGAAATTGGTGAAATAGAACAAATTGTTTGAGCAAGTTCCTGGTGGAGCAGTTGATTCCAAGATTCTTTTTGGACCTTAACTAAATCAAGCGCGGGAAGATTGGGGTATTTTTTACCCCAGTTAATTCTTTTTGCGGAACCCATCGAGTTTTTTGAATTTTGTTTAATAAAAGGGCCCAGGACGCCCACCTCTGACGATGTTGGGTATTATATATACAAGTTAGGTATGGGTCAATGGGGGAGATTAAAGGAATTTTAGAGTTGATAAAATTTGATCAAAAACGGACAGTGAAGCAATAGTGGGGATGCCTCTACTAATGATGAACTCCCTCTTATGAACTGAATCAAAGCAATGAACTGATGTGTCTGACCCTTTGATATACCAACAGTTATGGCCGCCGATGACTTGGGATTGTGCACTAGTTGGATCATTGCCAGAAAGGTGCTGGTCTTTGACGTGGCGTAAAAATATGTTGGGGTCGTTGGCAAATTCAGAAATGTTAGAAACAGAGGAGAGATCTTCGGTGATAAATTCGATCTTTATGTAGTTCTCAGATACATGTAGTATCTGGGTTTGGTCTTCACTGTAGTTACTAAGGGAAACGTAATAATTCTTGTGATCTTGGGAATTATAATTTTGTTCTAACTTAAGTGTAGCCGGGTATTTGAAAGTAAAGTTGTACTCTTTATTTTCGTAGGTTTTCCAGGTGGAGGTAGAGTCGAGGGGATTAAAGACGAGAGTGGCTAGGATTTGGTTAATTTGTGATTTTAGATTCGATTCATGAATAATGTGTTCGATCAAAAGATTTTGGTTGAGACGACTAAGATATATTTTTCGGTTACCTAAGCCCATGGCATCACCGTATACAAGCTCGAAACCAGACAAGTTGTTGACCATAACCGGGGTAGGTTTGGTGTCGGTATTGTCGACTGCACCATCATTAATGGCAATCTCGGAGGTTAATTGTTGAAGTGATTTTGGTGTCAAACTGAATGACAATGTCAGGCAGCTAGTGTTTGCTTTGCAGGTTTCGTGCATTAAGAAATTACCTTCTGGGTACCAAGACGACGGATACTTCAAACTAATTCCAAGTTCTTTGTTCTCGTATGTCTTCCAAGTGGAGGTGAGATCGGGGGTGTCAAGAAATTTAAAAGTGGAGAGAATTTGGTTAAAAGTAGATATTATTTTGTTATCTAACTCCTGATCATCCTCGACGGGAAACAAAGTAAATCTCAATAAACCACTGCCATCCGGATAATCTACAAAGACATCATAATTACCAAACATATCCGGTAGATCTCGGGTAATATATAAATTCAAGTTATTTATCTTCAGGACGGAAAACTTTATATCAGGGAGAAAATTATTCCTTTGTTTCCACTTGTCAAAATTATCATTGGTTTTATCAATTGTTAATTCATACGGGACTGCTTTTGGTTCTATTGGGCCGGCCAGGTGGGGAGAATCTATATGAGGGTTGAAGGAGACCGAGGGGGATGAATTTGTACTTTCTTCCACAGTCCATGTACTTGGATACTGCAAAGAAAAACCATATTTTTTGTTTTCGTATGTTTTCCAGGTAGAGGCAGGATCAGCAAACTGAAGAGTAGAAAGGATTTGGTTAAATTCCTCACTGACTTCATTTTCCAAACAACCTTTGGTTGAAGATAAACAAGAAATAACTAGGCACTTGTTATTGAACATTCTAGCCTGGAACAAACTGTAGTTATCTGGGTAACTTTGAAATCCGTACACAACACCTGTTGCAACATCCTTGGTTGAAACGATGGTGGTTTTTGCCGAAGATGGGTTAGATGTGTCTACGGACGGCGGAGTGCAAGCACGATCTTCAACTGATATTCCGAACATTGCTGAGGCGTATTGATATGCCGCACCAGGTTCGGAGTCGTAGGAGTCGTCGCGGTAGTCGGAGGATACAATATTGGTTAGATTGTTGGTCGTGTCCGACTTAAGACCATACTGACCCGGATACTCAAGCGAGAATCCGTATTCTTTGTTCTCGTAGGTCTTCCAAGTGGAGGTGAGATCGGGGGATGTTGGGGCAGGAGGGGACTGCCGACGATAAATGACCAATAAAATATCGACAAAAATAATGGCAATAAGTACAAAAAGAAAAATAATTATTCGGGGACGGTTATGATCCATTTACCGGAGAAACTGCAGGAGTAATGTCACAAGAAAGTTCGGTGCAACTAATAGTTAAGTCCTCAAGACAAGTACAGGTATTGCAGCCATCGGCGGCGGGAAATGATTGACCGACTTGGTAACGTTGATCGTTGAGTTCGCAAAAAGAAACTGCTTGAGTGGGCGTTTCCGATGGGGTGGTAGTAATTTTTTTGATAGGAAGAGGGTTTGACCCCAATTGTTGGCTTAGGAGATTATAAACAACGGCAGCAGCAACTCCTAAAAATAGAAGAAAGGAAAGGATAAACAAAATTTTAAAGAAAATAGTTGAGTCCTTACTTGGCTTAGTCAGGGCTTGAACAGGTGGGGGTGGAGGTAAAACCGGTTGTGGTGGCGGTGATATGGGTGGGGGTGAAACAGGTGGAAGTAAAACAGGTGAAGGAGGAGGTACTGGAGATGGAGGTACTGATTCGAGTGGTTGAGGGGGGGCTGGTACTGAGGGTGAAGGCGGATTACTAAAAGTCTTTTGATATTGATCAAGAATATCTTGGTACTGTTGATTTGAATCCATGGAATAACTATGGCACTTTTGAAAATCAGTGTCAAATTAATGGGTATAATACGAGAATGAATAAGGTTATAAGATTTCACATTAAAACTTTTGGTTGTATTCAAAACCAAGCTGATTCAGAAAAAATACGGGCATACTTTTGGACAAAGGGGTACGAAGAGGTGGACGACTTAAAAACAGCTGACCTGGTAGTGATAAATACCTGTGTGATTAGAGAATCGGCAGAAAATAGAGTTTACGGCCTGATTAACAATATAAAAAGTAAAAGAATAATTATTACCGGGTGTTTAGTGCCCGTGCGAAAGAAAAAAATCGAAGGAGTGGAGTGGTGGCCAATAAAGAAATTTGAGGTTGATGGGCCAATAAGAGACAAGAAGCGAGCGGCATTGATACCCATTAGTAGTGGTTGTGACCATTATTGTAGCTATTGTATAGTCCCCTATTCCAGAGGGCGAGAAATGTATCGAAGTGAAAAAGAAATTCTTGAGGAAGTAGACAAAGCCATAAAAGAAGGTTTTGAGGAAGTAATGCTGATTGGACAAAGCGTCAATTCTTGGCAAAAAGGAAAGTTTTTTGATTTACTGGATAAGGTGGCCGGTAGAAAGTTAAGGAAAGTATCGTTTATTAGTAGCAATCCATGGGATTTTGATAACGAACTGATACAGGTAATAGCCAAACACCAGAATATTGACAGGCTGATTCATCTGCCGATTCAATCCGGGGATAATGAAATACTTAAAAAGATGAATCGGGGTTACACCAGAGAGGATTATTTGAAGTTGGTCAACAAAATAAGAACCGCGATTGAGGGAGTAAGATTGTCGACTGATATTATTGTTGGTTTTCCAGGTGAGGATGAACCGGCTTTTCAAAATACGGTAGATTTGTGCCAAAAAGTTGGTTTTGAAATTGCTTATATTAATAAATATTCACCACGACGGGGAACAGTTTCGGCAAAAATTTACAAAGATGACATTCCTCCAAAAGAGAAAAAAAGACGATGGAAAATACTAAATGAGTTAATTAACGTAGGTATTTAGCAATGTTGGCATTGTGTTCGTCAAGAGTCTGGGCGTAGTGGATTTGACCCGAATCGTCGGTGATATAGAAAAGATATTTTGAGGGAGTGGGATGAAAGGCGGCGAAGATAGAATCGTAACCAGGGTTGCAAATGGGAGCAGGAGGAAGTCCAGGATAAAGATAAGTATTAAAGGGAGAACTAATCTTAAGGTCGGCTTTGGTTACCGGTTGCCAGTATTTGGTGGGTTTTTTGAGATTATCACGAGCATACTGAACTGAGGCATCAACCTGGAGGGCCATGTTGATCTGGAGGCGATTAAGAAGGATGCCAGCAATCATTTGTTTGGTGGGAAGAAGTCGGGCCTCACGTTCGAGAAGAGAGGCAAGAACTAAGGTTTCAGAATCGGTAAGAGAAGTAGTTTGGGAAAGTTTAGCCTGAGCAAATTTTTTTTGGAAGTTTTGATTGATAACCTCAAGAATTTCCGATGGAGTAAAGTCGCGTGGGACTAGATAACTGTCGGGAAATAAGTAGCCCTCACTGGCACCAGTTAGTGGTGGGGAAATTTCCTCACGCCGACTACCACCAATAATAGTTAACCAATAATCATGACTGCCACCCGTGGAAAGCTTGAGGACAATATCCGGAGTTGACAGAGACGGAAGAAGCTCAAAAGATCCGGCCTGAAGACGACGATTAAGACCTTTTAGGTACGACCAAATAATAAAGACATAACGACTACGGACAAGCTTGCTTGAATAAAGTCTGGAGGCAATGAGGTTGAGACTATCACCTTGATTAATAACGAACTGTTGGGGTTGAATTGATGAAGAAACTGGTTGAAGCGAAATGACAACAAAACCGACAGCAGCGAAGATAACAACCAGAAAAAACAAGAGGGCCTTTTTCATGACTAAACTTCATCAAACAAGGCTCGGCGGTAGGACTTTTTGACGGGATCGTGGATAAAAATACGACCACAACGACAGGTAACTGTGGTTTTGCCGCGAACTTCCTTTTTGGTTCCTTGAGAAAGATCAGTTCCGCAGCCGACACAACGTCCTTGAGATAACAACCAGGCTTGGATTGGGGCAATTAAATTTTTGATCATTGGAGGTCAAATTAATAACCGATTAAGAATAACTGCAGCGGAAATGGCGTCAATCCTATCTTGGTAATGCTTATTTTTACCACGATTTTGCCGATAAATTTGTCCGGCCTCAATGGTAGAAACAGCCTCCTCGATGGTCTCGACCGGTAATTTTAACACATGGGTGAGCTTCTCAACAAATTGGCGAGTGATAACGGCAAAGTGTCCTTCCGATACCCCTACATATACTTTGTGTATGTGGTGCTGATTGATTGCTTCTTGAATTTTGGTGATGGAGTTTGAATCGTTGACGATGACCGAAAGCGGAGAGATAACACCGTTGATAGCAATGGCTAGACCAATCCTTTTGGTGCCATAGTCGATACCGAGTAAATTCATAATAAAACCCCTCTGTCCCTCGACAAGCTCGGGACATCTCCCCTTGAGGAAAGGGAGAATAAAAAATAATTTAAATGTCGACAATGCGAGTTTTAACGATCAGGCGGCGGAGGTAGGTACCGGGCGGACTACAAGTGATGAGGGTAAGATAACGGCCATCAAAACGTTGTTCGAGAACTGAAAGGTCGGTTGGTTGGACTTCATACATTTCTTCGACTAAGAATTTATAACGAATCTGATCAAAATCAACAAAAATTTCATCACCTTGCTTGAGACGATAGAGAGTGGAAAAAATAGTTAAATATGATTTGGGGTTAAAAAACTGCGGCAAAACGGAGTGACCAAAAATAACTGAATTACCAAATTGACCCGGAAGAGCGGTTTGAGGATATTGAATGAGACTGTGTTTGAGATCGAGACTGCCAACCTCGACAGTGGCCGAATCAATGTTGAGCTTGGGAATAGAAATGTAGTAGGTGTTGGATGGAGAAGAAGCTAAAGTCCCCGGGGTAGAGTTGTTTGAATTGGAAATAAACCAGTTATTAAGTTGGGTATAATCAACATCTCCTAAAACATTGTCTTGACGGTTATAAAAGCGACTTGAAAGCGGATTGATGACTTCCCGGAAACGATTGGCGTAAGCTAATTGAAACTGGACGATGGGAAAAATGGCCGAGGTTAAAAAAGCCAAACCGGCCAACAAAAGAACCAAAGCAAGAATACGACGGGTTGGCGGATTTAGTCTAGGCTGGGGACGAATAGGTGGTGGTGTTTTTTTGACGTAAATATAGGTCATTGATTGTTGGTTTTGATATCGATGATAATATTTTGAGGACGGATTGGAAGAATAAAGCTTGGAACAAGACGGAAATCGTAAAGACGATCAACTTGTTGCTGAAGAATTTTAGCAGCAGAGGATGGTGTTCTAAATATAAGTTTACGTTGGAGACCGGAAATATCAATTTTGGGTAAGGCCTGACCTTGAATGTTAAGAACAGCCGAGGCTTGATTGGCATCAGATTTGTTTACCTGAAAACTGAGGGAGGATAGATCGGTATCAAAATTTAACTGGGGAAGAGTGGAGTCAGTGGCCAGGAAAGCCGTAATAATTTGCGGTTTGGGAATAGCAAGTGAGAAAAGGGTGACTGAAGCAGTTAAGGTAGCTGATAATTCATCTGCCTCTTCGTTGACCTCACGACTAAAATCAATACGGTTTTTTTTGGTCTGGGAAAATTCCTTGATAATATCAGAATTGGCTTTGAATTCTTGGTCGATTTTGGCAGTAATGTTGCTATTTAATAGAGACTGAAGTTTTTGGTCGAGGGTGGTTCTATCGGCAAGGGCAACGGCATTTACTTCCTGACGACTACCACCAGAAAAAGCCTGAGAGCAACGAGCGAGAAGAAGAGTGTCGGGGTAATCTTTGAAGATGAGCTTGGTGTCCTTGGTGAGGTTGTACTCTGGGCCAACGTCAACGGCAATTACGGTTGCTTTGGTTTGGCCTAGGGTGACAATACCAGCGTCTAGATTGGAACTACTAGAAGCTACGTTGGTGGCAACAAAAAGTTCAAATTTTTTACCAGTTGGATCAGTAATAATGGCACCTTTGGCGATATTTTGGACTTTGTTTTGTTGGTTATAGATAGTAATCTCTCCCCGAGCCTTATTGCCGATAGTGAGCTTGCCAGTTGAGGGAGTGGTGGCACTGGCAGTGACAGTAAAAGATTGGGCTTTGACGGGGATTAATTTTTGATTTGTATCCAGGGTGGAGATTTTGGTGGTAAGTGTGACTGGAAACTGCTGTGAATAAACATAAGGGTTAATATAAAGAGTAAGATGTGTTTTGAGAAAGAAAAACGGAATTAGTAATAGTGTCGGGACAAAAACGAAAGCGAACAACCAATTCGTTTTGAGTTTAATTCTAATATGAGGCAACTTGATTTTGGGAAAAGTGAATGTTGGGCGGGATGGAGGTCTAACGGGTTGACTGTTGGAAATTGTCGGGGGGGAGATTTCGGGCTTTAAAACGGAATTGTTTACTCCAAAACCAAAAGATTCGGGACTGACTTCGTTGAGAGGAGTAACGGGTTCCGGAGGAGGTGGTGGAGGGGAGGCAACGGATGAGGATGGTGGTTGAAGTTGGTGAAGTATTAAATCGACATAGATCTTGATAAGTTCGGATTCAGGATAATAAGTAATTTCAGGAAGTTGAAGAAAAGCCTTAAAATCTGGTTTGTTTAACCAGGGATAATTAGTCAGATCGGTAACGGCTGATTCGGAAACGTGGCCAAAAACGATAATTCGAGGAGGAAGAGTTGAATCTTGATCGAGTGAATTGAGAACTGACTCAAGGATGGTGGGGGTAAATGGTGGAGTGAAACTCTGAAAAATACGTTTTTTGATTTGACCTAAGAATATTAATGAGATATCAAAGCTTTGGTGATCGAAATGGATAAGAACAAAACTAGCAGGAACACCGCCATTGGAATTAAAACTTTCAATAATGGCCTCATCCTGGCCAACAAAACCCATGGGCTCTAGTTTTAGCTGGCGACAGACTAGTTCAATTTTGGACAGAATTCGAGAAGTGATTTTGCCGTCGGAACCAACCCAATCAGGAGGAAGGACGAAAGCGGCTTGAGTAGGCTCGTTTGATGGGGATAGGTTATGGTTTTCGGCTGCTTGCGAAAGTGATTGATCGACAGCCAAGGTTATCGAATCATCGTCGGGGTTCCAATCAACTTTTGGGCCAGTGGCAACAATCTGTTCTCCTTCAACTAGGACGACCGAGAGATGGGTGGAATGAAGAACAATTAACCAAAAAGAGGACATCAAATTAGTATAGCGTAGATGCGACGTTTACCACTACCAGCCGACTCTTCTTTGATAATTTGGAACTGACCAAGCTTTGAGGTATTGGTGACGTGAGGACCAGTACAGACTTCTTTGGAAAAACCATTAATGGTATAGACGGTAACAACTTCGGGATATTTGGCCCCAAAAAAAGCTAGAGCACCGGAATTTTTGGCGTCAACAAATTTCATGGTGTCAACCTTAACCTCAATCCCTTCGGTTATTTTTTGGTTTATTAAATTAGAAACTTGAGCCAATTGGTCGTCGGTAAGTTTGTCTGGGTGGGAAAAATCGAAACGAAGACGCTCGGCGGTAATATTGGAACCCGATTGCTGAACATGGGTTCCAAGAATCTGACGAAGGGCGGCGTGAAGAAGATGAGTGGCGGTATGATATTTGGTCATGGCTTCAGAATGGTCGGCCAGGCCGGATTTAAACATACCAGCAGAAAGGGTGCGAGATTTTTCAATATGATCTAGTTTAAATTTGTTAAACTCATCGATATCTAAGGTTAAATTGTTTTTCTTGAGTTCTTCCTCAATCATTTCGGCTGGAAAACCAAAACTTTGATAAATATCAAAGGCCTCTTGACCGGAAACAGACTTTTGGCGATCGATCAGTCTTTGGATTTGTGAAAGACCGTGGTTTAGGGTTTTGCGGAATTTATTTTCCTCAAGATCAAGAATATTTAAAATTTTGTCTTTGTTTTGACTTAGTTCAGGATAGATCCCAGCGTAATTTCCCTGATTATCAAGAACCGCCCGACCAATGGCAACGATAAAGTTATGTTCGATTCCTAGTAGTTTTCCCTGACGGATCGAGCGGCGAATAAGACGACGAAGGACATATCCCCTTTCCTTGTTGCTGGGTTCAACACCATCAGCGATAACAAAAACAGCCGCACGGATATGGTCAGCAATAATTCTGAAAGGTCGAGGATCTTGGTCGTATTTTTTACCTGATAGTTGTTCGATCTTTTTAATAATTGGTTGCCATATGACCGTTAAATAATTGTCGGCGTGACCATTGGCAATAGCAGTGTTGCGTTCAACTCCCCAACCAGTATCGACATTTTTCTGAGGCAAAAGAACATATTGACCATTAGTAGTTTTGTTATATTGCATAAAAACATCGTTACCAATTTCAACGATCCGACATGATTGACAACCGACAACAAAATCAATTGGTCCTTCTTCTGGTTTAGTGTCAACAAACATTTCGGTGTCGGGACCACAAGGACCAGTAGATCCGGCCGGACCCCACCAGTTGTCTTTCTTGGGAAGAAAGTGAATCCTGTCTTTAGGAATTCCAACTGATTCCCAAATGGCGGCCGACTCTTCATCCTTTGGAGCATCGATATCGCCTTCGAAACAGGTAACATGGATAGCTGCAGGGTCATAGCCAAGTTCTTTGGTTAGGAATTCATAACTCCATTCAATTTGTTCTTTCTTGAAATAATCACCCAAACTCCAATTACCAAGCATTTCAAAAAAAGTGTGGTGAACAGTATCCCCTGTTTCCTCAATATCGCCGGTACGGAGGCTTTTTTGAACGTCAACCAAACGCTGACCCAGAGGGTGCGGCTGGCCGAGTAAAAATGGAACTAGTGGATGCATCCCAGCGGATATAAAGAGAGTGGTTGGATCATTTTCGGGAACGAGAGAAGCACTGGGAATTTCGACATGGCCACGATTAACAAAAAATTTAACAAATTTGTCCTTTAAATCCCGAGGAGTCATAGGGGAATTATATAACAGAAACGAGAGAGATTATTTCTTCGGTTTGAGAAACTTTTTAGCTTTGATCTTGGGAGCCGAAGGAGGGGTGGTAACAGCCAACATAGGAGGGAGGGTGACAGATTTTTTGTGGTTCTTTGGAGGTGGGGATGATTTGGTTTTAAAAAATTCGTCAAACTTTTTCTTGAGATTTTGGAAAACTTCTGACTTGGGATTACGGTAGACATAAATGGCCACTAGAGCGGCGATAATGGCACCACAAATAAGACCAAAAACAAAACCAGAAGAGGAAGATGAACAACAATCACATGAATTATTTCTTTGACTCATCTTGGTTGTCGGGAAAAAACTTGTTGAAAAGAGTAAAGCCGTTTTTGAAGCCCATCAAGAATTCGGAAAAAGAATTAACTGGTTTGGCGACTGAAGAAGTAATAGAGTGAGTATCTTCAAGAATTTGTTTGGCTTCACGAAGAACAAGAACTAGCCAAATACCAACAACAACAAAAACAACAGTGATGGAAATCAAGCTGAGAATAATGACTATTTGGGTTGGGTCCATCTATGTTTATTTATACACTTAGTAGGTTTTCTCTTCAACGGTGGTTTTGCCCCCACGAGATTTTGATTCAATGATAATCTTGGCAGGATTGGTATCAATGTTTATCTTCTTGGAAAAATGGCCATTAGCGTCGACGATGACTAAACTGTCATTGACACGAATAGTAGCTTCTGGATCGGTAATACCAGTAATTTCCAATTTAGAATCGTTGATTTTTTCGGGCCAATCGATTTTTAAACTTGGTGGGCGGTTAAATTTGTTGTATTCGTAAAATAAATACCCAGCAAAAGTCAGAAATGAGATAGTCATAACTAGAGTTAAGGCCAACTGCGGAGTAAAAGACAAAATTTTCCGACTAGTTGGTTGCAAACGTCTGGGGGTAAGAACATCACGGCGGAAAAGTGAGAGAAGATGAGAACCATTGAGACCAAGAGATTCAGCGTAATCTTTGACTATCAAGGAACAGTAGGGCTCATTGGGAAGATTTTGGGTATTTTCCGCTTCAATGGCTTCTAGGTACTTAATGGGAATTTTTGTTCTTTTGGAAATTTCGTCGTATGTTAATTCTTTGTCGAGACGAGTAGTGGAAAGAGTGGTTGAAGCACGATGCATAAGTTGTTAGGCTTCGTCATCACTAGAGGGTGTGTGGGGAATAAGAATTTGACGAGGTTTGGCGCCTTGACCGGGACTAACAATACCAGCCGATTCTAGTTGGTCCAAAAGACGAGCAGCCCGTGCATATCCAAGTTTGAGATGACGCTGGAACAAGGAAGCCGAAGCCTTGCCTGACGACTGAATTAGAGCGACCGCCTGATCAAAAACGGCGTCACGTTCTTCGCCATCGACTGATTGAAGATTGACGCTTTTGGAGGTGGGGCTAGCAACTGGTTGGCTGGTAATTTGGTCATTGTATTGTGGCTGAGTACTAGCCTGATTTTTGAGGTGATCAATCAAGCGATTAGTTTCGGCGTCGGTAATTAGACACATTTGAATACGAATTGGTTTGGCTAGATCGGGGGGGATATATAACATATCTCCTCTACCAAGAAGTTTTTCGGCACCAGGAGTGTCCAACACTACCCGAGAATCGGTCATTGAGGCAACAGCAAAAGCAATTCTGGTAGGAACATTAGCTTTAATTAAGCCGGTAATAACATTGACTGATGGCCGCTGGGTGGCCAAAACCAAATGAATACCCACGGCTCGGGCCATTTGGGCTAATCGACAAATATTGTCCTCAACCTCGGAGGGAGAGTACATGATAATTTCTGCTAATTCATCAACAAAAATAACAATGTATGGCATTGACTGGAAACCCGACATATCATTAAAACTTTCAATATTTTTAGCGCCAATTTCGGTGAAGACCTTATAACGACGCTCCATTTCGGAAACGGCCCATTTGAGGGCAGAAACAACCTTCTCTGGTTCAACGATAACCGGGGTTAATAAGTGCGGAATACCATTGTATGGGGTTAGTTCGACTCGTTTGGGATCGACAAGGATTAGTTTAACTTCGTCAGGAGAGGAACGAAATAGGAGTGAACAAATCCAGGAGTTAACACAAACTGATTTTCCAGAGCCAGTTTGACCAGCGATAAGAACATGGGGCATTTTGGTAATGTCAGCAATTCGAGGGTTACCACCAACATCGAGACCTAGGGGCACGGCTAACTTGGACTTGGAATGCTTCATGGGGTCGGATTCAATAATTTTTCTGATAGGAACGATTTCAAGTGAACGATTGGGAACTTCGATGCCAACTAAAGAACGACCAGGGATTGGAGCTTCGACACGGATTTGACCACCGGGAGCGGCTAGGGCCATAGCCAAGTCGTTACTAAGACTCATGATTTTAGCCAACTTAGTACCCAGGGCAACCTCAAGAGCATATTGAGTCACCGAAGGGCTATTGTTGATTTCTTTGACCCGAGCGGTAATACCGAAGGAATCAAGAGTTTGCTCAATAGTCTGAGCATTGTGACGGACATCACCGCGGTCAGCCTTGGTACCAGTAGGATCTTCAAAAATCGTGATAGGTGGATATTCCCAGACCTGGTGACTGGAAGAATTAATCGGCGGAGATTTGAGAGGAAGAGTGGGAGTAGTGGAGGAGGATTTGAGAACTGGAGGAACACCGACAACAAAGTCATTAGCTTTCTCTTTTTCATTTTCTTTGGGTGATTCAACATAAATGGCTTCATCGCGATTTGGTTTTTTGATTGAGGAGAGACGGGAACGAGACCCGAGGGTGTATTTACGAATAATAGCCAAGATCCGCAAAACAGTGCGAACTATTTGAACGACTGAGGTATCAAAGAGGACCACAAAGCCAACTGTGAAAAGAAAGAAGAAAAGCAAAAAAACGATAGCAGGACTGGTAAAAAGATAAATGAGTTGATCCCAAATAAAACGACCAACTATCCCCTGCTGAAAAAGGCTAACAACGGAAATGAGCATTAAAGAAAACCCCAAGGGAACGTTGGGTTCTTTAAGAGGGATTTTTATTTTAGTAAAAATAAAAGAAACTAAGACTAAAAGGAAAGGGATTAAAACGGAGGCGAAACCAAAGTATTTAGAAAGAAAAAGATTGTATTGGGTAGGAAGTGGACCAATCTGGAGAAAGGAAAAAACAGAGACAATGGAGAGGAGAAGAAAAAAAATAAAGAAAATAGAATTAACAGTATCGGGGCGGAGACGGAAACTGGGAACAGTGCTGTGTTTTTTCTTTTTTCGCCCGCGTCTGGCCATACTTCAGTATATCAGTGATCGGTGATTAGTGAACAGTGATCAGTAACTAAGACCAAAGAGCCAGCGATGAGTTGAGGGGCGGCCACAATAAATGCACTTACCAGATTCCGTGGGAGCATCAAGAGGAAGGCAACGGGTGGTCGCTTTGGTATCGTCTTTGATTTTGGTTTCACAATTGGCATCTTCACACCAATGGGCTCGAATGAAACCACGATCGGTGGACATAATCTGTTTAAAGTCCTGATAGGAATCAACAGAATGGGTGTGACTGTCGGTAAATTTTTGGTGAGCGGCAAAAAGTGAGTCCTGAATATCGGCCAAGATTTTGGTAATAGATGAGTTAAGGTTATCAACATCGACAGTAACTTTTTCACCAGTGTCACGGCGGACCAAAACGGCACTATGATTACTAACATCACGGTCGCCAATTTCGATTCTAAGGGGAACACCCTTGAGTTCCCAATGATTGAACTTGAAACCTGCGGTTTCACCTTCAAAGTCGTCAAGTTTGACCCGGAAATTGTTTTTGAGCTGGGGATAAATTTTGTCGGCCTGGGGAAGGGCTTGGGAGTGACCAGGAATAGGAACGATAACGGCCTGGATGGGGGCAATGCTAGGAGGAAGTTTAAGACCGTTTTGATCACCATGGGCCATGATCAGGCCGCCGATACTGCGAGTAGAAAAGCCCCAAGAGTTTTGATAAGGATAAATTTTGTTTTTTGACTGATCCTGAACTGTCCACTCAAACGACTTGCTGAAGTTTTGACCCAAATCATGGGAGGTGCAAGCTTGAAGTGATTTACCATTGGGCATGAGGGATTCAAAAGTGTAAGTGTTACCGGCACCAGGGAATTTTTCGCTGGAACTTTTGACACCTTTGATGCCATACATGGCCAGAAGTTGGTTGTAAGTTTGCTGATACATATCCAGAGCCCAGAAAACAGTTTTGAGATTTTCTTCTTGGGTTAGATGGGCACAATGGCCCTCCTGCCACAAGAACTCTGAAGTGCGCAAGAAGAGATAGGTGCGTTTTTCCCATCGAACGACATTGCACCACTGGTTAATGAGGATGGGTAAATCACGCCAAGAATTAGTCCACTTGCGATACATGTCGTACATAATAGTTTCGGAAGTGGGCCTGACAGCCAAATTTTCAGCAAGCTTCTCGCCACCGCCATGGGTAACTACCGCTAGTTGAGGGGAGAAACCTTTAACGTGTTCTTTTTCTTTTTGAAGATAATGCATGGGGATAAAGAGGGGAAAATAGGCATTGTGAACGCCATAGTCCTTGATGAGCTTATCCATAAAGTTCTGGATTCCTTCCCAAAGGGCATAACCATAGGGGCGGATGACCATGCAGCCCTTGACGGGGGCGTAGTCGGCCAATTCGGCCTTGAGAACAATATCGTTGTACCACTCGGATAAATCAAGATTGCGATCCTTAAGTTGTTCTTTTTTGAATTGTTGATCCATAGTCAAATTTTAAACTATCCCAACATTGTCTGCCCATCGGGATTGTGTCTTTAGGCAAATTTTATCACCTTCGGTTTAAAATTAGACCTAAAGAAACTAAAAAAGCTCGTCCTGTTAGGGACGAGCGCAAGCGTCGTGGTACCACCCTATTTACTTCTTGATGAATATTTTACAGTTTGTTTCTGGAGCGGCTCGTCGCCGTCACCTCCACCGCGGGAAACGGTTTCATAGGTTTGAGGGAATTATGACATCACTTGAGCTCGAAATCAACCGAAACAGTGGCGCGGATAGTTTTACCAATGGAGGAAGTATCAAAGTTGCCTTCACCGGAGACACTGTAGTCGTTTCTGGGGTTGACTTGAAAAATCCCCTGGGAAGCATTAACGATCTTCCCAATTCGGGAATGAGTAGTTTTACCAATGGCTTTGGCCCGACTTTCGGCATTTTTGATAGCGGCTTCGAGGAGAGAGATCTTGAGCCCTTCGAGTTGATTGTAGGTGTAGGATTGATAGTTTTGAGAGAGAGTAAGATTATTGGCGATTAAGTAGGCATTGATATTGTCGGCAATGTTGGCAATTTTACTAATGTCAGAACCAACAATGGAATAATTGATGGTGGAAGTGTAAGCAATGATTTCGTCGGTATCGGTATAGTTTTCCTTACGGTAAACAGGAAAAGTGTGGTAAGTGCCTTTGCGGATTTCGGAATCGGTAATGTTGAGTTTCTTAAGATGATCAAGAAAATTTTTCTCGTCGGACAACAAATTGTCGTAACTATTTTTCCGACCTGAGTCCCGACGCTCTAGAGTAAATGACCAGTCGGCTAAGTCAGAAGTAACATCTTGATAAGCAACACCAGTGACAGAAATGGTTTGACGAGAAGTAACGACTTTAGCCCGATAAAAGGCAAACGACCAAATAATGGAGGCAAGAAGAATAAAAAGACCAAGATGGTGAGGATGTTTTTTGTCCATATAAAAGTCTACACCAAAAGATATTTGAGTTAAAATAAGCCATGGGGGCAAAGACCAAAGGGCTGGCGATAATGTTTACCGACATGAAAGGGTTTACGACCAGAACTTCGCTTGAATCACGAGAAGAAATACAGCATTTACTGGAGATTCAAGATGAAGTGGTGCGGCCAATATTTGGACAGTACGATGGAACAATAGTTAAAACTATTGGTGACGCCTATTTGGTAACTTTCGAATCCCCGACTAATGCAGTACTGTGCGGAGTCAAGGTTCAGGAAACAATTGCTAAGCACAACCATGACGCGAACGAAGATGAGAAGTTTGAACTAAGGATCGCAGTGAACTTTGGGGAAGTAAACCTTAAGGACGATGATGTTTTTGGGGAACCGGTCAATATTGCTTCAAGAATCGAGTCGATTGCCGAACCGGGGGAGGTGTATTTCACAGAAGCGGTATACCTGGCAATGAATAAAAACGAGGTGCCAACGGCAGAGATTGGTTATCGTTATCTTAAGGGAATTGCTGATCAGGTAAAGGTATATAAGGTGTTGCAAGAAGAGGGAGCAATGGATAAACACAAAAGTGCTCGAAGCGAGAAGACATACCAACATGCTAATTTGGATAAAGACAAACACAACACCAGCGACAGGACCACGGAGGAAGAATCGTTTCCAGGAATTGTGAAATTGTTGTATTTAGCCCTGATAGTAGTAGTGGTGGTATTTGCTTGGAGTAAATTGCCAATAAAAACAAAGAATTTAATTAGATCAAGGGTATTCCCTGCCCCGACACCAACGGTTCAAATTAGAAGATTACCGGTTAATTTCAAAAAATGAGTCCAGTAACGATGATTAGAAGAGCCACCGAAGCAGAGGCTCAAGAGATTAACTGGGGGCCAACCAGGGACAGAGTAGTCCCGAGAAAGCCGGCAAAGATTAGAGTGCGATATGATGAAGCGGAGGATATTCTAAAAACTGCAGGAAAAGATGGAACAGCCATAGTGACGATATCTGGGAAAAGACAACGGTTACATGGCGGGGGACTAGATGAGCCTAGGGCTTACGCTGAACTTCACGCTCTACAACAAGAACTGCGTCGAGTAGCCGACAGAGAGGGAGGTCGAATTCAGGTTAAAAGAATCGGTGGCGACGGATGGACGTCAGTGGATTTAGCGGTCAGACAAGTATCTAATACCCCTACTGATGATACTTTGAGACGATTGGAGAAATATTTTTAAATCTCGATAACTAGAGGTAGCACCATAGGTTGACGGCCGGTTTTTTCCATGATAATTCCCTCAAGATACGATTGGAGCTCGGTGCGAATGTAATCAAGATTAGCCGGTTTGCTGGCAAGCTGTTGAAACTTATTGGTAACCTCCTGCTTTAAGTAATTTAAAAGGTCAGTATTTTCTTTGACAAAAACAAAACCTCGGCTAAGAATAACGGGCTCCTGGTAAAGTTTGCCATGTTCTTTGTCGACTAAGACAACAACACTAAACATACCATCTTCAGCTAAAAGTTTACGGTCACGAAGAACGGTAGTGCCAACATCCCCCACCCCAAGTCCGTCAATCAAAACTTTACGAAGAGGGATTCTAAAGCTGGTGTCAAAGGAGCGATCCCCGTGAAAAGTGACCGAAGAGTCGTGATCGGGAGCAATAAACTGATTGTCGTTAAAACCTAAACTTTTAGCCATAGTCTGATAACTTTTGACATGACGGTAGTTGCCACCAATGGGAAGAAGATATTTGGGATGAAGTAGCTGGATTAAAAGAGCATGTTCCTTTTGATAACCATGACCACTAACATGAAGTTCTTCTTTTTCACCGTAGGCAACCTCAGCTCCAAGCCGAGAAAGGTTGTCAATCATGTCAAAAATGGCGGTAGTGGTACCGGGAATGTAATCGGGTGAAGAGAAAATAACCTTATCACCAGATTTTATTTTGATCCGATGTTTGCCCATAGTCATTTTGGAAAGAGCCGAATCTGGTTGTCCAGCAAAACCGGCGGTCAGAAAAATTAGTTTGTTGTCAGAAAAATTACGAACTTTCTCGACGGGAATGATATCGGATTCGACCAAATGAACATAACCCAGCTCTTTGGCAATTCTAATGGCCTTGTCAACCGACATACCAACAATAACTATTTTACGACCAACTTTTTTGGCACAATCAATAGCCTGACTCCAACGGACAATGTTACTACTGATGGCAGTGACAAAGACTCGCCCTTTGGCAGTTTTTATTTCTCGTTCAAAGTTTTCGGCAATAGCACCTTCGGAGGGCGAATAGCCTTCATGATCGGCCCCGAGACAATCAGAAAGAAGACAAACTACATTCTGACCACCAACGGCGGCAATACGACGGAGATCAGCCTGAACACCGTCGAGAGGGAAAAGATCAAACTTGAAATCACTCCCGTGGTAAAAAATACCAACTGGGGTGTGAATAGCATAATGATAAGTATCAGGGACGGAGTGGGTTACTCGAACTGGCTCAACAGTGAAAGGACTTTTGATGATAGAAATACCATCTTGAATTACTTCAAGCTTGGGACGAATGTTGAATTCTTCCAAACGAGCCTGAATAAAGGCGGCGGCCAGACGAGGGGCATAAATGGGGATATCCTTACCCAAAATTGGCAAAATAAATCTGACAGCACCAATATGATCCTCGTGACCGTGAGTAATAAAAATAGCTTTGATTCGATCTTTCTTGTCGGTAAGATAAGTAGTATCGGGAATTTGAAGATCAACACCAAAAGCGTCTTCTTCGGGAAAACCGACACCACAGTCAACAATAATAATTTCGCTTTTGGTAAAGTCACCATTGGGAGCATACTCATAAACGAACATGTTTTGAGTAACGTCACCAAAACCGCCCAGTGAACTAATACGAACTGAATCGTTTTGGGAGTTAAACTGACGAACGGGGTTTTTTAGACCCTGAAATTGATTGATTTGATTCATACAAAAATAATAGACCCGAAAAGACTAAAATAATATAAATTGCTTAGGAAACGTCGGGTCGAATGTGTGTAACCGTATTCAGAAGCTTGAAGGGTATTGTAACACTTGTGGCTACGAATTGCAACTAATCAATAAACTTGAGACTAGAAACGATGCCATTGATGTCGATGGAGGCTGAAGAGTTTTCACCGTAATAAACAGCGGTAAGATTATAAATTGTATTACCGCGAGTAAAAAGATATTGCTTGCCGTTTTGTTCAAAAAAACCTTCGTCCAAAATGACAAGTGACTTACCCACTTGATTGGTAATGAGACCGTCATCGGGAAGAATGGTTAAAAGCGACGAAAATGACTTGCGATTGGGATCGGTGGAGGTTTGATGGTTAGTTTTTTCGACCCACTGTTTAATCGTGGGGGTAATTTGTAGTTGGTTGGTAGGGTCGATAGTAATTCTAGCCAGATCACCGAGAGTAAGGTTAACTATATCCGGGTATTGCCCGTCGACTTCTAATTGCCAGGATGAAGGGTAACTAATTTGGTACTTGAGTCGGGAGTGTTGATATTGTTGCCGGGTTATTGGGGTGGCAGTTGGGGGATAAGGAGTGGGGGTGATAAAAATACTGGTATCGGGAACTAAAGGAGTAAATGGCTGGTTCCGAGTAAAGTAAAGATAAATATTGCCCAAAATAGAAACAAAAATAATGGCGAGGAGAATGGGTACTAGTTTTGGACTTAATGAATTAGTAGACATTAGTTGATAAATTCAAAAGAGCTAAGTACCTTATAGAAGGCCTGAATCTGGTTTTGGGCGAGTGAGTAGCAGATGAAATGATTTAACTTTGATTTATTTGGGGAATAAATGCTAAAAACAGTGTAAAAAATATCTTCATATAATTCGGATTGTAGTTTAGATTGGTAAATTGTACTTTTTGAATTGATTTTGAGTTGTTTTGTCCCAACCAACGTCGATTCATCCACAAACTTGGCGGCAAACAGGTCACACTTAATGTCACCCTGGTGGGATTCTACTGGACCTCTATTGGATGGGTCATAGTTTGAGAGGACACCACCATCAAAGTACCAATCTTCGGGATATTGAAAACTTAGGCCATCCTCCCGATTGGTGTATGTCACAAGTCCATTAACCGAGGTCGAAGTGGTGGCTGGGATAGTTGGCACCAAGGAGGGGTAAAGAGTAGGAGTGATAAGAATGCTGGTGTCAAATGGGGTGGGAGAGAAATTGATATTTTTATGAAAATAAAGATAAATATTGCCCAAAATAGAAACAAAAATAATGGCCAGTAGAACGGGAATAAGAAATGGGTCTTGTTTCATTTAGGAAAAAATGGAGAGAGAGTAAAGAGAAGAATGACAAAAGCAACGCAAAGAAGCAGGACTGAAAGGAATGGAAACTTTACCACTGGGGGACAAATAATTTAACATTGGAGTCATCAATAGTAATTTTTTGAGCTCGACCTTCAAGAATTTGACGAGCGGCTTTTTGGCACAATCCTTCAATATTGCGTTTAAGAGTTCTGACACCGGCATCAAAACCTAACGGCCGGACAATATTTGGCCAAACGTCAGGAGAAATAGTAATTTCCTCCGGATTGAGTCCGGATTCGATAATTGCCTTGGGGAGAATATAGTCACGGCCGATGATAGTCTTTTCCTCGTCAGTGTAAGAAGGCATTTGGATAACTTCGAGCCGGTCCATAACGGCAGTGGCAATACGAGTGGTGTTATTACAAGTGGCACAAAAAAGACAATTGCTAAGATCAAAAGGATAATCAAGATAATGGTCAACAAAATGATTGTTCTGTTCCGGATCAAGAAGTTCAACCAAAACTCCCATAATGGTGTTGAGGGCATCGTCGGCAATACGATCGATCTCGTCCAATAAGATAACCGGGTTGTTACTTTTGACTGATATTAGACCTTTGATGATGGCGCCAGGCTCGGCTTCGGGATAAATTCGAGAACGACCACGAAGATAGAGAGGGTCCCCCAAACCGCCGAAAGGAATACGAATAAACTGACGACCAAGGGCGTGAGCAATGGAACGGGCAAGAGTGGTTTTGCCGGTGCCAACCAAACCAGTAAAAAGAAGTACTGGGGCATGAGGTTTGGCTTCCGGATGACGGTGTTGCTGAAGAGCAAGAACAGCAATAAACTCAAGAATTCTTTCTTTAGCAGCATCAAGGCCATAATGATTGAGATTTAACTGTTGACGAGCATGATCAATATCAAGGATGTCGTCAGTTTTGGAAAACCAAGGAAGGGAAACAATCCAGTCGAGATATTTGCTGACCACTTGATAACTTTGCCAGAAAGTCTGGGGCGAGTTAGCATTGATTCGTAATTCCCCAAAAAGTTCTTCGAGTTTGCTAAGTAAACCAGGGGGTAACTTAACTGACTGAGACTTGGCAATCAGCCTATTAATAGCTTCATCTATCGTTAACGGAGAATCGGGCATTAGATAGAGTATACAAAAATTTTAGCGATGGGGACGAGGAGAAGAGAATTTGGAAAATTGGACCCGACTGGGATTATTGCTTCTGGGTTGACCAGGGTGGGCGGCTTTAAAAGCTGGGGCAGATAATTTGATTTGGTGGTTGTCGTTAAAACCAGAAACTTTGACATGGATTGGATCCCCAACCTTGATGATGGTCGATGGGTCAGATAGAAATCCACCACTCATTTCAGAGACATGCAGTAGAGCCTCACGGCCTGGCAAAAATTCAATGAAAGCACCAAAGTTTTCGACGCGAGTAACAATACCATCGAACTCCTCACCAACATTAATATCTCTAACCATGGATTCGATCTCAAAAGCAGCGTTGGCAATACTGGTTTCGTCAAGAGATGAGATTGAAGCCCGACCATCATCGTCAATATCGATTTGAACTGCATACTTGACCATCAGAGCTTTGATAGTTTTGCCCCCTGATCCAATGACCTCACCAATTTTGTCTTCTGGGATTTTGACCAATTTAATTTTTGGAGCAAATGGAGACAGTTGTGGACGAGGGGTAGGCATGGTTTTTTCAATCGTTTCGAGGATTTGAAGTCTGGCTTTGGTGCTAGCAACAAAAGTGTCGGCAATCATTGGTAGAGTCAAACCGGGACGTTTGATGTCAAGCTGAATGGCAGTAATGCCATTCTTGGTACCAGTAATTTTGAAATCCATGTCACCATGATGATCTTCGATCCCGGCAATATCGGTTAGCAGAATATATTTACCGCTATTGTCGGAAATCATACCAACGGAGATGCCAGCAACTTTGTCCTTGATGGGAACACCAGCATCAAGAAGACTAAGGGTCGAGCCGCAAGTAGAGGCCATAGAGGATGAGCCATTTTGAGACATTACTTCGGACGTCAAGACGATAGTGTAAGGAAAGTCATCTTCCGAAGGGATGACTGGTATAAGAGCTTTTTCGGCTAGGGCACCATGGCCAATTTCCCGTCGACCAGGACGGCCAAAGCGACCGGTTTGACCTGTAGAAAAAGGAGCAGCGGAATAATAGTGAAGGTAACGCTTGGTGGTTTCACCCATCGAGTCTTCGAGATATTGTTTGTCGGCTAGAGGCCCAAGAGTGGTGGTAGTTAAGGCTTGAGTCAGGCCGCGTTGAAAGAGGGCACTACCGTGAGTACAGGGAAGAACTCCAACTTCAAGGTGAAGTGGTCTGATTTCGTCAAATTGACGCTTGTCATAGCGCTGACCAGCAAGAGTTTGCTGTCGAAAGTATCGGCCGACCAAGATATCAACAGCAGAAATTAGTTGGGTTTTGGTAATTTCTTCTGATTTTATTTGGGCTTGATATTTTTCTAGAACTTTATCAATAATTAGTTCCTCGGCAGTTTGATGATTGCCATCCATACCATTCTTGAAAAACTCGACTAGATCTTGGCTAACAAATTTCTCAATTTCCGACAATAACTTGTCTGATGGGGCATATGATTCGTATTTAACTTTTTCCTGACCAATTTTGGCAACAATCCCCTGAATTTGCTGGTTAACCTGATCAGCTGTTTCCTTAGCTAGGGTAATGGCATCTAACATGGTTTGGTTGTCAACAATATCGGCACTGGCCTCGATCATGTTGACGCCAGCAACCCCAGTACAAACGAGCAGATCAAATTTTGATGACTGGAGGGTGGACGAGGTCGGACCGACGATTGGTTTGCCATCAACCTGGGCTACACGGATAGCGGATACAGGACCATTAAAAGGAATCTTGGAGATACTTAAAGCGGTAGAAGCGGCCAAGAAAGCCGGGACAATAACGTCATTTTCCTTGTCATTACTTAAAACAGTAACAATGATTTGAACCTCGTGATGGAAATCAGCTGGGAACAAAGGGCGAACCGAACGATCAATGATTCGACCAAAGAGGATTGAATTGTCTGATGGATTGAGTTCGCGTTTGACCCATTTGCCACCTTTAATCACACCACCAGCATAAAGCTTGTCGGCAAATTCAACTGAAAGGGGAAAATAATCTTTGGTTTCATCGACCTTACCCATAACCACAGTGGCCAAAACGACAGTGTTGCCGGATTTGGCCAACACTCCAGCGGTGGCTTGAGGAGCAAGGTAGCCAGTGGTTAAAGTGATAACCTGACTGCCAATAGAAATATCAAATGTTTGTTTGTTCATAGATTGATTATATAGATACCAGGCTGTTATTTCTTGAGACCAAGGTCTTTGGTGAGTTTGGTGTAACGTTCTGGATTGTGAGCAGAAAGATAACGTAATAATCGGCGACGTTTGGCAATTTTACTTAATAGACCACGTTTGGCCGGTGAGTCGTGTTTGTTGGCGGCTAAATGTTCCTGGAGCCTGGTGATTTCAAGGCTAAGAATAGCGACTTGAATTTCGGGAGAACCGGTATCACCCTTAGCTTGAGAAAATTTGGTAATAATGTCCTGCTTGTCCTGTTTGGATAGAGCCATGGTTTATATCGCCTTAATCGGTGCAATAATTAATTTTGGAATGGCAACCAAAATACCGATTGAGGTGAACAGAGAGGATTATAGCATTAATCCGGCCACTTTCACAAAGAAGAACAAAGCCAAAAGAAATAAATCAAAAGCAATTACCAGTCGGGCTAACGGATGTTTAACCTTGACCACATGATTATTTTAGCACTTTACATCAAATCGTTGGAGTGGGGTTGGGTTTGTTGGTACCGGGGACAATACCACCGGTTTTTTCAACATTTTGAATCGGAGTTGTTTCGGGTGAAGCTAGATTATCTTCTGGCTGAGTTGCCCGAAGACAGATAGCTCCAGCTTCAAATGTTTCTGGAGAAACATTGACTGAAAAAGATTGGGTGGCAACCCGAAGCCCTATCAACAGATTCTTGCCAGTGTCCATGTCCAGTTCCAAACCGAGCATGGGCAAAAGAAAGGTAAAGATTTCGGAATAAGGAGCATCTGGGTCGATCAAGGAAGCTTTGGCCCAGGCTTTGGTCACTTCGATTGGGGAAATAAGAATCCAATTACCTTTGTTGATCATAGAGGAATTGACCCCCAAGCCAGTTTCATCGCCCAGAATAAAACAAAGGTCGGCAGAAGAGGATTGATTGTTAATAAGAATCTGATTATTTTCAACTTTTGGGGCACCTGATTTGGTTTTGACCACCAGGTTAAGATGACCACCGTCATCGTTATAGGAGACCTGCTCGATTTGATCAACCGGATAATCTAGAGAAACTACCAAGTCGTTGAGGCTGATACTGTCGGTCAAAAGGTCAAGACCACTGAGTTTGGAATAGTTATTGTCAGTTTTTTGTGGACAATAAACTTTAACTTCGAGATTATTTTTCTTTAGACCTAAGGCAAGGGCCAGAGCGGCGCCGACACTATCGACACTTAGTTGAGGAACAACGACCAGGGCAGATTTAGCCTGAGCAAGAAGGGGTTTAATTTGACTGACATTGTAGTTTTTCATATTCGACCTGCTTTCGAATTGATTATTGATCGGTGGGGTTGAGTTAAACAAGGTACTAGCTAACCTGCTCATTTCTCAACCTTATAGGCTATTATAACATCGTTTAACTTAAAGTCAACATAAGGTCTAAAGGTGATTCCATACTCGAGGCCAGCCTTAGCTTTGTCGACGCTGTCTTTGTGAAGGCGGATGCCTTCTATCTTGGTATCCTTGATGATTTTGTCGTCCCGCTTGAGGTGGACAGAGTCACCGGGCTTAAGCTCGCCTTTGGTGCATTTGATACCGGCAATCCTAACCTTATTGATATTAAATTCAGCGATGACGGTTGCCTGACCAAGTATGGTTTCGTCGATAGTGGGTTCAAGCATTTTAAGAACTTGATTCTGAACTGTCTCGATAATTTCATAAATGATTTTAGTGGGGAAAATCTTAACTTTTTCGTTGTCGGCTAAATTCTGGATAAACCGAGGCACGGCTACATTGAAAGCAAAAATCTGAGCATTGGCGGGTTTGGCTAAAAATATGTCATTATCGGAGACCGGGCCGACACCAGCATGGATAACCTTAACATCGTCGGAAAAACTATTAAGAATTGCCTCGAGAGTACCCTGAACATCAGCCTTGAGAACAATTGGAAGTTTTAAAGTAGAAGCGGTACTGTCGGCTGTGGAAGTGGTTTTTGGGGAAGTTGGAGGAGTCGAGGTGAGAGACGTTAAATGATCGGTGATAAGACTACCAACAGCTGGCACTGATTCAAAACCTAAAATTTCAACTGGACAACTGGGTGTGGCCTGACTGATGGCCTTGCCGTCGGGGGAGAAGAGTGCTTTAACTTTACCAGCAATTTGGTCGGAATAAACCTGGTCACCGATTGACAGAGTGCCTTTTTTGATAATGACCAAGGCAACTGGACCCCGGTTTTTATCAAGTTTTGATTCGATAACCACCGCTTCGAGTGGTGATTGTGGTTCATTTTTTAGTTCCATAACCTCGGCATGAAGTAGAATGGATTCAAGCAGATCGTCAACACCTTCACCGGTTTTGGCTGAAGTAGAAATTAAGGGCACTTGACCACCATACTCTTCGGGAGTTAATCCGAGCTCAACTAATTGACCCTTAACTTTTTCCATCTGAATACCAGAGAGATCAACTTTGTTGGCAACAACGATTACTGGAAGATTGGCTTTTTTTATTTGGTCAATGCACTCCCTGGTTTGAGCCATGACACCATCGATGGCCGAGATTACCAGAACAACCAAATCGGTGGTTAGGGCTCCGCGAGAACGCATCTGGCAAAAAGCGGCGTGACCTGGAGTATCGATGAAAGTGATGATACCGGTTTTATTTTTTTTGGTTTTAATTACGACTTGATAGGCAGATATATGTTGGGTAATGCCACCAGCCTCACGAGCAGCAACGTTGGCGCAACGAATGCGGTCCAGTAGGCTAGTTTTGCCGTGATCAATATGGCCCATGACGGCTACAATAGGTGGGCGGAATTTGGTGGTAGGTAAATCTTGGGACATATTTTTAAAACCGGAATGTTATTTGACAGTTTCGTTTTCCGATCGAACTTTGATGTCGGTATTGGTCAAGATACCAGCCAAACGGACATTCTCACCACCGGCCCCAATAGCTAGAGCTAGTTGGTCTTCGGGGACGACAACAACAGCAACACCATTGGTGACCGAAACTACTTTGGCGTTTTGGGCGGGAGATAGAGCGTTGATGATAAATTGATTTGAATTTTTAGAATAAAGAACAACGTCAACTTTCTCCGACTGGGGCAGTTCATTTAGAACCGCTTGAATTCGTGAGCCTTTTTGACCGATACAGGAACCAACTGGATCAATACCCGGCTGGGAAGATGAAACGGCAATCTTTGTTCGTTCTCCTGCTTCACGAGCGATAGCCTCAACAATGACTCCGCGATTACCAACTTCGGGAACTTCTCGGGCAAATAGTTCCTTAATAAACTCGGGATCGCGACGTGAAAGGACGATATCGCTTCTACCGGTTTCAGGATCAACAACGATGGCTCGAAGCAAAAAAAGCTTACGAGCGCCAATGGGAAGAATCTCCCCTTTTATCTGCTCGTCCCGAGGACAAACTCCTTCAGTTTTACCAATACCGACGGTTAATTTGTGTGGGTCAGCCTTGAGAACGGAACCAGGTAGAAGGGTGCCGATTTTCTTTTGGTATTCGGTAATGATGACCGCCTTTTCGGCTTCATGAATTTTTTGGTCAATAACTTGTTTGGCTGTTTGAGCAGCAATACGACCAAAACCAGGAGGAGTAACATCAATACGTTTTTTGGCTTCAATTTTAAAAACTTTAAATGAACCAGTTTCAGGGCTTAATTCAGCCTCAAACTGATCTTCATCGGGGATAATAATCCCGTGTTCTTTCTGGTCACGTTTATAGGCAGAAATTAAACCTAACTCAATAGAATCAAGGATAGACTGAACATCAATGTTGCGTTCGCCGGCAATTTGAGCGACGGCGGCGGCAAACTCGGTTTTTGGTAACTTTCTAAGATCCATTTTTATTAAAAAAGGGGCCGTCCACAGCCCCTTTGAGTGATACCAATTAATAGTGCTAGGGTATTATATTACAACTCGAGCTCTTTTAGCAATTCTTTCTGACGAGAAGAGAGACGGGTGGGGACTTCAACGATCAATCTGATATAGAAATCACCGTATCCATAACCATTGACGTCACGAATACCTTTTGACTGAAGGCGAATCAGAGTGTTGGGTTGAGTGCCTGGTTTGACTCGAACTTTGAGAGAACCATTGAGGGTAGGAACTTCGATATCGGCCCCAAGGACTGCAGTAGAAAAACTAATAATTTGGTTGATGTAAACATCGTTGCCGTCACGTTTGAAAATATTGTCAGGAATGACGTCAACATAAAGGATAAAGTCAGTAAATTTAATTCGTTGGCCATCATCAACTCCGGCAGGTATTTTGATAGTTTTGCGTTTACCGTCGATCTCGACTTCTTTGTCGCAACCCTTGGCAGCTTCAAGAAAAGTAAGTTGAATTTTGTAGGTAGCAAGACGTTTTTGTTGACGGCCACCATATTGGAAGCCGCCAGTACCAAAGAATTGTTCGAAAATATCAAAAGGATTGCTAAAACCTCCAAAATCAAAGTCAGCATTACCGCCGAATGGGTTTTGACCACCACTACTCCAGGTGTAGGTGAAAGGGCCACTGCGGTCGGTATAGGTGTGACCACCAGAGGCTCCAGAAGATGGGTCAAAAGCAGCATGACCGAATTGGTCGTAGGCCTGCTTCTTTTGACTATTACTTAAAATTTCATAAGCTTCGTTGATTTCCTTGAATTTTTCTTCAGCATCGGTGGACTTGTTGCGATCAGGATGCCATTCCATGGCTTTTTTGCGATAGGCCGATTTGATGTCTGCCGTTGAGGCAGATTTGTTGACCCCCAAAACTTCGTAATAATCGCGTTTCATCTGATATCATAACGGGCGGACACGAGGTCCGCCCTACCAATATAAAAATTAATTTTATTTAACAATTTCCCCTTCTTCGGCGGTTTTGGTGTCGGTTTTAGTATCGGTTTTTGGTTCTTCCGACGTGGATTGTTGCTCACCAGTTGGCGGAGGAGTTTGCTGTTGATAAACCGCCTGACCGACAACCTGGAGGATTTGAGACAATTCATCACTAGTTTTGTTAAAATCCTCTTTGCTGGCGTCAGTTTTGACAAGAAGTTCCTTGGCTTCTTTAACCTTGTCCTCAATTTTTGACTTATCTTCTGGCTTAACTTTATCAGCAAAGTCTTTGAGGGTTTTTTCGGCACTGAAGATGGTGGCATCAAGACGGTTCCGACTTTCAGCCAAAAGGCGCTTGACCTCGTCATCATTGGCATGGGATTCGGCGTCTTTGCGCATTTTTTCGACTTCTTCCTCGGAGAGGTTGGTGGCATTTTGAATGGTAATCTTTTGCTCTTTGCCGGTGCCTTTATCTTTGGCTGACACCGAAAGAATACCGTTACTGTCGATGTCAAAAGTGACTTCAATTTGGGGCATGCCACGCGGAGCTGGAGCAATACCATCAAGAATGAACCGGCCAAGTGATTTGTTGTCGACAGCCATGGGACGTTCACCCTGAAGAACGTTAACCTCAACTTGAGGCTGGTTGTCAGAATAGGTGGTAAATACTTGAGATTTTTTGGTCGGGACAGTAGTGTTGCGATCAATTAGAGGAGTACGGACTCCACCAGCAGTTTCGATACCCAAGGTAAGAGGAGTGACGTCAAGAAGAACAATATCTTTGACGTCGCCGGAAAGAACAGCTCCCTGAACGGCGGCACCAACAGCGACGACCTCATCAGGATTAACACTAGTATTGGGATCTTTACCAAAAAAGTCTTTGACAACCTCAAGAACTTTGGGCATTCGGGTCATACCACCAACCATAATAACGTCGGTGACCTCACCTTTGGAGATACCCGCATCTTTGAGGCACAATTCAACTGGTTTGATGGTTTTTTGAATTAAATCATCAACCATTTTCTCCAACTCAGCTCGGGTCAGTTTGACGGTTAAATGAAGCGGTTGACCATCTTTTTGGGTAATAAAAGGAAGGTTAATTTCGGTCTCAACGGTACTACTTAACTCAATTTTGGCCTTCTCAGCAGCCTCACGAATACGTTGAAGGGCCTGAGGATCTTTGGTTAGATCAACTCCATGGTCTTTTTGAAAACTATCCAAAAGCCAATTAATAATTTTCTGATCAAAATCATCACCGCCAAGAAAGGTGTCACCATTGGTAGCTTTAACTTCAAAAACACCGTCGCCGATTTCAAGAATGGAAATATCAAAAGTTCCACCACCAAGATCATAAACAGCAACAATACCTTTTTTCTTCTTGTCAAGACCATAGGCTAGAGCGGAAGCAGTAGGTTCATTGACAATTCTTTGAACTTTAAGCCCAGCGATTTCGCCGGCTTGTTTAGTAGCCTGGCGTTGAGAATCATCAAAATAGGCTGGAACAGTAATGACGGCATCGGTAACTTTGTCACCAAGGTATTTTTCAGCATCAGTTTTGGCTTTTTGAAGAATCATGGCTGAAATTTCTTGAGGTGTATAAATTTTACCGTTGATATCAACAGCAGCCATGTTGTCCTTACCGGCAACAATTTTGTAGGGGGCAATCTTTTGGGTTTTCTTGACCTGTTCGTCATCAATACGTCGACCCATAAGACGTTTGATACTATAGATGGTATTTTCGGGATTAAGGACCATTTGCCTTTTGGCCAGATCACCAACTAATTTTTTGATTGGTTCAACCACCGAAGGAATGATATTGCGGCCCTCCGAAGTAAGAATTACTTTTGGAGTACCACCTTCCATAACAGCGACACAAGAGTTGGTGGTACCTAAATCGATACCAATGATTTTGTTAGTTGACATATTATTTAATTTAAAACTTATAATTTTTTGTTTGGAGCATCTTCTTTGCCAACCACGACCTTGGCAGGACGAAGACAATGGTTATTGAGAAGATAACCTTTCTTTTTGACCTCAGTTACTTGGTCTTGTGGTCCAATAGATACTTCGACACAGTCCATGGTTTCTGGATCAAAAGGCTGATTGATAGCGTTGATTTCGACCAGTCCTTCGGACTTAAGGATGTTTAATAATTTGTCGACGGCAATTTGGAGACCTGGGTTGCGGAGATGGTCTTGAGCAAGATAAAGATCATCGAGGACTTCGACCATCTTGGTAACAATGGTAGCCGAGGCGAGAGTAGCAATTAATTGTCGCTGACTATCGACTCGTTTTTCGAGGTTGGAATAATCAGCTAAAGATCGTGCCAACTGGTCACGAAGACTATTAATTTGTGTTTGAAGCTCAAGATGTTGATTGTTGGTAGTGGATTTTTTCTTGGTGGTCATAGACAATTAACGGCTAATAGTGGAAAGCAATTGAGCAAAGTAGTCAACCAAGGGAATAACTGTTTGGTAGTGAAGTCTGGCTGGGCCAACAACCCCCATAATGCCATGATGAGGACCAGATTGGTAATGTTGATAAATAAAACCGCATGGTTCGAGATGTTCCATTCCCAGGTCTTCACCAATAAGAAGGTGAACTATTTCGGCAGAATTAGGGTCATGTGGACCAGATTTGTTGACCATTTCAAACCAATAGTTGACGTTATCAATCAGAGAAAGAACAGTCTTGGTAACATCAATATTGTAAAATTCTGGCTCCTCCAGTAAATTGCTAGCACCATAGCAAAAGAGGGAGCCTTGATCAGTGGTGGCAATAGCCATACCACGACAACGATTAGCTAGTTCTCGAGTTGATTCCTTAATAAGTTTTTCAAACTCATTTCTATAGTCCCAAACTTTTTCTTTGACACCAACTTCTTCGGTAACGGTTAAGTTTTTTGGGACCAAAAGATTTCTAACATAATATTTAAGGCCCATCGAGGTAGGACTACGGCCGGCAGAAAGATGGCCTTTTTTAAGAAACCCTAACTGAGTTAAGGCTGACATTTCATTTCGGATGGTAGCAGAGGAAATTCCTAGGTTGTATTTTCTTTCCAGTGTTTCTGAACCAACTGGTTCAGCGGAATTGATAAATTCCTCGGCAATACACTTGAGAATTTTGATTTGTCGTTGAGTTAGATCTGGCATATTAGCAATATAATATGCTGACTGCTAACGGGTGTCAAGGAGGAAAATGAAGGTCAAAGCGAGAACCAGAACCAAACTAATGGGGCTTAAAAGGCGACCAAAAAGTAATCCTAGAATAATAATTGGACAGAGACTAAGAACTAATCGACGACGAAATGGACGAACGAAAATTCCTATGGTTCCAAAAAGACACAAGAATAAGAGGAGAAAAAAAGTAATTACCACAACTGGTGAGCTTGGAGGGACAAAAATAACTCCTAGAACAAACAACAGCCAGAGGAAGAGTGGCAATTTATTCGATGGCCGTAGGATTTTGGTTTTCAAGGTTGATTTTTTCAACAACTCTTAACAGCTTGTTAGTTCGTGTGTGATCAACCTCGTCATATTGGTGGGAAAGACTATCAATTTTGGCACCAATTTTTTGAAATTCCTGGTTATATTTAATAAACTCTTTTTCAAAAATTTTGATTTGAGTAATGATGTTTTGAATATTCTTTTGATAACGGAAGTTGTCATAAGCCTGACGAACCATGCGTAAAATAGCGACAAAGCTAAAAGGGCCAGCGAAAACGATTTTTTTGTTGAAGGCTTCTTCCAATAACTCAGGAAATTTCTCATAGATAAAACTGAAGATCATTTCGTTGGGGATAAAGACGACCACAAAATCAACGGTTTTTTCCTCGGGGTTAATATAGTTTCGGGACGAAACATCGGTAATTTTTCTTTTGATGTCGATTTCAAAGGCTTTAAGAAATTGATTCTTTTGATCAACATTATTGGACTCACTCATTTTAACTAGGTTGGAATAAGGAAATTTGGCGTCAATGTTGATTTTGGTTTTGTCGGGGAGATAGATAGTAAAATCAGGCCGACCTTCCCCAAAAACTTCTTGCCTACTATAGTCAGTACCAACAACAAAACCAGCTTGTTTGAGTAAATCTTCGGCCACCCTTTCACCAAAAGCACCTCGCATCCGATCGCTACTTAGGGTTCGCTTGAGACCTTCGGTGGTAATTGAAAGCTGTTCAGTGACTTTGCGGCTATTTTCGATGGCTTCCCTTAGACCATTGAAGCTACCAATTCGATCTTTTTCAACGACCGAAAGTTGATCGAGAACTTGTTTAACCATCTTTTCGATGGAATCTTTCTTGTTGTTAAGATCGATTTGAATTTGCTGGTTTTTATCATTTAACTTTTCGTTGGCAATGTTGACCAGGGTATCAATAGCTTTTGACAAATCTATTTCCTGGGTTTTATTTTTTTTCTGAAGATATATAAAATAGACAATCGCAACCAGAATCAGAATTAGGAGAGCATAGACAGGGATCACAAAGTAATTTTACACTAGATGATTTTCCTCAACCATTCGAGACCTTGTTGAAAAATGTTTTTCTTAGGAGTGGGGGTAGGAAGTGGTTTTGGAGGAGGAGTAGAAGTAGGGAGAGCTTCGACCACCGGGGGAATTGAGGGTTGAGGTAGGTTGGTAGTCGCAGCATTGTTTTTTGCCCTGAGAGATGTCGAGGCAGTAACTGGAGTTACTTTGGCATTTTTGTTGGGGAACCAATTTGACCATGGTCCAGGCATGCAACCGTTACCGGCACGGATTGAAAAATAGTATTTAACATTGGGCTTGAGGCTTTTGATAGTGTAGGTTAGTACACCCCCTGAATGTCCTTGGTCAAAAGATGCCCCATAGCGATAATCCCCTACCTTGTGGCCATAAGCAATATAGTAATAAGTGACCGGATCGCTGGAGGGAGCAAAGTAAAGTTTAGCAGTGGTTTTGGTACGATCGATTCTGAATAAAGTTGGAGCACTGCCTGGCACCTGACTGTTGCAACTTGGAGTGCTGTTACTGTTGGTACTAGCTTGAGTAGAATTGCTACCGGATGAGCCACCAACAGTATTGGGGTCTTTGTTGGAGAGGATAGAGAAGGTGGTAAAGTGGTTAACCGTGAAGGAAATAGTCTTATTAGTAGTGTCAATGGTGGTACCGGTTATACCTTTCCAAGTAGAAGTGGTGGTATCCCAATAACCATTATCAAGCAAGGTTTCGTCACTGGAACCAAGCGCCTCCTCAAGATAGGTGGCGGTGTAAGGAATGGTAATGGTGACATTGTCGTTAAAATTGGAGGTGATAAGACTACCAGAGTCATCGGTGGCAGTAATTTCATAACCAATACCAATGGGAATGGCCTTATTTTGGGTAGAAAGTTGTGAGGTAGGCGAAATGGTGATAGTAATGTTATCTCCCGTAGCGTTACTAGTGGGGGGAATGGCGCCGGCAGGGATAGATAGATTGAAACCGTTACTAAGACTAATTTTTTTAGCATTCTGATAGTCAAAGGTAGTTGAAACTGAATCAGGTAAGGTGAATGAGGCTTTGGTGAGCGTAAGATTTTGGCTTTTGGTGGATGCACCAGCCATAATGACTTTGTTAATGGTGCTTTGGTAAAAATCAGAACCGGTTTCGTACATAGCACGAACATACCAAGTGTCATCCTTGGTGACATTGAGAGAATAATCACCACTATTAGCATTGGTTTCACTATAACCACCCTTGTCCGAATAGGCGGAAATAAAGGCACCTTTTTTAACCTCGTTTAGGTAGACAGAACCGGTAATAGTAGCGTCGGATTGACTAAACTGTAAATTGGCGACGCCAGGGCTACTTGGACTGATTGTCACCTCGACTCCATCTGGATTAATATAGCCCATTGACGGAGGCAAGAACGCCTGAACTTTATAGGTACCGGCTGGTAAAGAAATAGAATAACTACCGTTTGAGTCGGTGGCACTGCCAGTCATGAACATTGGGCCACCACTAGAGAATCCTGAGGCTTTACGGTTGTCGGTGGAAATCCAAACACCAGCCAAGGCAGTGCCAGTTGGACCGGTGACAGTACCTGAAATGGTTGAATCGGCACTACGAAGAGTAATATTAAGAACAGCCGGATTATCGGCAGTATGAACACTAGTAACAGTAATACCATTGTCCTTGGACATGGGTTCGGACATATAGTTGTTAGTAGTCGGATCAATGAAGTAGCCAATATTCCAAGTGCCCTCGCTAACAGAAAGAGTAGTTGATCCGCTAACCAGATCCGAACCATAAAGCATTTTAAACATATGACCGCCACTGCTGTTGTCGGCAAAAATATTAGCTTGAGAAAGGGTGGTAATAGGGTTACCGTTGGTGTCTTTGAAGTTAACTTTTATCCTCCGGTTATTGGGTTTAACAGTAATATCAATTGATTTGGTTTCACCGGCGGTGATAGTGGTTTCAGTTGACGAGGCGGGAGTATACCCAGACGATTCGGGAGGAAATTCGACGCCGACGTTGTAAGTGCCGGCAGGAACCTTGATGGTGAAGATACCATTTTGAATCGGAGCCCCCATGCCAGCACCCATCATTGGTCCACCTGAACCGGTATCAGCAAAAGCAAAACCCCAAACACCAGCAATAGCAGTACCGTTACTATCAACCAGCTTGCCTTTAATGGTGGCGTCGGCAACAGTAAGTTTAAAATTATTGTCAGGGAAGGTGCCACCATTAGCCGAGGAGGTAACATTGACTTCAAGCGGACTGCCGTTGTAAATATAATTAGTGCTGCTTTCGGAATATCCCCCCATCATCCCTGGGTCGGACATAAGATTAATCATCCAGGTACCCGGAGTAACTTTTAGAGAATAAACTCCATTGTTACCACTAGTGGTACCGCTAAAATCACCACCGCCAGGACCCATCATCGGACCACTGCCTGGACCGCCAAATTCATCAAATTTTTTGGACATTTTAGAGGCATTTATCTGTTGACCGCTGATTCCCTCGCCGGAATCGTAAGTATTGTCGCCATCGATATCATTCCAAACTCGGCCAGTAATGGTGTCTTTCTTTTCGGTTAGAGTGAGAGTCCCAACATTGTAATTACTGGTAGAGACGGTGATGGTTTGAACAGACGGAGCACTGTATGTTTGATCCCAAACTTGAACCATAACATTGTAGGTTCCGGGAGCAACTTTGGTGGAAAAATGACCATTCATATCCAATTGAGCAAAGGTACCGCAACCTTCCTTGGATCGAACTTCAACTCCACCCTGGCCGGTTAGTGGATTGCCGTTGGGGTAAACGACATCACCGGTGACGGTGACAGTAGTTCTCTTGACGGTAAAGTCTGTTTGACCACTACTATTGGCACTAGTTTTGGTCTCGACAGTAGTATCACCGGCAAAGACAAAAAATTTAGACATACCACAATAAGACCAATCGGGAGGACTACTAGGATTCCAATTGGGTTCAGGCTGCAATCCCCAGGTACCGCCACCGACAGTTAGAGAATAATTACCGTTGGAGTCGACCTCGTCCTGGGCTTGGCCCATGCCCATTTCTTTAAAAGCTCGAATACGACCACTGGTTATTGGGTTACCATCACTGTCTTTGAGGGTACCGGTGATGGTCTTAGTAGCGACAGTGTAATCAATGTCACCCAAATCACAATTAACGGCAAAATCAGGGCAAGTGCCGCCGACGGCGACCGTTTTTACTTTCCCGTCAGCATCAACAACAACTTGAAATGAATCGGGGACATTAATACCTCCGTAACCACTATCCCAAGGCATCATAAATCCAACGGTGTAGGTAGTTCCAACGGCTAAACCGCCAATTCTGAAAATTCCGTTGTTGTCGGATTGAGTGTTTTTAAACCCCGTTGGATTAAAGTCGGAAGGAGTAAAACTGACATTAGAGTTGGTGATATAGTGATACTGACCAGAGGAGACGGCAGGATTATGAAGTCTACCCTGAAGCTGAATGGCCGACATAGTAATCGGGGTATTGTAATAAGTGTCTTTATCCCCCGGTAATGTGGGTGTCTTATCGACAGCCTTGGCATAAGTATTTACGCCACCTGGAGGGTTGGCTTCGATGGTAATTATGCCAGTAGGACAGGTTTCCTGGGCCGGACCGCCAGTGTACCAGAAATCATCTGGGTAGTAAGAGACAGCACCATCGGCAAAAGTTCTACCGCCCCAAGAAGTGATGGTCCAGTTAGAATTGTGAAGATAGAGTTCGGCCTTGGCAATGGCAGTAGCCCCGGTAGGATCTTTGATCTTGGCCCGTAAACAATAGGTGCCGATATCAACATACAGAGCTCGGTCCCGAGCAAGAGAATCCTGGGGCAACAACCAGTAGGTGTCACTAGCTGGTCCTAAACCACTTTCAATACTAAAAGTATAAGCACCGGCTTTATTGGGGTTAGTAACACCAGTAACAACTAATTTGACCGTTTTGTTGACAGGAATGGTTGTTTGAATCGAATGGATGTCGTTATTGTCGACATAACCTAGACCCCAAATTAACAGTGAATTGTCGGTTGAAATTTCTTTGTGAAAATAACTAGCGCCGCCAAAGTCAATATCGACCCAATTACCACTACCAGTACTGTCATATTGAAAACTGCTAAAGGTGCCAGTGGCCGTGGCCATGTTGGATGTTTGATCTCCACCTTCCCAGGTACTTTTGGTACTCATTCTGTTGAGATCAAAATTCATTGACTTGGCTGTGTCGGCGGTAATTTCGGTATCTAATTGAAACTGAAGAGTGTAGGTAACATTGGTAGCACCAACAGCTGAGTCAGAAACAGTCAGGGAAGTGATGGTGGCTTGATTAACAGCAAAAGATGGACTTATGGTCAAGAAGGCCAATGCTACTGCGCAAAACAATATCCCAAAAAACTTGAATGGACGCACTTTATTTAAGTCAAAGACTTATAGTAGGGTTTGTCAAGGGACTAAAATATTATCAGACATATTTCAGGTTGGAATCAGTTGGGTGATTTTTTAAAGTGATTTATGTAGACTAGAGATATGAAAAAAGTTTTGGTTGGGGGAGCAGGAGGTTTTATTGGCGGACATTTGGTTAAGAGGCTAAAAAAAGATGGTTATTGGGTTAGAGGGGTGGATATAAAAAATCATGAATTCACCAAATCAGTCGCAGATGAGTTCTTAGTATTAGATTTGAGGGAAAGAGAAAATTGCATTAAAGCTTTAACCATAGACGGTGGATTTGATGAGGTCTATCAGCTAGCGGCAGATATGGGGGGGATGGGCTTTATCCACTCAGCCGAATGCGAAATTATGAGAAATAGCGCCTTAATTAATATTAATATGATTGACTCCGCCGCCAAACTAGGGGTGAGAAAGTATTTTTTTTCATCTTCGGTCTGTGTGTATCGTGATATGAAAATCGGTGAACCAGAAATGGTCGAAGAACAGGCTTATCCAGCCCAGCCGGATAATGAATATGGATGGGAAAAGCTTTATAGTGAAAGAATGTTGCTAGCGTATGGGCGAAAATACTCGATGAAAGTACGGATAGCCAGATTTCAGAACTGTTATGGACCTGAAGGAACTTGGCAAGGGGGACGAGAAAAAGCCCCGGCGGCAATATGCCGAAAGGTGGCCGAAATCAAAGGTGACTCGGGGGAGATAGAAGTTTGGGGGGACGGAACGGCGGTAAGGTCATACACTTATGTGGACGATATGGTAGACGGGATAAGAAAGTTAGTAGACTCGGAAGTTTCGGTACCAACGAATATTGGTAATCCAGAGTATGTCTCGGTTGACGAACTAGTGGCAATAGTTGCCAAGGTGGCTAATAAAAATATTACCATCAAACACATTAGGGGGCCGGTTGGTGTTCAATCACGAAATTTTAGTAACGACAAAATCTATGCTACTGGCTGGAAAGCTCAATTTCCATTAAAACGGGGGGTAGAGCTAACTTACCCCTGGATCGAGGAACAAGTGAAAAAGTATTTGGAAGCAAGATGATGAAGGTGGTCGTGGTCGGGGCAGGATGGGTTTTGGGAAAAATTTAAAGAGATAACTTTTTGATAGGTATCTTTGATAATGCTAGTGAGGGATGAAATGTCGGAAGGAGTAATGTCGTAATCACGACGGACAAATTGGTTGCGAGAGTTGGTCTGAATAAAGTCAATTGAACCAGAAACAACCTGATAATTAAAGCCAGGACTGTGATCGGCTAGAATCTTGTAAAAGACAAGTTGGCGGAAATAATCCCCTTCCCGAGAAATTTCATGATATTTGTTGTCTGGTTTACCAGTTTTAAAATCAACTACATTGACTTTTCTTCCAGAAATAATCTCAATCTTGTCAACCTTACCAGTGATAGGGATATCATCGATCCGTGCCAGATAAGGACGAAAATCATGTTCGACTAGACAACGACCACTGAAGTTTGATTGATAATGCTGGTAATATTCGGTTAGCTGTTGACGGCCACGAGTCAGTAATTCGTCAAAATTTTTGAGTGGTAAATTCTCTCTGACTAAATTATTTTGAAAAATGTTAAGAAATTGATTGAGAGGAATTAAGGAATCGGTTCTTTTATAGCTTGAAAAAAGATAGGCGAGGGCCCCATGAACAGAAGTGCCATAAGAAAGTGGTATAGTCTTGGCTTGAGGAATTTTTAAAATGGTTTTGAAGAAAAAACAAAGAGGGCATTTTTGATATGAGTTAAGGTGGGTAATATTGAGGCGGTATTTGTTGGCAAAGTACCACCGAAGATAGTCGGACAATTGAGTCGAGAACAATTTGGTGTTGGGCATGGAGAACTGTAACTTTAGGGCGGACGATTCGATATTGGGGTCGGTGGGAAAAGTCTGAATATTTTTGGGGTCAATTTCGGCAATAAAACGAGTGGGGAGAAGTTCCCGACCTTCGGGATTATTTTGAGTGTAGGAGAGATAAATTTGGTTTTTAGCCCGGGTTAAGGCAACATAAAAGAGACGGCGGTTTTCCTCAAGCTCTTGGTCATAATTGGGGCCAATAACTTCAGAGGCAATAATTCCAAGCGGAAGGGGAATTGACTGTCGACCGCGAGCATCTTCCCAACGAGAAGCTAGGGCCTTAGGGAGAAAAACATGGTCAAATTCCAAGCCTTTAGCTTTGTGAATAGTCATGAGACGAACGCAGTTAACCGACTCGGACAAAAGCGGTGGACAATTGAGGGATAGGTTGCTATCAAAATGGGTTGAAAGGCGGGAGACTATTTGATCGAAAGTCAGCCTTTTGTCGGTGTAGTTAACTTTAAATTCCTGGTAAAGTCGGTCGAGTTGTTTTAGGAGTTCGAGATTACGGCAACGCAGAACCCATTTTAGGTAACCAAAACGACGGATAAGGCGATTGAAAAGTCTGTCAGGTGGAAGATTTAACTTTTGTTTTTGAAATTTAGCAAGACGGTCAGTAAACCTATCAAGACGTTTGACAAACTTGTCAGATGTTGGTTGTTGGTGGAAGTGACGATAAAGGTCAATTGCGGGGAAATTTAGGAACTGAAAATTTAGAACTTTACCAAAAAGAATGGAATCAGTTGGATTGGAGAGCAAACGAAGGAGGTCAATAAGTTGAATGATTGGCGGTTGGAGAAGAATGTTGATACTAAAATCTTTGGTGTATTTGATATTGAAACTTGATAATGCTGGCAGGAGATCATCAATATCGGCATTATTTCGAACTAAAACGGCAATATGGTTCGGATCTACTCCGGTATCAGTAAGTTTTTTAATGGAAGAAGCCAGACAATAATTTTCTTCAATGTTTGACTGGGCAACATAAAAATTGATTGGGTCGGGGTCGTAATCCCGAGAGGCAATCAAAGTCTTGTCAATATTACTAATTTTGGTAGCAATTCGATTGAGATTGCGGTTAATAAGTGTTTGGCTTGAAGCTAAAATTAATCTATGACTGCGGTAATTATTGCGAAGGACAACCAGTTGGGGGTGATAACGAAGATAGAAGTGATAAACATTTTCAGTGCTAGCTCCCTGAAAGCGGAAAATTGATTGGTCGTCGTCACCAACGACAAAAACATTAGGGAAATCAGAACCGGCAAGTAAATCAATAATTTGGTTTTGAGAAGAATTTGTGTCTTGATACTCATCAACAAGGATATATTGGAATCTTTCCTGATATTCAGCCAAAATTTCTGGTTTATTTTTGAAAAGATCGATGACTGAGAGGATCATGTCATCAAAATCAAAGAGGTGGCGAGAGCTAAGTTGTTGTTGATACTCGATAAACAGCCAAAGGAGAGATTGTTGTTTGGGAAGGTTTTTTTGGCAGTTTTCATAAAAACAAATAATTGAAGTTTTGATTTCTTTGGCTGAAGTTAAGTGATCTTTGACAAGTGAGGAAATTTTGGTTTGGTAAGTGGAATTAATGTTGGGTAATTTAATTAACTTATTCACGATATCGATGATTTGATTAAGATTTTTTTTGTCGGCCCGAATGGTTTTTAGTTGTTGGTAACAGCTGGCAGCCGATTGAAGGAATTGACTGGATTGATTGATTAGATCAGCAAGAACTGATGAAGAAATACTTTCTTTTTTAAGTGATTCGATGGCCGAAATTATTTGGTTTTGGGCATAGTAGATTTCGACGGAGCTGGTCAGAGGGCTATTGGGAGGAAGTTTATCGATCAAGGATTGAATGATTTGAATTTGTTCGATTTTGTCCAGGGCTTCGGAATCGGAGTGAAACTGAAGAAAATGCTCGGGATGGTGTTTGATAATCGACTGACAAAACGAATGAAAGGTGCTGATGCGAACTGAATAGGCATCGGGGCCAATAATGGATGACAAACGCTGGCGCATGTTGATAGCGGCCGAGTCAGTAAAGGTTAAACAGAGAATGTTGCTAGGGCCGATTTGAGTCTTTTGGAGGATGTTGGCAATGCGGAGAGCAATAGTTTGAGTTTTGCCAGTGCCAGCACCGGCGACAACCATGACTGGACCATCGGTAGTATCGACGGCTAGTTTTTGGTCGGAATTAAGCTTTTGATATTCGGAATCAAAACTATTGATCACTATCTAGTATAGCGTTATTCAAAATCGGGACTACGTGATTCCCTAACCGGCATAACTCGAAATCTTTGGGCACCTTTACAGTTGGGCATTCGAGTAATTCGGACATCGGTTTCACTGAATGGCATCTGAATAGCTCTACCATCAACGATCACAGAGGCGGATGAACGGTTTAGGGCAACTCCAGGTATTGTTTCGCCTTTACCCGGTTTGGTAGCAGTAACAATAGGGATACGATTACCCCAGGCATCAACTCCGTGATATTTGATTTTTTGTTTCTCCATTTGGGTGATTATAACTCTTTTTTGTATTTTTGAAACTATAGGATAACAATGATGACAATTATCTGCTTGATAAAGTGGGGTACTTGATTAGAATGTTATTTGGTGGCGGAGAGGAGAATTACGCCAAGTAAGATAGCCGAAGTAATACGGGGTGGACCACCAAAAAATTTAGACCAAGAAGCGAGTAAGGCTGGAATAAAGGCCCATCAGGAAATCAAAAAAAGAATTGTGTCTGGTGACTTGCCCAAACCACTAAGAGGATTACGAGGGGTTGAGACAAGATTTGAAGTTGAAGACGAAATCGAGATCGGACCTGATGGATTGAAATTATCAGTAAGATCTGACGCAATAACTCCCCGCGCAGTAATTGAATTCAAACCACCACCCCTAAGAGGAAATCATTTGTTGCAAACCACAATCGGGTGTATGGTTAGGGGAACAAGAGATGGACGAAACGTTAATGGTGTGATTTATCTGTACCAAGATGGTGGTAGTGCCGATGGAAGTACAATTGTTATACCAGACGGAGCAAAAGATCTTTGGCCGGAAATTACTGAAATAGCTAGGGGTGCAGATAGGATACTAGCACTTCAGGAGCAAATAGAAGAAGAAAGAGCCAATCCTAAGAGAGGTGAAAAAACCGTACGACAAGTGGCCACGAGAAATCGAGGAGATATTTTGGCTTTTGACTGTGAAATAGCTGGAATTGGACGAGCCGGAGCGGCTCACCGAAAAAGTTTAGGATATGAGATTGTTAACGAAAGACGGACATTTGATCGACAGGTTGCTGGTGTATTGAAGGAACTTGGGAGACGAGTGAAACGCAAATAACTAGGGACAAGAAGATGAGGGCATGGGGATGGAGGGGTTGCCATGTTTAATCCATTGGCCCTGCGAGCAAACCCAGGTGTCTTCGGGGGTAAGCAAACGAATAGCAAAGATGGCGCCCATGACAATTAGGACAATCAAAGCAATTTTTTTGATCATATTTACTTAGTCGAGAGAAGTTTCTCAAGTACTTCCTTGGCCAGTTGAGGGTTGGCGGAACCCTGGGAAAGTTTCATTAGTTGACCGACAAGAAATCCAATGGCCAATGGGTTTTTGTGATAATCGTCAACTGCCTTGGTGTTAGTAGCGATAACTTGCCTGGCAAGTTTCTCGATGGTATCAGTGTCGGAGACCTGAAAGAGATTTTTATCGGCGGCGATTTTTAAAGGGTCAACATTAGACGAAAGTGATTCAATGATTAGTTCTTTTATGGCCGTCGAGGATAACTCATGCTTGTGGTCAAAAAGATTTTTGAAATAAACTGGATTTACTTGATCAAGATTAATGGCCTTAAGCGGACCGATAAACAAATTAGCTACAAACTTTGCAAATTCAGGAGAAGGTTGGTCACCGGTAACTTTTTCAAAAGTGGCAGCAAACATCTGGTCTTCGGCCAAAAGATTAGCATCGTAATCGGATAGGCCATAGGATTTATATTTGGCAATTTTTTGGTCAGGAAGTTCGGGAATGGTCGATTTGATGGTGTTAATATCAGCATCGGACCAAACAACTGGGGGAATATCGGGTTCGGGAAAATAGCGATAGTCAGCACTTCCCTCTTTTTCCCGTTGCAAAAAGGTTTGTTGCTTATCAGCATCCCAACCACGGGTAGTTTTGTTGGTCGGCGATTTTTCGAGATGATCGGTCTCGAATTGTTTGATTTGACGATCAATTTCGTATTGGATAGCATTTAGAACCCCGGTAAGAGAGGCGACGTTTTTAATTTCGACCAAGGGGGTAAAATGGCCATCAATATTGACATTGACAGTCGGTTCGCAACGCATGCTCCCCTTTTCAATATCGGCATCAGAAATTCCCAAGTAACGGACAATTTGCTGAATTTTTTGAAGATATTTTTTAGCGATTTCGGGAGAATTAATATCCGGTTCGGAGACAATTTCGACCAAGGGAACACCGGAACGGTTAAAATCCAATAGGGTCTGGTCGCCGACATGAACTGATTTACCAGTATCCTCCTCCATGTGAACTCGATTGATGCGAACGGAGTGGGAATCGATAATTAGTTGACCGTTAATGCAAAACGGTTTTTGAAGTTGGGAGATTTGATAACCCTTGGCCAGATCGGGATAAAAATAATTTTTACGCTCAAAAAAAGAATGCTGGTTGATACTGCAACCGAGGGCCAGTCCAAGCTTAAGACACCACTGGCAGGCAATAATGTTGGGGACAGGTAGTGCCCCGGGGAGACCCAGACAAACCGGGCAGGTGTGGGTGTTGGGCTGCTGCTGAAAATGCTCGGCATTGCAACCACAAAACATTTTTGATTTGGTTTTTAGTTCGACATGAACCTCAAGTCCGATGATGGGAGTGGTGGTCATAGTTGATTTAGTACCTCCTTTTGAATGTTGGTGGCCTGAAAGTGTTGTTCATAACTTTTGGAAACTTCGTTGGCCTTTGGATCGGATTTAACTTTGGCAAAGAACTCTTCGGGATTGAAATCTTCTGGGAAGAATAGCTGTTCTATAAACTTATTTTCTCCTTCAAAAAGTCGATAATCGATGGCACCAAACTTGAACCAGGTGGGTTTTAATACGTTTTGGGAATATTCAATAAATTCTTGATGTAAATTGTTTGAAACAGTCATTGACCATTGAACGACTTTCATAGTTTGAACAACTCAACATGGTAATCGGAAGGGATACTTTGAGACTGGAAGTTACCACCAAAAAGTTTTTGATAGTCAACCAGAAGTGTTTTGAGAGATCCGGATGGTTGAGTTTGGGTCATTTTAAGAGCGGTGTCGTCAACTTGGAGGGCGTCTTGACCACCAATAATAATACCCAAATCTTGGGATACTTGATGAATGTGTTTGGACCAGTGGACATAACTGGCAAAATAGACACCTTCGACAATGGAAAAGTGTTTAAAGAGAGGCCGATAGGTTTGATTAATCTTTAGAATTGAATCTTTTATCAATTCATCATTTTCCCCATGATATTTTTTCATTCGATGCGGGTCTGGGTAAAGGCCAAAAAGATTTTTGATAGATAGGGTGGCGCCATAATCACCATCACCCTTTAGTTTGGCAAAACTAATAAAGTCAGAACCCTGAAGATCGTAAAGAACTTGGGGAACCAGAGGGATGGGTGATTCCCGGCCAGCCCAAAGTTCATTGGTGACATTAATGTAGGTGATTCCATATTTCCCAATAACTTTACCGATACCACTGTTTCTTAGAAACCAGTCGTCACCGGCTTTGAAAAAATCCCAATGTTTTTGGCCAGTATCAAATTGAGCTTCGGAAGAAGAAAAAGAATCCTCCCCTTCTTCGGTTGATTTTTGATTGCGCCAAAAAGTGTAACTTTCGACAAGATAAATTTTTTTATTTTTTAATGATCCTAAAAACAGGTCAAGAACTTTTGCTTCGGTATGAGTACCAAGACAACCATCAACCCAATTGGGCTTAATGATAACGGTATTAGTCGTCAGACCAAGGGAATTAACAAATTCGTCCATATCGGCCTGAGTAGTGATTTTGGCAAGAGTGGTGGAGTCAAGTCTGGTAATCATAGTTTAGGTTTTTGGAGATGATAATCGGTGTTGGATTCGAAGGTTTTGGCCAGTTGATAGACAATATCTTCGCGCTTTTGGGGAGCAACGATAGTAAGACCAATGGGAAGATTGTTAGTGTCAAAACCACAAGGAATGGAAATACCAGCCAGACCGGCAATACTTGATGGTTCCAAGAACATGTCTTGGAGTTCACCAAACATAGCCTGACCTTCGGTGGCCTTAAGAGGCAGAGCAGTACTAGGAGAGGTAGGACCAATAATGACATCAACTTTGGCAAACTGTTTGTCAAAATCCTGACAGAGGAGGGTTCTGGCTTTTTGAGCTTTGGTGTAATAGGCATCGTAATATCCAGCGGAAAGAGAATAAGTTCCAAGCATAATCCGGCGTTTGGCCTCTTGGGAAAAAAATGAGCGATCATTACCGTAGCGAATGCCATCAAATCGAGATAGGTTGCTACTAACCTCGGAACGTTGAAGAATGGTATAGATGGCAACCGAATATTTGGGATCTAGAACGTCAGGGAGCTCAACAATTTCAGCACCTAGTTTTTTGAAAATTTCAGTGGAATTTAAAACTGCCTGTTTTACATCTGGCTGAATTTGCGGAGGAAAATACGACAGAGGAAGGCCAATTTTAATATTCTTAAGTGAAGTTAAAGGTGGCGGGATTAACCACGGGCCTTCTTCGATACTAGTGGCATCGTGGGGATCGTAACCAGAAACAAGCGAAAGGATATAAGCGGCATCGTCAACTGTCTTGGCAATTGGTCCAGGTGAATCGGTGCTGGATTTCATAGCGATAGTGCCGTAACGAGAACAACGACCATAGGTGGGTTTGAAGCCAACCACCCCGCACCAGGCAGCTGGTTGACGAATCGAGCCGGCAGTTTCGGAACCAACAGCAACAGTACACTCATCAGCAGCAACGGCTGCAGCACTGCCACCACTGGAACCGCCGGGTAGATGATTGGTATTCCAAGGATTTTTGGTCGGGCCATAATCGGAAGTTTCGGTAGATGAGCCGTGAGCCCAAGCATCCATGTTGGTTTTACCGATGATGATGGCCCCAGCATCTTCAAGACGCTGAGTAAAAGTGGAAGAATATTGAGCAGTGTAACTATCAAGGACCTTGGCTGAAGCGGTGGTGCGATGGTCCTTGACCAAAAAATTGTCTTTGACAGCCACAGGAATACCAGCCAATGGTTTTGACAGATCGATATTATCGGCTTTGGTTAATGATTCTTCTTCGAATAATGAAACAAAAGCGTTTAATTGAGGTTCAACTTTTTTAATTTGAGAAAAGCAATCAGTAATCAGTTCACGAGAAGAAAACTTTTTTGATAATAAACCTTGGCGGGCTTCCACCAGAGTTAGTCTGTTTAAGTCACTCATAAAACCCCTCTAAATCTCCCCTTGACAAGGGAGACTTAAAAATAAAAAGGTCTTGATTCTTAACATTATTTTTTAATGGTTGCTGTGGTAACAAAATAACCGTTTTGGGTAAGTTTGGCCTGGGACAAGGCTTCTTGTTGGGTTAGTGATTCAGTTACAACATCTTGGCGGAAAACGTTTTGCTTGTGATTTACCTGAAAGGTAGGCTCAACGCTGGTGGTATCTAGTTCTTTGAGAACCTCGACATATTCGGCTGCTTGAGAAAGCTGATCCTTGATAAAATTTTCTTCCGGTTTTATTTCTAAACGGGATAATTTGGCAATGTGCTGAAACTGATCGTCAGAGATAACAGAAGACATGGGTATATTTTAGCGCAGAAATTTAGCTTTGAGGCGGAGAAGAAACCAACGAATTAAATTGATAAAGTTGTAAAATTTGTAAAGTTGGATGTTAAGTACCAAATCATAACTGCCAACAAATTCTTTTAGTTCACCACCATAACCTTGTTTAAAACGATGAAAGCCAAAGCCATTATCCCCCTCCCGAGCATTAGGTCCAAGACTACCCCACATATCAAAGGTTTTTAAATTTTGAGATCGACCAAATTTGATAATCTCCCACATTAACAAATTTGGAGCCATAACTTCTTTGTGATTGTCCGATGTGCCGCCATAGGGGTAAAACAGACGATCCCTAAAGACAAAGGTCATAAAGGCGGCCAAAACTTCACCTCGATAGGAAGCCAAAAAAATGTGGGGGATATGGGTTTTTTTGAGAATCTGCCACTGACGGCGATGATATTCGGGAGAGTGAAGATAAAAACCTTGACGCTTGGTGGACTCAAAAATCAATTTAAGATATTGCTCGAAACCAGAATCGGTAGTAACTTCTTCAGTTTTAACCCCGTGACGATTAGCAAGACGAATATTGTAGCGAGTTTTAGGGTGACAAAGGGTCAATAATTCTTCTTCGGACCTGGTTAAATCGACGATGTGGGAATGGGGGTAAAAAGCACTCTTGGGGGAAGAAAAAAGATTAGAAAAGGAGTAGTAGGAGCTATTTTTTTTTAAAACGTCTGGTTCGAGTTTGACAAAAATGGCGTTTTCATCAACGGCAATTTTGGAAACATTAGTTAGTAAGTCTTCGTCGATATTCGGACCACGGAGAATGGTACCAACTGAATATTTTGTTTTTGGAACTTGGTGGAAAGAGATGGTGTAACCAGAGATCAGTTTTTCCTGATCAAAGACCCCCAGGCGGTAGACTTTATGACCTTGGGACTTTTGAAACTCACCCCATTCCCAGGTTTGAAGAGGATGATTAACAACGGCATTGTACTGGTCTTTCTCCTCATCATAGAGAATCCGAGTAATCATAACTTAGTATATATCTGGATCATAAGTAAGATCGTCACCAGAATCCTGACGATGGCGATAGTCTCGAGTAATATTAGCAACCTGGTCAAATTCGATTAAGTTGTTTGGAATATCGGCCAGGAAACGGGAAGGTTCGTTTAATGATGAGCGGCCAAAATAGAGACGACGGGAAGCATAGGAGAGGTGAAGATAATCTTTGGCCCGAGTGATACCAACATAACAAAGGCGCCTTTCTTCTTCGATATCGGAATCGTCGACCATGCTTCGTGAATGGGGCAATATCCCCTCTTCAAAACCGACCAAAAAAACCGCTTCAAACTCTAATCCTTTACTGCTGTGAAGAGTCATCAGCCTGATGCCGTCGCGCTTTTCCTTTCTCTTGGATTTTTCCTGCTGACTATATTCGGCTTGAACCAAGGCAATGTTTTCTAAAAAGTCGTTAATCTTGGGAAAGGAAGTAGCAACGGACTTGAGTTCCTTAATGTTTTCGATTCGACGTTGATCGTCATCATCTTTTGGATCGAAACGGTCAAGGTAACCGGAATTAAGGACTAACGACTCGAGAATTTGAAGCGAGGAAAGGTCAGACAAGTCGACATCCTTTAAGTAGTTTTCAAAACTAAACAATCGTTTTTTACCAAATGTTTTAGTGAGTCGGCCATACGATACCTGGTCTTGATGATTAACAGCGAAACGAACCATGGCGAGAATATCTTTGATTTCGGCCCGCTCATAAAAACGAAGGCCACCAATTAGAACGTAGGGAATGTTGTTTTTTAGAAAGGACTCTTCGATAACACGCGATTGGGCATTCATTCGATAAAGGACGGCAATAGCCCGATGAGGAATGCGATGGGTGTTGACCAAAAAATTAATTCGATCGGAAAGATAATCGGCCTCGGCAATTTCGGATTCGGCCTCAAAAATTTTAATCTTATCGTTCGATTGTTTGAGAGTGAAAAGTTTAAGAATAGGATGAGAATTATTTTTGGAGATAACCGAATTGGCGGCATCCAAGATGGTTTGAGTCGAACGATAATTTTCCTCAAGATTAACAACCTTGGTATCGTTAAAATCGCGAAGAAAGCTGTCAAGGTTGTGATAATCGGCGCCACGCCAGCCGTAAATAGCCTGGGACGCATCACCAACAACAGTAATTTGATGATGTTTAAGCGATAAGAGTTTGGTTAACAGGTACTGGGTTTGATTAGTATCCTGATATTCGTCAATTAAAATATAACGATATTGATCCTGATATTTGTCAAGAATTTCTGGACTTTGATAAAAAAGTTCGATAGTCCTAAAAATTAGATCATTAAAGTCTAGGGCCTGAAATTCAGTCAACTTGTTTTGGTAAAGTTGATAAATTTTGGCCGCATGTTCAGCCCAAAAACCGGAAGCTTGTTGCCTGGCCTCTTTGGGAGTCAGGAAATTGTTTTTGGCGGATTCAATAAAATAGAGAACACTACTCGGTTTAAATTCTTTGGGGGTAAAACCAATGTCTTTGAGAATTAAACTAATAGTGTTTTCCTGATCATCGGTATCGTAAATAACAAAGTTGTGAGGGATGCCAACATACGATCCATGCCGACGAAGAACTGAACAACAGAAAGAATGAAAGGTACCTGCAAACAGGTTGTCGGATGGCGACTTGTTAATTGTTGATGTTAACAATTTGGACATACGGTCTTTCATTTCGCCAGCGGCCTTGTTAGTAAAGGTTAAAAGCAAGATTTCAGATGGTTTGGCAAGTTTTTGGTGAACAAAATATGCCGCTCGATGGGTTAAAACTCTGGTTTTACCTGAACCGGCACCAGCCAGAACAAGGAGAGGTGAACCAATGTGAGTCACAGCTTCTTTTTGCTGAGGGTTCAGACCATCAAGAATATCGGACATAGGAGATTTACAGCAACTCCCGGGGTTTGGAGAGCACGCCAAAAAAAGCAAAAAGACCCAAAAGAGACATAACAACAAATAAAACCTGAAAACCAAACTTGGCAACAACAAAACCACCGATGATGGTGGCCAGGGCCATTGATAAATTGGCCATGACTCGCCAGGTGGAATATTCGGCTACTTGACTACCATCGTCGAGATGTTGAGACAAGATGGTGTCAAAACTTGGAGAACCCAAGGCTTCCCCCAAGGCCAAAACAACTTGAAGCACAACCACCATCGAGAGTGAATCAGTAAAAATATAGAGAAACCAGACGATGGAACGAATAAGGAAGCCGGCCATAAGGGTATATTCTTGTTCTTTAATTCGATCGCCAAACTTCGAAAAAAGATAAGTAAAAATGGTCGTAAAGAAAACAAAAACTGCCCAGGTAAAGCTAATAGTAACAGTACTGGAATGAAAACCTTGAAGGTAAAGAGCAAAAAGTGGGCCAATAAGATTGTTAGCAAAAACGAAAATTGAGTTGTAGAGAAAAAGAATCTTGAGAGCAGAGTTATTTTTCATTTAAAGTCGATAAACTTTGGTTTGACCGGTTTGAAAGACAACTTTTGCCCCCAGGTTTAGTAAGTTGTCTTCTTTAAGGTCTTTATATTTCTCAACCTCTTTGGGACCAACAATAACATATTCGACATTATACTTTTGAAGCAACTGTTGAACTTCGGTAAGGTTGGTCGATTCATATATCTTTTGGACTTCAGCCGATCTGGCTCCGGGCTGGTCGTAACCGCCACGCCAGAGCCATTCATGAACTACCCACCCTTCAATAGTGGGCAGACCAGTGGCCGATGAAACATGATTAAAAGTAGTGTAGCTGTCCCCTACTGCTTCAAGGATTACCGGCTGACCAGTAACATTGGCGTTGAGCCAATCAACAGCAGCCAAGCTGTCAGGATAAAGATTTTGAAGATAATTTAAACCCCAAAGGCCTCGGTATTGGCGAAAACCATAATAAGAACGAATGGCAAAATAGGGGTAAAGAAGGTGACAGACAAAGATAATGACAAATAATATGCGATAGAGTAAATGTTTTGATAAACGAATTAGGATATAACCTGAACAGAGAGAGTACATGATAAATGCCTGGTAAACGAGTTTAAACATGGTGTTGGCTCGACGATGTTCATAGATATAGATGTCTTTTAGATAACCAATCTCAGGGATGATAATGAGAATGGTGGCGGTGATTATCAGGGCAAGGACAAAATGGTCGGCCGTTTGAAACTTTTGGTTCTTTTGCAAAAAAATGAACAAAAAAGGCAAGCAAATAAGCCAAAAACCACCGTAAAGAATAAACAATTGATAAAAGGGTGAGCGAGAGTCAGAAAGCATTAAACCTTGGGCCATGGGAACGAAATTGAGGGAGAAAGGCAAGGTAAATAGATACCAAAAGATGATAACTGCAACTCCGTTGACAAAAGTTTTGATGACAGTTTCAAATAATTTATGACGAGTAGATTGAAAGTAGATAAGAAAGTGAGAAATAGCAAAAAGGAGGCCGTAAACAGCAAAATCCCAGGCATTGGTCATGTAGGCAATTGAAAGGGTGAGGGCGGAGGGAATAATTAGAAACCAATTAAAGAGGTTTTTGACACTAGGAAAACTAATGAAACTTGAAAACAGAAAGGCAATAAAAAATAGGATAACCGGAATGTCGTTCATGTGGCCATGAAGATCGGCAACTACAAAGCTATAGAGAGGAAATTCATGAATAGTTTTATCTTTGATGTCTGGATCAAAACCAATAAACCGAGTAGCGTCGGGATACCAATATGCATGAGCGGATTTGGTAATGGCCTCGGGAGTTAACGTCAAACGACCGTTATCGTTGATATTGATTTTGATAATCTTGTAAACAGCATGGAGATTGCCACCAAATGTAAGAATAATAGCGGAGATGAGACCGGCGACAATAATAGTTTTAACTCGGGGCTTTTTGAGGGTAGAAGAGACAAGATTTGAGGCCAAGGAAAAAGTGGAAACGAAAGTTAATGAACAGACGGTGGCGATGGAAAGATTGTAAGTAATAGCCGAAGGAATATTAGAAAGCTTGGTGATCAGGGCAAAAATTAGATGGCCAAAATAATAATAATTAATGGGCTCACTGGCAAACCACATGTCAATGGGCGGAAGAAACTTGGTCCGGAGCATAGAATTAATAAAACCCCAGTCCATGTACTTTTCGAGACCTTCTATATCGGGGGCAAAACCACGAATATAAGACCAAGCAATGAGTATTAGTAAAAAGACCAGTTCTTCGATGACGAAAATCGGATATTTCTTTTGTAAATCATCAAAAAAATGGGGATTGAGTTTGTAACTGGCAGCAGCTAGAACGATCAACACAGCTAGAATAACCGGAATGGTGAAGGGTAGAACTTTAAAAATTCCAAGAACTAGAACGAGGTATGTTGTCAATCCTAGAGAAATAATTTTGGCGAAAACATATCCCCGATCCCAAAATTTGGAGAACAGGCGAAGAGTAAGAGGAAGTACGGCTAGGCCGCAAGTTAAAATAACAAACCACCAGAGAATAATAAACTTTAGATCAGAAAACATAGTCAAGAGACTATTTGATAAAAAAAACGAAATTAAAAATTTGGGAAATAATCTGATTTAGCCATTCGGGGGCGTAAATGTGATTGAACATGACCCAAATTAAACCACCAATTATACCCCCACCAAGAATGTCAACGGGATAATGAAAACCACAAATAACCCTGATTAATAACAAGGGAACAACGACAGCCAAATAGACAAATGGGGATATGACTGAATATTGAAGGATGAACAACAGAAAGAAAACGGCTTTGATGGTATGACCAGAAGGAAAAGAGCCCTTGAGGTACCAGGACTTAATAAAACCATTAGGGATCTGGTTACCATTGGCAAAAGCTGGTCTTTTCCATAGGTTTTTGACTTTAACTATTTTCTCAATGACTTCACTAGTAATGGTGGCCAGGAGCAGTTGCCAAAAAACGTTGGTATTTTGCTTTATTAGCAAATAAGAAACAAAGAAAAGGAAAAACCAAATTAAATAGTTGGTGGCCACTAAGAAGGATTGGCCGTAACGATGTTGGGAAAGTAGACGATAACAATCGATGGAAGGCTGCCAGAATAGTAACTTCCTAATCACGAGGAACGTAATTTTTAAACAGTTTGCCCCAATCAGACCGAAGATAAGCACTCAATCGATTTTTGCCAACAAAATTGTACCAGTAACCATCATGGTAAAGGTTTGAGGCGGCGTATGACCAAGGAGCAATAGGGCTTCGAAGAATTAGTTTTTCAAACCATTCAGGGAGATGGTGATAAATAAATTTTTGCCCGCGGGAGGCGAAAGTATCTTTGCGAACGGAGTGGTGAAAATTTGGCAAGGAATGTGAATAGGTAGGGTTCATATTGCCCAGTTTCATTTTGTGCCCTAACTTGATGAATTCTATTTGACTGGGATCAAAACCAATGATTCTGGCGGCAGTGGCATCAAGAGCAACTTCATCGCAACTGGCCAGGGCAAGGTTGGCTGGCTCCCACTCCATGGCCCTAGGGCCAGGCCCAAAACCAAGAACACTACCATCCATCACGGCAAAGATTTGGGGATGGAGTTCCCGCTGGATCTGAAGAAGATCAATGATAGTTTGGTGAATACGGCGATGACAAAAATGACGATTGGTATTAAGCATGCCAAAATAATTTTTGATAGCACCGGTGATGGTGGTAAACACGTGAGACTTAAGTGTGCACAGAGTAATAAGGGGTTTATCCATTATTACTTCCGGGAGAAGAATTCCGTCAGGGAAAATTTGGTCAAGAACTAACATTTTTGACTTGGGACGGTATTCAATGTATTTTTCTTTGGTGAGGTAGTGAAGCTTAACGTCGTATTTTTTGGCAATTTTGGTCCAACCATGATTTCGGGCACCAATTTCGACCTTAGTGACAACAGTACGGTTCTCAACTGGAATAATATTTGAGGGGGAAACTCCGGAATCAATCAGCCACTTTAGAATGGCATCAAAGTGCCAAGGTGGAGTTGAAACAGCTGGATAAAACTTAGTCCATGATAGATTCAATTTAATGACGGTTGGGGTGTTTTGTGGTTTAGGAAGCTTGGCAAGAAGCTTTTGATAGTCAGAAATAACAGTGGAAGGAGAAATTGGTTGAATATAGATATTGTTATTCATGTGATTGTTGAGTGTTCCTAAAAATCATTATTTTGGGGTGGTCGTAGACGGTAAAGGATTCGTCGGCTGATTGATCATTTATATCAACTCCAAGAAAACTTGGGAATCTAGCAAATTCAGCAACTAGTTGATAACCCAGCTTACCTGAAAAAAGATCTTGGTAGTATTGAGCAGTTTGGCGGTAACATTTTCCTGGCGGGAGAACTTCACAATTTGTTAACTTTAAAAGAGGAGTATAAAGACGATTACTAGCAACTATAAGATAATTGGCTTGAGTTAGCTGTGATTGAATTTGGGCCCATTTGTTGGGATTAAGATCGGAGTCGTAAAGAGCTAGATCTTGATATCGAAATTGCCTGGAATCAAAAAGCGGTAAACCATCGTCCCAATGTTCTCGAAGGATAAGACTACCTTTGGGAATATTTTGGTTAATCCAATTACTGGCTTCGACTCGGGTGTTGGGGAGAGAGTAAATATGGGTAAAGGCCAAAAACCAGCTAAGCTGAAATAGCATGAGTATTACTAGAAGGATTTTCTTAATAATAATTGATGGGGCAGAAAAAATAGTCCAAGCGGCAAAGATAGCTAAAAATGGATAAAGCGGAAGACAGTAACGCACAAATTTAATCGCAAAGGAGCCAACAACAAGAAAATAGCCAAGGCAAAAGGTAAAAACTATTAGGAGTAGTCCCTCTTTGGTGTCATTGCCAGGAATAAAAAGATTTTTAATTAGTTTAATTAAAGAGAGAACAAATCCTAACAGCCCAAAAATTGTGGCTATGGGTCCAAATCCCCATAAGAAAATATTTTTAAGCTGATAAACATATGGGGGGGTAAAGACGTATTGAAGAGTATAGGGAAAAACAAAAGCGTTTCGAGTCATGGCTTTTTGTTCATTAATTTGGTTCCAAAAGGTTGGAAAGTCAAAAAAAGCAAATGGCTGACAAATGAAGAAAGTGGTAAAGGTGACGAGAAATACTAGTAGCAAGAGAAGAGTGTTATTTTGGAGTGAGGTGAGTGATGGTTTGGGATTTTTTTTGACAAGGTAGAGTAAAAACTCAACTAAGAAGGTGGCTCCAATAGATGCCAGTAGAACAGTAGCACTGATTTTGGTAGCTAAAGATAGCCCAAATGCTATACCGGTCAAGATTGCATTAAGAGGACGACGATGAAGGTAGAGTTGGCAAAGTTGATAAATGGTAAATAAAATAAAACAATTTAAAAGAGTGTCGACGGCGTAAAAGTGCGATAGTTGGAATGGAAGAACGGCAAAACCATAAATTAAAGAGGCTAAAATACCAACTTGGGAAGTGAAAAGTAATTGCCCTATTTTGTAGATTAGAACGACCGAAACCGAATCGGCTATAGCTGACAGGCCCCGACCAAGTAGATTATTGGCTTGATACTGGGAGTAGGGGGAATTGGAGGGAAAAATGGAAGAGACCGTTTTGAGTAGGTAGATGGGGAATGAACCGTAGGCAAAAAATTTCGGGTTGAGACTAGAATCGGGGGAAAATATTTGACCAATGTTTGAGCTTTGGGGTAGTTTAATTTTATCAACTACCATAGATATCATTCTTTCGTCTGGGTGGAGATGATAACCTTGGTCCCAATTAAGGCCGTAGAATCTGACTAGCAACACCACGAAGAAAATGAATATAGTCGTCAAATAATTTTTGGATAATTTTTTCATAATGACAAAGGGTAATAAATTTTCATTTTACCTAAATAGTCGTGCGGACAAGTGAAAAAATTATCCCTGGAACAGTCTATTTGGGAAATTTGATAGTCTTTTGGACTGGGGGATAATGATGAACAAGCGGAAGGAGTAATCATTATTTCACTATCAGTAAGAGTGGGATTTTCTTCTACTCCGACCACCGTGTGAGGAAAAAAATACTGATATTGCTCTTGGTAGTGGGTCAAGATATAGTTCGGATAGTTAGCTGGTGGTGCAGAAATGCAAAGGTTCGGGGAGATAGTAAACGAAGGTTGGGACCGAAGAAAATAAATAAGATGCATTGACAGGTAATCCTTTAGGTCCTGTTTTTGATTGACATAGTCATTAATGTCGGCAGGTCGCTTGATAAAAAAATGAATCCCGACTAGTATTATGTAAAGTGACAGGGTAATAGTAGAAATACGCTTGAGAGAAGTAGTACTAATGGAATCAAGAATATAATCAATTCCTATCCCAATAATGATAACTATTACGGGGAGTAGAGGAACCAGGCGGTGGTCGGCATTGAGGATGTCGGTAATAGTACTGTTAGTAAAAGGGGTTAAAGAAATCAGATATATCAGAAACCAATCAAAAATATTTTTGGAAAGAAAGATGATTTTGCCGATGCCAAGGAGGAAGAACAGGGCAAATATTGGTACCAAAATGGGCTGATGGTCAGGATACCAACTATTGGTTGGCTCATAAAAATAAACCATAAGGGACTTAAGATAATTATTAGTGAGAGTATTTAAACTTAGATTATTGGAGTTAAAGCGAGAGGCATGGACAAATCCCTGTTGGTTAGTAAAAATAATTTTGGGCCCAAAGCCAATGATAAGAAAACCAGCCAATAGAGTTAACCCAATTAGATTACTTTTAATTGACTGTTTAGATAACAATTTAGTAACGATGGTTATTAGGTCTCTGGTTACCACAAAAATAGCAACAAGAATAGTGAAGGCCTTGACTCCGCCATGAAAATTCCAGGAGAAACCAATTATTAATCCCAAGAGAATGTAAAGTGGATAACCTGGCCGAGCAAAGAAATGATAGACGGTGAAAAGGGTGAGTGTGGCCATCAGACTACTAAAAATAACAACTAATTCAGTCCGGCCGTAAAAAAGATGGAGGGGGAGGACTATTAAGACAAGACTACTAAAGAATGCTGACCAGGTACCTTTAATTGACTTGACAAAAATAAAAATAGCAATAATGTCAAGAATTGAAATAAGAGCAGCAGGAATTCGATAAACTAGAACTGAGGGACCGATAAAGAGATAGAACAAACTGGAGAACCAGGGAATGATTAGTCCATGAGCATTGTAAGCTCCAGACTCGAAAAGATTTGAAATTTCCTGGTTGACAATTTTTTGGGCGTCTAGACCACCATCACGAAGCTGGTCACCAACTGAAACAAAAGGGTAACTGGTAAGTAAAGAGAGTCTGGATACAAAAGCTAGGGCAAGGACGAACCAAAACAACCGAGTTGGTATTGACAACTGCCGAATGGTGACATGCGCTCGAACATAATCAAAAAAGATCAGTAATATTGACAACAGAAAATAGCAAAAAGCTAGTTGGTTTAACCCAAGCGTAGGAGAAGAGATGGCAAAGGAGACGATAGAGAGAATGACACCAATAATCGTCAGTGGAAATTGGTGAATTAGTTTAACCATAGGGTGAATTAATCGTAGTAATTTCTTTGGAAAATTCTAACTACAGGGTGATCGAAGACTGACCAGGTTTCCTCGGCGTTTTCGTCATTAAAAACAGAAAATTGTTTAATTTGACTAAAACCGAGTTGGCCGGAAAATAACTGTTGGTAATATTGTTGAGAGACAGGAAAATTGGAATTATTTTGATTTTTAAAAATTCGACGAGAAGGGATGATAATGTAATCAGACTGACCAATCTGGTCAGTCAATTTTGGTTGAAGGTTGGTATTGGTATCAAGGTTGTAGAAATCAAAATTGGTGACTTGTAATTGATGGTCGGTTGCGGCGGGCAAGTCAGTTATAGGAAGATTGATTACATTACCGGCTTCAGAGAGGATTTTCGAATTAGCAGGAATGGCTTGAACCATCCATCGACTGGCAATAAGACGAACATCGGGTTGAAAATAGATCTTCATAAACATAATGCCGGGAATAATTGACAAAACTATAATAAACTTATTTAGATAAGTAATAAAAATATTTTTTTTATTTATATTATTTATTTTTTCTAATAAGACGGTCGTCAGGAACGGAAAAATGAAAAAGATGGGGGACATGAAACGGGTCCATTTGGTATAGACCTGGCCAAAATATAAAAAATAAACTAGGCAAGAAAGTAAAACGATAGTTAAGTTGTTAAATGATTTGCGATCTATGAAATATGACTTAAGAATAAGACAAAAACTTATGGAACTGAAAATAAACATCGGAAGACCAGCAATGTAGGGGAATATCTTGGTCAATTGAAAAAAATATGGGGAGGTGTGAAGAAATTGATTAGTGTAGAAAACTGGTAATTTGCCAGTGGCAACTTGAGTCTCGTAGTGAAGAGATGAGAGGAAGTCAGCATGAGCAATTAGGTTATATGGAGAGAAAATAATAAAGAAGAGAAAGGTGAACAGTAAACAGTAGATAGTAAACAATAGGAGGTGGAGCTTGTTTTTATCTTTGTTAAACAGAGTCGCCAGAAGAACGGGAGTAATAAATATAATTGCAGAGATTTTGGTAGCCAGACCGATTCCGGTAACAACAGAGGCCAAAAAAAAATATTTTGGTTTGGGGCTGCGAATAATAAGTTGGCTCAAATAGAGATTGACAGCAAAGACAAAGATCAACAGACTTTCAGTGGTTCCAAAATGAGCTAACTGAATTAATCCCGGGGTAAAGACCAATAGCAAGGTAAAAATTTTTGATCTACAAATGTGGTAAAAAAACAAAATAGAGAAACAGGAAAAGACAGCTGACCAAAAACGGAGAATATAAACAGAATTGAAAAAGGTGTTGGCAAGTCCAAGTGTTTTGAGGGAAAAATAACCAAGATATAGCGGAAATTGGCCATAGGCAAAAAAGTGAGGATTAAGGTTTTGCCAAGACAGCTGGGTAATAGCTGTGGCCATGTTATTTTCGTCTGGGTGGAAGAAAAAACCATTACCCCAATTAAATCCAAAAAAACGAGTAAATAGGGTTAACAGAAAGAGAACGATACTAGAGAACATAAATAATGGTGATCATCATTAGCCCCCAAGTAAGAACTGACATCAACAGGGGAATATCGGTGGTAACGACACGTTCGGGCCTCTCCCCTTCTTCCATTTCAAAAATTATTTGGCCATAACGCATGATGCCAAATATTACCGGCAACAACGTGACCATATACCACTTACGATCCAGGGCAGCAGGAAAATTATCTAACAGGAAATGATGAATTATTCCCTGGAACCTAATAGGTTCAGCAAAGAAAGTGTACATAGCATAAGTAACCAAAGTACAGACGGCAAACATGGTGGTGTAAAAGTTAAGGAGACTTTTACCGTAACCCTGGAGTGCTTGTCTAGTTTTAACGCCACTTCTAACCAGCTCACTTCGACGCTTACCACTGGCAATAAAAAGAGAGAGAAAAATAACCGTTAGCATAGTCCAGACAGGAAGATGGTAACCAGTGGCAATTTCACCAGCAAAAGCCCGAATGATAAAAAAGAGAGAAATGCCAATGATATCTAAAATGGCTCGACGTTTAAATACGAATGAATAAGAATATTGCATGATAATAAAAATAAGGGAAAGAACGAAAAAACCAAAACTAACATAAAGAGAAGCCAAAATGGCAAAACAAAATAACCCAAATGAAACAATGATTGCTTGAATTGGAGAAACGTCACCCCTGGCTAAAGGACGAAATTTCTTGAAGGGATGGAGTTTGTCCCGTTCCATATCAACAAGATCATTGATCAAATATGACGAAGATGATAGTGCTGAAAAAACCAAGAAACCAATAAGACTTTGAATAAAAACTGGTGGATCAAAGAGCTTGCCATTAAGAATAGCAGCAGCAAATAGATTAAGATTTTTTATCCACTGAAATGGGCGTAGGGCCTCGATTAGAGCAATAATTTTCATGACCTACAATAATACCAAGAATCCAAGCAAGGTCACAATAGATCCAAAAAGTACCATACTGGATCCAGGGAAACTAATACCAGCGTTGGGGAGAACAATCCTGGTCGGACTAGGGCCTTCAACGATTGGCATTGGGGTTGAAGTTGGCTGATTTGTGGGAGTGTTAGTTGGAATTGGAGTGTTAGTTGGAGTATTTGTAGGTTGGGGAGTTCCAGTGGGAGTGTTGGTGGGGGTGGGAGTAAGCTCTGAGACGGGATTTAATGAACAGGCGGAT
>CAZCYZ010000001.1:0-129637 GCA_964503465.1 uncultured Gammaproteobacteria bacterium | reverse complement strand
GTGGGAACTGTTCGGGCGGCAATTGCCGTTCCTGGTGGGGGTAGGGGTGGCGGTTGGGGTGGTACAACAGCCGGTGTATCCAGGATTAGAAATACATTGATTAATTAGGTTTGGTAAAGAACAATAACTGGCACCGTTACTGGTAAGAGTGCAGGTCAAACCGGAGGTGCAGGGTTGAGAATCACTACAAGGGGTGTAACCACAACCATGAGGTACTGGAGTTGGAGTTTGGGTTGGAGTTGGGGTTCGAGTGGGTGTTGGAGTTCTGGTTGGAGTTGGGGTTCGAGTGGGTGTTGGGGTTTTACTGGGAATAGCGGTGGTGGTAGGAATAGGAGTGTTGGTGACAGTTGGTGGAACCTCGGTCGGTTCCTCACAAGGTTTGTCATAAACAATTGAGGCAAACCCCTCTTCGGTGCCGTTGCTGGCATCAATTTGCTCCATTCCACAGTCACGCCCTAAAAAATCGCGCTTGTGAGTAACTCCCCGATAGATTTCCTTGCCATTGATAAATCCACATCCCTGGCGAGGATCAATTTGAGTGCCATCGCAAACGAAGTGAACCATTTCTGCGGTAGCGGAATCTCCCCCAGAAACGTGACACCCTTCACAGCCAGATCCGCCGGCACAAATTCCTCGGCAAGCACTACCCGGAGCGGACTGTTGGCCGCCACCATTATCACCACATTCTTCGGCAATCATTTGGTTGCAGGTTTTGGTGCTAATTTCTCGACAACCATTGATGCATCCGCCACAGTAAACCTTATCGCAAACGTTGTTGCAGCGGGCGTCTCGCAAACATTCTGCCTTACCACGATTGTCTTGTCTGACTTTTACCAAGTATATACCCCCACCAAGAGACAATAGGAGGAACACTAAGCTAAAAATCGAATACAGTTTTTTGGACATTAATTATTTAATTAAAGATATACGGTTATCGAAAAAAAGTAAATGAAAAGACCAACAATATCAACGAGGCAATGACCAAAACAACCGTGGGGAAGGTGGTACCGGTGGTTGGAACACCAGAATCAGTTGATGGTTTGGAGGTTCGAACAACTTCAGTGGGAGTGGGTGGAATGAGGGTAGGGGTGGAAATAGTCAAAGTTGGTGATGGCATTAATGTTGGTGTCGGGGTTGAAGTTGGGGTGGGAGTACTAGTAGCAGCTGAAGACGAGGAACTGAAAGCCAAAGCATCTAACGAAGGTAGAATGGTAAATTTACGAACAATAGTCTGCCATTCAAGAGTGATGGGGTCAAGAGATTTGACGGTTAGAGTGTGTTGCCCGGGTTCGAGCGATTGTGGGGGCGACCAACGCCAACTTCCATCAGAGCTAGTGATCTCGTCCTGAAACTTTTGGTCAGATTCAACCTCGATGATAATCTTGGAACCGAGAGGTGCAGTGCCAAAGAAATCAGGGTTGGTGGTGCTGATAGTTTCACCCTCGTTAGGGTTGCGGACTGTAAGGTCAATACTAGAAGAGACAACGGGTGGTGTATCGAGTTTACCCGTTTGTGAATTATTGGTGGTAGAAAAAGAATTTTGACCAATAATGATATCGGGAACGGGATTGTTGGCTGAAGTGTTGTGAGTTAACTGAGTAGTTTGGCCATCTTCAGAGATAACGTAGATGTCCTCACTAACATTTGATGGTGGATTAAACCAACTGTCCTTGGTGTCTGTAAAACTATTGGCCAGAGAGATGTTCCAGTTTCCACTACTGGTGACTGGAGCAGATAATGGCATAGCGCCAGGAATAACTAAATAAACGACAGCACTGGTGGCGGGAGACATATCAGGATTAAAAACTCTACCCCAAGCGAGATTGGAAGTAGGAACTTGACTTTGGGGTTGAGAAGCAGTTTTGATTTTATAGGCAGGATCATTGAGAGCGGTTCCATCACTAATTATTTGGTATGAATACTCAGTATTGCCCTGAAGGTTGTTAATCTGAAAATAATGAATCTTTCCGGTAACAGGCTGATGAATATCGTTAATAATTCTATTGTTAATCTCGATAGTTGAGAGACAATCAGCAGAGGTAAGAAAAAAGAGATCGAAGGAAGTGTGGGTAATGTTGGTGATTTGAAGATCAACCGGTCGACAGTCACCACTAGCTTTGGTTCTGGTGGTAGTAGTTCGTTGAGATAAATAAACCCCAATAAAGACACTGACAATTAAAAAAAATAATCCTAGAATAGTGGGTATCTTGACTTCACGCTTCATTGAGATGGCTCGAGTTTTTCTTCAACTAACTTAAGAGTTTCAAGATCAATTTCGGGGTTGATAGGTTGAGTAAGATTGGATTCTTTGGCCTTATCGATTGGTCCCATAAGATTACTATAACTTTTTTGGACAACCATGGCAAAAATTGCTAACAGGGTGAAAGTGCTAGCAACAATCAAATAGCGAGATATTTTATTTTTTTGCATATTAGTCCTGCCAATAGTAAACCTGCGAAGAGATATTTAAGTTAATAGCATCGGAAGAGGTTGAATCAGGAGAGGTAGTTTTGTCGATCTCAGCCTGAGGTGAGGAAATGGTAACCTTACCCAGAGTAATTAAGCGCCTTAAGTGTCCAATCTGTTCAAGAAAAGAAGATGTCGAACTAAATGGTACAAGACTGTTAACTTTAATCCCATAATAGGCTAAAGGATTAGTTGAAGTTGGCTGACTAATATCAAAACTAATTTGGTCAATATTGAATCCTAGTTTGGCTGCCATAACTTGGAGTTGATAGGTAATTTTGGTGTAGTTGGGGGAGTCGGGAAGACTGGAATTGATAACAGAATATCTTTCCTGTACTTGGGAAAAAGTATCTTGAGCCTGAATAACATTATTAATTTTTTGACGCATTTGTTTTTGAAGAATCTCTTTTGATTTTATTTCTCCGACCAGGGCAGAAATGGTTAGAGCGGTAGGACGAACAGCAAAAACAAGAAAGAATGTTATGAGGGTAATAGTGGCAATGTTTTCAACACTTTTGGCAAATTTTTCGTTTTCTTGCTGCTTTTTAAGATATTCGATCAATGGTTGAACTCGAGAGGTTATGGTTGGTTTTGGCGAAGTTTGGGTCATGTGGATTTTTTGAAAACAAGTGAAATTTGAATAATGTAACGACTGTCTTTGGGCTTTTTCTCAATTCTTTGAACTTTAACAGTTTGAATATTGGGGTTAACAACCAAATTGGTAATGAAATCAACAATCGATTCTTCTTTGTAAGAGATTAAATTGAGATCAGCGTTGACCTGATTGCTGGGAGGAGGAGAAGAAAGTGAGAGTGAATTATAGATGATGTCTGGGGGGGTACTGTCAACCAAACTTTGAGCCTGTCGATTGTAGGCTGGACTAATAGCGTAAAAATCCTTGATGGTTTTGAGTCGTTGCTGAAGCAGAGTGAACTCCTTCTCGAAGTCTTGGGTACTTTCAAGAATGGCTTTTTGTTGGCGAATAACTTCAGAAAGGTCAGAGTTTTTGCGATCTAACCAAAATCGAGAGAGAAAGGCACTAATAACAATTAACTCAGTAAAGACAATCACAAAACGCCCCACAGTGGTGGTCCAACGCAGAACACGGGCGAGGAAGGTGTTATTGTTTTCAGAGTCGGGTAAAAGGGATGGTTCCTTTTTGGCAGGCATACAATAACAGTATAAAGTATAACCCACTATGATGGATTGTTTCGTTTGAGTCAAAATCCCACCTGATCCGTTTTAAGGCAGGAGAAAATGACGAAATCGATTTAGGTAAGCTTTATACGGCTGGAGGTAAAGAGGAGTAATTTTGGCAGTGAAAAGAACATAGGATACTAGACCAACAGCAGATGAGAGTGAAAAAAGTATTACCAAATTAATGGTGCGACTAGTGTCGAGAACAAAAAGATCAAGAAGACGGAGGCTACCCCACGTGGTCAATCCCATGAGAACCGCACAAATAGCCAGTTTGAAAAATTCACCAAAAGTTTTGTGCCATTCAAAGCCATCAACACGTTGGATAAAGAAAAAAAGAAGACCGATAAACTGAACCAGGTTACCAATAGTGGCGCTAAAAGCAAGGCCAACAATACCCCAATCTGTAAAGTTAACAAAAAAATAACTGGTAAAAACGTTGGCTATAAGCGAGAAAAAAGAAACATAAAGTGGAGTTTTGGTATTATGAAGGGCGTAGAATGAACGAATTAAAATCTGAATAACTGCTTGGCAAATGATGGCTGGAGTGAGCCAGGCTAGAGTTTTGGCAGTTAACAGGGTAGCCATCCAGGGAAAATGTTTGGCGCCAAAGGCAATACGAACAATGGAAACACGGTGGATTAAAACTAGAGTAGTGACTGGTAGGGCAATATAAAGACTTTGGAGAACAGTTTTGTTAACAGTGGCACGGAAAACATTAAGCTCATTACGAGCGACATTTTTTGAGAGAATCGGTAAAGATGCCTGACCGATAGTTGTCCCAAAAATTCGACTGGGGAGGTACATGATTTGAAGGGCTAAATTGAGAAGTGAAATAGAACCCGAGGGTAGGGTACTAGCAAAAAAAAGGGTAATAGTATTTTCAATTTCTCCTAAGCCAAGGGATAAGCTTCGAGGGATCATCAAACGAACTATTTCTTTCACCCCGGCCAGTTGAGGACGACAGAAAAAAGAGTAGTGGTAGCCAACTTTTCTAGCGATTGGCAACTGAATGGCCAGATGGAAAAAGGCGCCGACGACAGCCCCGTAGGCGACACCATAAATGCCAAAGGTTGGAGCCAGAGTAAAAATGCTTAGGATAATGAAAAGGTTATAGACAATTGGGGAAATGGCCGGAATAATAAAAATTTGATTAACTTGAAGGATTCCGGTTAAAAAATTGCTAATCAAAAAAAATATTTGGGCTATTAGAAGGATCCGGGTGAGACCAACCATAAGGGTGATTTGGTCCGGAGAAAAGCCGGTGGCAATAATTTCGGATAATGGCCGAGTAAATACGAGGACAACCAAAGCTGCAAAAACAAAAACAACCAGAAGGAGATTAATGACAGTAGAAGCGATTTGATGAGCAATTTTTTGATCTTTGTGGAGATAGCTACTAAATACTGGGATAAATGAAGCTGATAGAGCCCCAGTAACTAAAAGTTTAAAGATCAGGTCTGGGAGGCGAAAGGCAGCATTATAGGCATCAAGATCAAGAACACAACAGCTAAAGAAACGACCGTAGAGAAAACGACTACGAAGGAAACCAAGAACGGCCGACAGACCGAAGGTAATTGCTAAAACTAGGGAGGCGGAGAGAATACTACTTTGCCTTTTGGTAGTAATAGAAATAAGTCTGGAGCGCCAACTCATGTCCATATAATAAGTTTAGTCGATCTTATTGTAAAGGCGAAGAAGATGAGATAGAATAGTCCCTATGCCAATAGGAAGATCAGCCAAAAAATCATTAAGAAAAGCGCGAAAATTAAATGAGGTTAATACCAATTTTCGCAAAAATGTTAAAAAGGTGGTTAAAGGGTTTACTCAAAAACCAAGTGAAGAAACCTGGAAAAAGGTAAGTTCGATTTTGGACAAGGCAATTAAGAAGAATATTCTTCACCGAAATAAAGTAGCCAGATTGAAGTCGCGCTACTCTAAAATGATCAAAGCCACGACAACCAAGAAAGTTGAACCAAAGACGGAAGTGGTTAAAGTCAAAAAAACAGTCAAAAGAACAGCAAAAGAGAAAATGTCTAAATAATTGAGATAGAATTCTTTAATTATTTAGATTTTAAATGAACAAGAAGTTTTACGTCACGACTGCTATCCCCTACGTTAATGCTGCGCCACATGTCGGTCACTCATTAGAATTTGTCCAGGCGGATGCAATTGCTAGGTTTCATCGATTATTGGGAGATGATGTCCATTTTTTGTCAGGGACTGATGACAATGCGTTGAAAAATGTTCAAGCGGCCGAAGAACAGAAGACACCGGTAATTGATTTTGTAACAAAAAATTCAAATAAGTTCAAAAGTCTACTTACCAGATTAGGAATTTCGATTGATGATTTTATTAGAACCACTGAATTAAGACATATCAAAGGAGCACAAGCCCTGTGGTTGGCATGCAGAAAGGAGGATGTGTATCGGAAAAAGTATAAAGGGGCATATTGTGTTGGTTGTGAAACATTCTACCTTGAAAAGGATCTGGTGGACGGAAAGTGTCCAGAGCACAAAAAGGTACCAGAAATAGTGGAAGAGGAGAACTATTTTTTTAAGTTGTCAAATTATCAAAGTTGGCTGGAACAAATTATTTCAACCGATGAGTTGAAGATTGTACCAGAAATAAGAAAAAATGAAGTTTTGGCATTTGTCCGAGGTGGTTTGGAGGATTTTAGTATCTCCCGATCAGTGGCCAGGGCTCATGGCTGGGGAATTCCGGTACCAGGGGACAAAAACCAGATTATTTACGTGTGGTTTGATGCTCTAGCTAATTACATCACTGCCCTGGATTGGCATGATAATTCGAAACTTTACCAAAAGTATTGGCCGGCGGACTGCCATGTGATTGGCAAGGGAATTAGTCGGTTTCACGCTATATATTGGCCAGCAATGCTTAAAAGCGCTGGACTACCAATTCCGAAGGAGATTTTTGTTCATGGTTATATTACGGCTGAAGGAGAAAAAATTAGTAAGTCTCTAGGCAACGTAATTGATCCGATTGAATTACTGGAAAAGTTTAGTGTTGATGCTATCAGGTACTATTTATTGCGAGAAATCCCCTCTTATGGCGATGGTGATTTTTCCTACCAGCGGTTTTACGAAATATACAATTCGGAATTGGCAAACAATTTGGGTAACTTGGTGTCGAGAGTGACCAAACTGGCTGATGGGCTAACTGTAGCTCCAGAAAAGATTGAAATTAGTGATCAAGTGTCTAAACATTTTGAGAAGTATGCAATTGATTTGGTTATTAAATATATTTTTGAAACCTGGATTAATCCGTGTAATTTGAAACTGAACGAGGCAAAGCCGTGGACTTTGGATCAGGATGACCCAAACAGAAGAGCGGTATTGATTGAGTGTGTTTCTAACCTCAAAAAAGCGGCCTATCACCTGCGACCGATCGTTCCCGATACAGCCAAGAGGATTGAAGGAATTTTTAGTGGAGTGGTTAAACCATTGGATAAACCGTTGTTTCCAAGAGTACAAAATCCTTCTAAATCTCCCTTTGACCCACCACAGCGGGCAGGCAAGGGAGACTTTAATGGGGGTAAAATTGTTGTAGGTAAAATCGAGATTATCGAGAAGTTGTCAGATGAAACAATCCAACGAGTTGTGGTTAATATTGGAGATAAGAGTTTAAATATAATTTGTGGTGATAAGTTCTTGCAAATTGGCCGACTGGTGGCAGTAGCCCTACCAGGGGCGGAAGTGTGTGGCCCTGATGACAAAAGAACAAAAATCAAGAAATCCAAGATTCACGGCTTTGAATCTGAAGCAATGTTGTGTTCGGGATTAGAATTAGGAGTGAATCAGGACCATTCAAAAATTCACATTCTGCCTGGGAATCTTAAGGTCGGCGAAGAGTGCAAATGATGTCGTGGATGTCTAGTTGAAAGTTAGCCGTACGCTCTTTGTAGAATAGATTGTATTTTTTGCACTCGTCAAATAAATGGTCACTAAAAACTTTGACGAAGGAGGTAATTTGGTTCAAAACATTTTGGGTACAATTTTTTGTCCAGTTGTTGGGACTGGTGTTGCGCATCATTCCTTGTAAGATTATTCCCGGGTTGCGTGCTCCTATAAATATAGCTTTTATATTTTTCTCCCCAAATTTTTCAATAAAACTTGTTACATAAAATGGAAATAAATGAACGCCCTCAATAATATTGTTTTCAGATCCCTTAACAGCCTCATCTAGAACACTGTCGACGCGGGGAATTATTCTCTTTGCTTCGTTGACAATGGCCTTGACTCTTTTGTTTGGAGTTAAAATGTTTTTCTCTGAATCGCTATAAAAAATAACCGAGGAATTTGAGTGTGGACTTCCTAATTCATCTGTCGAAAAAATCCGGCTTTTGATTTGTTTAGCAAACTCTATGGCTATTGTACTTTTGCCGACTCGAGGAGCTCCACCAATTAGGTAAATCATTGAATGATTATAACGACTCTTGTCTTAATTCCGAGCCAAGTTGGTACTCAATTTGACTGTCTGATGGCCACCGAACAAATTTGGCATTTAGACTCCTGGAATCTAGGAACTCAGGGTTGTTTAGATTGATTATCTCTTCAAGCGTTTCTGAATCATTTACAAAAAGGCCACATAGGTTTTCCCAACAGTTGCCTTGATATACAAAATACTTGCCGCTTGGGGAAAAACTGAGAAATTCATTCCCAAGATAGTAACTGGTAAGTAAATTAACCTTATTGGTGTGGCGAAAAAAAATACCAACTACTTTGTCGGGAGACAAGGTATCACTTTCGATGGAGAAACCTATTTTTGTTTTGTCGGGGGAAACCACAACCGAAGCAAATCTGGTTTGGTCTTTGAAAGACGTGGTGTCTTCACAAAATTCTTTTCGATTGGGTACGCTTGTGAGACTGTCTCCGTCGCATAATTGGCTTTCGACCTTAAACCAATTAAAAATTACGTCATGATCGATGGATAACAAAATACTGTTATCGACGATAATACTTTTGTGGTCTGAAGATAAAGAAGGTAGTCCAGCTGATGTTTGTTGTTTTTTGAAGAAAACAAAGTATCCGGCAATACCCGCGATTATAGCGAGAGTTGAAAAAACGACAAAAGTGCTCGGAAATCTTCTTTCGTTCATAGTTTATTTAAAATTATAGATGAATTGTATACTCAAATTACCAAATGATTGACACCCATGCTCATTTATCAAGTAGATTCAAACAAGAGGTTGATTTAACCAAGCTCAACTGGGTGGTGTTGTCAGCCAGTAGCCTGGTGGATTCGAAAGATAATTTGGAGTTAGCTAAAAACAATGCGAAGTTATTACCAGCAATCGGAATTCACCCGCAGGAAATAAACGACGATGTTAATGAGTTGGAAAGATTGATGTGTCAGGAGGTGGTAGCAGTTGGGGAGTGTGGATTGGAATTTGAGGAAGGAATTAACAAAAGTAAACAAATTGAACTATTTAAGCTTCAGATTGAATTAGCACTTAAATATCAGAAACCATTAATTGTCCATTCGCGAAAGGCTTCGGACGAGACAGTAGAAATATTGCAAAGTTATAAAAATCTACGAGGTGTGATTCATTGTTACACCGGTGGCAAGAAAAGAATTAAAAAATATTTGGAGATATCGTCAGACTGGTATTTTGGGATCGATGGCAATTTGACTTATGAGATCGGATTGGAGGAGGTTGTAAAAAATATTCCGCAAGAAAGACTATTGGCGGAGACTGACAGTCCATTTCTGGCACCTATCCCTTTCCGTGGGCAGACCAACCGGCCAGAGTATGTGGAATATGTCTATAGAAAAATTAGTCAGATATGGGGCGAAGATTCGGAAAGAATACTTGATGCCAATGCTAAAAGACTATTCAAGGTAGTCTGAGATTATTTTTTCCAGTTCGTTGAGGCTAGGATATTGATCAACCAGGACAACTTCGCGATCAATAAGCATAATGGTTTTTCCCTGAAGACCCATAGAATAAACCTTGGTCATATCCTGGATGTATTCTGGGTCGTAATCAATTTGAAGACGATGACAAACAGTTTCGATATCGGCAAACAATTTTTTACCGGCAGGGGAACCACGATCAAAGAGCTGGATTTGCATCTGTTGCTATTGTAGCAAGATTTTGAAAAAGTGAGGCGATCGTTATAGGACCAACACCACCAAAAGTGGGGGTGATATAGGAACACTTGGGGGAAACAGCAACAAAGTCAACATCACCGTTGGCGACATCGACAACAACACTCCCCTCTTTGACCATATCGGCCGTGATCAAATTTTTGACACCAGTGGCAGAAATTAAAATATCAGCCTCTTGAGTGATTTGAGAAAGACTTTGGGTTTGGTCGTTGGCCAGAGTAACTACGGCCCCTTTGGTTTCGAAAATCTTTTTGAGCGGTTGACCTATTAGATTGGAATCGTTGACAATAACAACATTTCGAGCAGAGAAGTTTATTTGGTAATTTTCTAACAATCGTATTATTCCCACAACAACTGCCGGAGTGAAATTAGAATTGGGATTAAGTCCGTCTACATCTTTACTGGAAGCAATGGAACTAAGAACTAAATCTTTATTGAGGTGGGAAGGAAGTGGCAATTGAACAAAAAAACCAGTAACGTTGGGATCAGAATTGAGTTTTTGGATTAATTCGATTAATGATGACTGCGTGGCATCGGCTGGAAGATGGTGAAGTTGGTAATTTATGCCCAATTCTATAGCTATTTGCTGTTTGAGATTGGTATATTTGATGCTTGAAGGATCATCGCCAACCAAGATTACATGGAGTGAAGTATTAGAGAATTTGAGCGATTGAAGGATTTTTTGAGATAAAGCTTTGCCGTTGAGAAGAATCATAATTTTGTTAAAACTTCGTAACCGTTATCAGTAATCAGAACAGTGTGTTCGAATTGGCAGGAAAGAGAACCGTCACGAGTGCGAACAGTCCAGCCATCGACTTTGTCAATATCAACTTCCCAATTTGAAGAGGCATTAATCATTGGTTCGATAGTAAAAGTCATACCCGGCCGAAGAAGAACGGAATCGTTGGGGCGATAGAAATGATAAACAAAAGGGTCTTCATGAAACTTTAATCCAACACCGTGTCCACCCAACAGACGAACTGGGCTAAAACCAAATTTAACGACATAATCTTCAATAGTTTTACCAACGGTAAGATTAAGGGGTTCACCGGGGATAAGCGATTTGATAGCGAGATTAAGAGAATCTTGAGTAACGGTAATTAGTTTTTTGGCTTCGGGGTTAACTTGGCCGACTGGGTAAGTAGCAGAAACATCACCGTAATAACCATTAAGAATAGTGGTGATGTCGATGTTGACGATATCCCCTTGATGAAGGATTTGGCTATCGGAGGGAATACCGTGGCAAACAATATTATTGACTGAAGTACAAATACTTTTGGGAAAACCATTGTAATTAAGCGGGGCAGGAATGGCGCGGTGGGCAAGAATGAACTGATGAGCTTGATCATTTAGAAACTGAGTTGAAACTCCCGGCTTAACAAATTTGGCAGTATGTTTAAGTGCCTGGACGGCAAGCTGGGAACTTTGACGAATACCATCAATTTGTTGGGTGGTTTTGATAATAATCACTTGGGGGATTATATCTCGTCTGATTTGATTTATCGAGATTCTCTTGAGAAAATACCGATATGAAGAAAATAATAATTTTTTTGGGATTGATGGTTAGTTTATTAGTTATGTCAATGAGAACTGCACAGGCAATAACTGTATATCAAATTCAACCCAGAATATCATTGACCTTGTTGCCAACTAACACCCCAACCCCCAAACCAACCATAAAGGTTGGCAAAATCATTCCTTTGATTAGTTTGATACCAATAGCTACCTCAACCCCAACTATCACCCCGGCTCCAACAAATACCATAGCTCCAGTGGCAACGTTAACCTTGACGCCGACAAAGGAAGAAACACCTACTGTCGAGGTAACAAAAACCATAAAGGATATGGGGGCGACAGTGGAACCAACAAAGGAATCGACTCAAACAACTGAGACGCCAGATCAGACTTCAGGCAAGAATACTACTTCGTGGTTTACCATAATCACCATTGGACTTTTGGGGCTGATTGTAGTGGTTCAGGCCTGGCCAAAGATTAGGTCTTGGCTTCACCAGAAAACACAATAAAAGAATAGGCAAAGAGAAGGATAGTAGTAGAAAGTACAGGGACAAGGATAAGAAAGAAGCCGTATTGGGGAAACAAGAAACTACCAAGACTGATCAGGGCGACTATTTTAAACAGCCTGCCACCTAAACGATGGGTTTTATCCCAAACTGATTGGCTACTGATAGTCCATGGAGTACGAATACCGACAAACCAATTCCTTTTGGCATGAGAGGTTAGAACACCGGTGTAATAAAAAATAACAGCAAAGGCAGGAGATAAAGCTTGAATCATGTTGAAGCGGACCCCAAGATGCCAAAGAATGGTTACGAAATAAAGATAAAATAAAAAACCAAAAACGATAGCAATAAAGTTGTTGAAGTGTTTTTCGAACTGTTTGAAGTTTTGACGGTAAGGATCTGTGGCTGGGAGTATTAAGAAGAGAAGATAAAGACCGACCGAAAGAATTGGCATGAAAAAAAGAGCAAAGCTCTTGGAGGCATAACCGTCGACCTGGCCATTAATGTCCCAATGGGTGGCTAGGACGTTGGGAAGTCTGAAGTAAAAATAGAGATCTAAAAGAAAGGAAAGGAGAATAATGATTAGGGGAATTGTTTTGGTAATTTTCATCGGTAGAGTAAACGATCTTCGACTTGCGAATTAAGGTTTTGGTGCTGGCGAAGATACTCAATGACAACATCTTGAGCTGAAGTGGTAACAATTTTAGTTGAAGCCAGGCAAGTTAGCTCGGACTCGCTAATATTTAAATTAGGGGTTGAGCTATTGAAGTGATACCCCTGAAGACAAAGGGTATAAGAAGCATCATCGACTACCGGTTGACCCTTAATGGTTAAAGATTCAAGATGATCGGAGTAAGTAGCTCTGACGGCAGAGTTCACTTGATAACATTCCCCTTCGCTGTTACGATTGTCTAGCCTCATAAAATGGGCAAAAATCTTTTTGAGGTTTTTACCGGTAACCGTGAATCGAAGAAGTGAATCGTCAAAAGGAAAACAGGTCATGATGTTGTCAAGAGTGACTACTGGCCCAAAAGTGGTAGATCGAATTGAACCAGAACCAACTAAAGCGATATCTGATTGGGCACTTTGAGCAAAAATGTCGGCAAAAAGGTTGCCAAGAGAAGTTTCGATTTCCCGACGAGGGTGGGTAAGTTTTGTGGCCAGTTTAGTAATAATAGCGCTGTATTTTTGATCAATGACTGATTTGAACTGATTGATGAAACTTAGTAATTGTTGGTCGGGAGCGACAAGATTAGAAGTAACGGGAATCAATTGCCATTGGTATTCAATAATTGAGTTGGTGTCATCGTCGACAATAATATCAAAACGACCAACCTGATTGGTAGAAGTACCAGCCTGAACAATAAGAACATTGTTGACTTTCTTAGGTTTGTCAAGAATTGTATGTGAATGACCACCGATAATAAGATCAACCCCCCACTCGGGTTTAAGCAGTGAGGCGAGTTGTTGGTCAGAATCAATACCAATATGGGTTAAAAGAACGGTCAAATCGATGTCGTTGTGTTTGTAGGCATTACAAATTTTGCCGACCTCTTGGCTGGCTTCTTCCAAGGAAACAAAAGAACTGATTAGTTTGTCCTGGGAAATAGAATCGATAACCTTGTCAGTTATAATGCCGGTAAACAAAAAATCAAATCCAGCCTTAGTAATAATCTTGTAAGGATTCATAAGACGTTTTTGGTAAGTTTTGATATAGAGATTGGCGTTAACAATGGGAAAGTTGGCCATTTTTTCCAAAAAGAGCAAGTGAGGAAGACCATAATCAAACTCATGATTGCCTAAAGCAACAACATCGGGAGCAAGATAATTCATTATTTCGATGGTGGAGATACCTTTGTATTCGGTGTCAATCAAGCTTCCTTGAACCATGTCGCCGCTGACAACATATAAAACGTTTTCTTCCTCTGACCTAACCTTGTTTATATAGGCAGAAAGCAGAGATAAACCACCAATCATTTCCCCCGGCTTACCACTAAGTTCGGCCAAAAAATCCCCATGCATATCATTGCTGTGGAGAATAGTGAATTTTTTGGTGGCCATAATTTGATTAATCCCAAACGGTGTATTGCTTAGCAGGAACAGTGGCATCGATTTTGGCGATGCCATTTTCAAGTTTCAAAGAACGAATATCGAGGTTGGGAACTGATTTAATTCTGGTTTCGATAAAACTAGTTATGGACGACAGATTTTTGCTGATTAGATCCTGGGGTAAGGTGATTTTACCAAGCTGGATAGTTTCCGGAGTCAGAGTAACCTGATTGTTGATGATGGATAATTTACCCTTGAGATAGTAGGGGGGATTAAAGCCAATGTTGTATTTTTGTATGGCCGATTCAACCTCGGCAGTAGAGTGGGTTAAGGAAATGTAGGGCAAGATATTTTTGATGTTGAGGATACCGCTCATTTCAGCGCTACCATCGGGATGGATTTTAAGCTGAACATTATCACTGATACGATATTTCCAACGCTGATAACTAACCAAGGCAGAAACTTCTGCACCGGTAAAAGTGGTATTAACCTCGTTTTTCCCCTCAAAACGAAGACTGTCTTTAATTGAGGGAGAGGTTGGAGTAATGGCGACGGCCTCAACTCCATCTTTTTTGGTAGCTGATTCAAGTTCGACTTTAGAGAATCTGACTCCAAGATCCCTGGGGCCAGAGGCAAAAAAATACCTAAATAAAAGCAGGGGGACAATAACAAGAATAAGTATAAAAATCAAAACAAGCCTGATAATAATTTTCATAACTAAGTTTACCATTCAGGCCAAAGTGAGGGGATGGGGGTTAGTGAGAGAGACGAGTGACCAGAAGATAATCGAAAACTTGGGCAATTTCGGCCTCAGTGGTGATATCCCCTAGATATGAGGCAGTAATGGTGCTGATAACACCTGATTCGATTGACAAACGTTGGATTAGGTAGATTTTAGTTCCGGAGTTGGTATAGTAACCAGTTAGACGGCGAGTATTAGCTTTGGCCTCGTCAGTGAGATACTTAAGCGAAGGGATAGTTAAACTGGCACCTGACTTGAGACGATCGGTATATTTAATAAAACTTTCAGTTGAACCGATCGATTTGGAGGTCAAGATAACTGTGGGTCTAATTTTTTGTTTGACATCACCGGTGATGGTTTTTTCGATTTTGACCTGGGACTCTTTGTCGGTAGCGATAACCCAACCGGATGGAAGTTGAGGCGCAGGAGTGATAGCCGGAACATCTGCTTGAAGGTAACGGCCTGTTAGGACTTTACTTATAGGGGTTTTGACTAAACCAAAAAGGAAAATAACAATAACAACAATTAAGGGGTATTTGATATTTTTAGTCATAAGGGATGTTTAATTTAGTTTGGCAATAACTAACCACCTTTTGTCGGGCTGAAGATAACTGCAAGTAAGTAAATAAATGTAATTAGGGTTGGTAATATTGAGGGCACCAATATCGGTGTCGGCAATCATTTTTACTTCGACTACCTGATAATTGAGAGTTTGATTGTCTTTCATTAGACCGATTGAATCCCCGGATCTAAGCTGGTGAAGTCGACCAAAAACCGACATTTGATTGTGGCCATAAAGAAGAGTGGAGTTGTTGTAATCAACTGCCAGAATTTCCCGATCGCCAACAACTAATTCCTGCCCAATGGACTGACCCTGGTAAATTTGAGAGTTAATTTTCAGCTTGGGAATGGAAAGGAAAAGATTAGGAAGAAGAACGTTGCCAGAAGGTAATTTTATTTTGGATTCGCTGGTGGTGCCAGTTTTGGCCAGAGTAGTGGCGCCAAGAACTGAACCATTGTAGGAGAGACGAACACCGTCGACTAAAGGGTTATAATTATCGGTGGCACCCAAAATACGAACTGTTGACCCTCTGTTGGTACAAACAACACTTGATTTGTCTCCGGGAGAACAACCGTTTTGAGCCTGAACATAAAAACAGTATTGAGCACCCGGGACGAGTGAGCCAACAGTGTAGGTATTTTCGTTACCAACGTTGGGATTGCCCCAAGGAAAACTTTCAGTGTTAGGACCATAGGCAATAAGATATGAGGTGTGAGAGCCGACAGCATGGTTCCAGGTGAGTCGAACTTGAGTGGAGCTAATCCAGGAAACTGTGAGCCCAGTTGGAGCACCAGGTCGGGAATCGTTGCAAACGGGGGAATTATTAGAATCAGAATTACCACCACTATTACCCGGGTCACCACCAACATTTGAAGCAGAGGTGGGGGTGGGAGTGGGGTTTATGATTGGAGTAGATGTTGGATCGCCTGGATCAGTGATAGGAGTTGGTCTTTGTGTCGGGGTAGGATCTTCGGTTAGTGAACCAGAGGTAGGGGTTGGAGTGATGGTAAAAGTTGGAGTAGGATTTTCGGTTGGCAAAATGATGGTGGGGGTAGGGGTCGGTGGTGTAGTTGGGGTGGTAGCCGCAATATTACAACTGTTATTCCAAATAGACTGGCCCTCGGAGGTCCAGTTTTTACCATTGTAGTGTTGACCGTCATCGTAGTCAAAAGGCGGGATTATATCTCCCCAACAGTTAGATATGGGTAAACTACAGGGAATACCCGAATACCAAATTGGACCATTGTGGTCATCGTGACCACTCACGTCACCAGACTTGTCCGGATGTTGAACAATGTAGGGATTATCGTGACTGCTGCTAGAGTGACAAATTTTAACTTTCCTGTCATTCTCGTCGACCGCTTGAGCCAAGACTTCCGAAACTTTGAAGGTATTAAAATAACTGGCAGTTGAGGATAGAAAGGCAACTAAGGTTAAAAGATTAAGGACGATTTGGAGAGATGTTTTGTGAGTCATATAGATATATATTGTATGTATTAAGGGAGTATTGTACACCCCATACTGTACAAATGCAATATATATAGGACAAAATACCGTTTAACCAATCGGCATGAAGACTATAGCTTAGATTTGACCTGCTCCCAGGAATAGTTCGGATTCCCAAAATGCCCATATCGGGCCGTTTGTTGATAAATAGGAACCCGAAGTTTAAGGCCACTATTGATACCCTCAACAGATAGATCAAGTAAATTCCAGGCAAAATCTTCAAGTACTTTTTGACTACACCTAGAGGTGTTAAACGTTTCAATAGCCTTGGCTACTGGTTGAACTTGACCAATAGCATAGGCAAGTTGAACTTCACAGCGATCGGCCAACTGAGCGGCTACAATATTTTTAGCGATATAACGAGCAGCATAGGCGGCACTACGATCGACCTTGGTAGTGTCCTTACCAGAAAAACAACCACCACCGATTCGACCCATACCACCATAGGTGTCTACAACAATCTTACGTCCGGTGACTCCAGTATCAGATGCGGGGCCACCAATTGCCCACCTACCTGTACCGTTCAAAATCATAGCGTTCTTATGAATTCCGAAACCATACTCATCTAAAACAGGGCCGACCACGTTTTGATAGAAAAAATGAGAATGATCGACGGGAGCAATTTGATAATTTATTGGTTTGGCTAAAATTACTTTATCAACAGAAATAGGTGTCTGGTTGTTGTAGCTAACAGTCACTTGCGATTTACCATCCGGTCTTATCCAACTATGAACACGCTGTATTTCATCCATCTTACGACAAAGGCTGTGAGCGATAGAGATAGGGAGAGGCATGAATTCGGGAGTCTCGCGACAGGCATAACCAAACATCATACCTTGGTCACCGGCACCACCAGTATTGACACCCCGTGCAATGTCAGGAGACTGTTGGTGAATGTATATCTCAATGTCTGACTTGTCGGTAAAAAGAAGGGTGGGGTCGGTATAATCGAGTTCTTTAATTTTCTTACGTGCGATGGCGACAAAATCTAGACTACCAGAAAGAGTGATTTCACCAGCTAAAACCAACTTATTAACTGTGGCTAAGGTTTCAACGGCAACACGAGCATGTGGATCAACAGAATAGGCGGCGTCAAGAATGGAATCAGATATTTGATCGCAAATTTTATCCGGATGGCCTTCGCAAACAGATTCAGACGAAAACTGAAGATAGTTCATTTTTCCTTTATAAAATATTAAAGGCGTGTCATAGTAGGCACCGCGATTTGTTATGGACACAACTCGGTTGCCAATGCGTTAGCATCTTCCAGACACAAAAATAATCATAATCGATGTATTAGTTGGGCACAAGTAATCAAGGTATAATTTGGCAATGAAACCGAATTCGAGTTCGTGGCAACAGGTTGGGGAATGGTATAACAAAATTGTTGGAAATAAGGGACATTATTATCATGACAGAGTCATTTTGCCTAGGGTAATAAAACTAATGAATCTGAGGAGTGGGGAGAAAGTATTGGATTTGGCTTGTGGGCAAGGGGTGTTGGCCAGAAGACTGCCAGTTGAGGTGAAATATGTGGGGGTTGATCTGGCGAGTAATTTAATAGATGAAGCTAGAAGACTTGATAAAAACAAGGATCACCGATATGTGGTTGCCGATGTTACTCAAAGGATTGGGGTTGGGGAAAAATTTAACTGGGTGGTAATGATTTTGGCTTTACAAAACCTAGAACGGCCATTTGGGGCAATAAAAAATGCCAGTGATTTGATCGAGTCGGGTGGTCACGTATTGTTGGTAATTAATCACCCGGCCTTTAGAATTCCAAAACATAGTGACTGGATAGTGGTGAAGAACAAACAATGGCGGATGGTGGATATTTATATGTCAAATCTAAAAATACCAATAGAAAGCAGCCCTTTTGACAAAAGAAACAATCAAATAAGTTTTAGTTTCCATTATCCCCTATCGAAAATTAGTCAAATGTTGTCCAATAATAGCTTTGTAATCACAAAAATCGAAGAGTGGATGTCAGACAAGACATCAACGGGGGGGATGGCGAGAATAGAAAATCAAGCAAGACGTGAAGTTCCCCTGTTTATGACTATAGTGGCAAAAAAGATATAATGGGTGGTGAAAATACATCAGGTAATAATTGTCGGGGCGGGGCCTGCTGGATTGTTTGCCGCCTTAGAGTTGGCAAAAAATGGGTTGAAAGACGTTTTAATTTTGGAGAAAGGTCAGTCAATTGACAAAAGGCAAAGGCAAGAAACAATGTATGGCGTAGGTGGCGGAGGAACCTTTAGCGACGGAAAACTACATTTCAGTATGACTCTAAGCCAGGAGAGGTTACTGGATTTTGGGACAAAAACTGAAGCAATGGAGTGGATTGATGAAGTAGAAAATAGTTTTTTAAGTTTTGGAGTAAATTCTCCGGTAACACCAACTAATGAAAAGGAAGTAGAAAGACTAATCAGTGATTGTCATCGGTGCAATGTGAAGTTATATACCAGAAGGGTGAGACATGTAGGGAGTGATTTACTACCCAGCGTTATTGGCAACTTAGTAACCAAGCTAAAAGAAAACAAAGTTGTGATTGAGCCAAAAACAGAGGTGATGGAGATCACTAAAAAGAAAGGGGTGTTTCGTCTACAAACAAACAGAGGGGTGTTTAAAACAAAAATACTGTTGATAGCGCCGGGAAGAGTTGGAGCTAAATGGTTACAAAACATAGCAAAAGACCTGGGGATTAGTTATGAATACCAAATGGTGGAGATAGGGGTAAGATATGAATTTCCGGCCAGCGTGACGGCCGAACATGCACGAATTATGTACGAGGGAATATATTCGATTCAAACACCTACTTTTGATGACACTATTAGAACATATTGTCCCTGTCCAAATGGATATGTGTCGGTTGAGGATTATGGCAACTACGTTTGCGTTAATGGTCACTCAAATTCAAAAAATGATTCGAAGAATAGTAACTTTGCTTTTGTTCAAGAGGTGAGATTAACAAAACCAGTGGAAAACACAACTGATTATGCAATTTCAATTGCCAAACTGGCAACGACTTTGGGTGGAGGTAAACCAATAATTCAAAGATTGGCTGATTTAAAAGCTGGCAGAAGAAGTACACCAGAAAGAATTTTCAAAAGCCTGGTGGTGCCAACGTTAAGTCTCGACCTATGCACTCCTGGCGATATATCAATGGCTCTACCTTATAGGTTGGTAAAGAACATACTTGAGGCGTTGGATATTTTAAACGGAGTACTCCCGGGAATCAATGCTGGTTGGAACTTTTTATATGCTCCAGAAATTAAACTCCGAGGATCACGAATAAGAACTAATAAGTTTTTAGAAACCGAATTGGCCGGACTGTTTGTGGCTGGTGACGGAGCCGGAGTGTCGGGGAATATTGTCGGGGCAGCAGCAACGGGAATCATTGCAGCTCGAGGGATAGCAAAAAGCATTAAGTAAGTTGTTTACCAAAGGTGATGCAAATTTGACGAAGATCAAGGAGGGAAAAACCAGGATGATTAATAGCTTTCTTAATTGAGTTGATGATGGTTGGCATGTCGGTGCTATCAACAGATTCGGCTAAAATAGTAGGATTAATAGTCTTGAGGAGTGAAACTGGCTCGACGGGGACGGATGGTGATCCAAGTGGTGTAGATTTGGTTTTGGCGTGTTGAGGGGTGGTAGGACTAGTTTGACCGGTGGTTAGAGAATAAAGTTGGTTGTTGGCTACGATCGTAGTAATAGGATAATTAGCTCGAGTGGCGGCAACCAGATGACCCATCCCTTCACCATAAATTCCACCGTCACCACCAATAGCCAGAACGGTTAGTTGGGGATTGGCAAGTTTAACACCGACAGCCGTGGGGATGCAGCGACCATGAAGAGAGTGAATACCATAAGTACTAAAAAAATCAGCCATGTTACCAACACAGCCGATGTCGAAAACTAACACTAAGTTCCCGTGATCAATGCGCAATTCAGTAATGGCTTGCTGAATGGAAGCATAGAGAATGAAATTGTGACAGCCTGGGCAAAAGGTTGGAATGATTCTGGATTTCATTTTAGTTTGCTTAGCAACTCCTCCGGGAAAAAAGGCCGGCCATCAAATTTTAAAATGGTGGTGATAGGATTAAAATCGAATTGAGACTTAAGGAGGGTGGTAAGTTGAGAGGTGGCATTATTTTCAATCACAACAACTTTCTTAAACGGCCTGATTAGTAGGCGGAGATTGGGGTCAATAGGCCAGAGGGATTTAAGTTGGAGAAAGGCATATTTGGGATTATTTTTGATGGCTTCTAATATTGGACCCTTGGTAGATCCCCAGGAAATGATTAGATTTTTTGCCTGGTTGTTGCCGTACAAGGTTGGTTTGGGTAGGGAATTAATAATATGTTTTTGTTGACGAAGACGAGCGAGAGTGTTGGTCACAACTTGAGAAGATTCTTCGGTAGAAAAACCATCAGAGTCGTGTTCGTAACTGTTGGCCAGACGAAATTTCAGTTTGGACTCAATGAGTTTAACTTTTTTTTGAGAAAGGTTGGGAAGAGATGATGAAGATTCAGAAATAAACTTGTCAGATAAAACAATAACGGGAAGGTTAAACTTAGCCGCCAGATTGAGAGCCGAGACAGCTAACTCAAATGATTCATATTGATCACCAGGAGCTAAAACTATTTTGTTAAACTCGCCGTGACCAGAATGGATGGCAAAGAGTAAATCCCCTTGTGAAGTCCAAGTGGGCATACCGGTGGCTGGACCAGGCCGCTGAGAAAGGTAAAAGACAACACCAAAGTTAGCCGCACCGCAGAGACTGACGGTTTCGGTCATTAGAGCAAATCCACCACCACTGGTACCAACGGCGGCACGGGCTGAAGCAAAGGCAGCTCCAGCTGCCATTGAGGCGGCGGCAATTTCATCTTCGGGGTGAACGACTCGGATATCATATTGGGTTTGTTTTTGAGCTAAAAAATGAAGTACTCCAGTTGCAGGGGTCATAGGGTAGGCGGCGTAAAAACTCCCACCAGCATTGATAAAGCCCCAACCAAACGCTTCGTTGCCGTCATATATATATTGATGTTTATCTATGTATTTATAAGTTTTGTCATATTGATATTTACCTAAATGAGCCTTAGCGTAATCATAACCAATTTCGAAAGCATGAAGGTTGGGAGAACTAGAACCAAATTGATTAGAAATAACTTTTTGAGATGTCTCAACGCCCAGACTATAAAGATAGGCAATAACACCTAAGCAGACAGTATTAGCATAGATACTACCTCCAATTTGGCTAGTTAATTGATCAAGAGGGAGTTGGTTTGGAGTATCTTCACCTAATACCAAAGTGTGACGATCAAATTCAGACAAGTGGTGTTGGTGATGGTTTGGGCTTAGACTAAAAAATAAGTTAACTTTTTGGTAGGGTGAGTAAATTGGATTGCGAGAAAAACTGACTTGATAGGTATTGTGGCCACCACGAACCAGGGAAGGATATTCTGAATAATCGTGAGTATAAAAACCATGAGTAGCTAATATCTGACTTAACAATAAACCAGCACTTTTGATGCCGGTACCAGCCGGGCCAGCAATCTTGATTGTGTTTACTTCCGAATTCACTTGATAAGTTTATCAAAACAAATTTTAAAAAGGAGATTGGTTAATATTATTTTGTAAAACCGAATTAACGGTAAAATCCTATATTAATAAAATTATGCGGAGAATAATGTGGTTTAAAGATTGACAAATATAAGACTGTCGATTATGCTTGGCGTGTATCTGAAAATAATTATAAGTTTTTTTAATAAATAAGAATGAAAAAAGTTTGTAATTTTGGATTAATGGTTGTAGGAACATTATTGTTTTTGGCGAATGCAAGTGCATCATTGGCAAGAGAAGCCAAAGTTAACTGGGCTGGGGTAGTTGGCGCAGAAAAGTATTATGTTTATTACGGTGAAGGGAACTGGAAAAAAGAAGGGGTTAAATTTATTCATGCAGTTAGAGATTTGGGCAAAGAGTCAAGGAATGTTACTATTGGAGCCTTGAAAAATAATGCTTCGTATTATTATCAAATAGCCGCAGTTGATGGGAACGGCAAGGAGTTTTGGTGGTCCGGCGTTAGAACTTTAGGAGCAAAAACTTACGTAGCAGCAGTGATGCCAAAAGGGACTTCAATTGCCACGGTGACTCCGGCCAACTATAACAAGGCCACCTTGAGCTGGAATAAAGTTGAGGGAGCTGAAAGCTACAATGTTTACTTCAAGAAAGTTGGTGCAGAAAAATACACCCATGCCGCAGCTGACATCAAAGAATTGTCAACCTTGGTTAGATTCTTGGAAAAGGGTGCTTATGTATATCAAGTGTCAGCAGTCAACAGTAGTAAGGTGGAGTTTCGGTGGTCGCAAGTTGGACGATTGAGTCCAACCGCAATGACAGTAGCTACTTGGCAATAACAGAAAATACTTGAACTAAAAATTGTGTAGTAAGAATTAAACCCCGCTGTGGCGGGGTTTTTGGTGGTATAATAGACGCACAAGAGTTTTGGTGCAGGTTGCGTTTAGGAAATTGCTAGAGACGCTTGAGGGAGATGGTAAATAGTGACAATGTTAAGGTAGGTGACTACATCATCGATTACGAGAGAATTTATGTGGTCTTTGACAGAAAAAGTGATCTGATATATTTTCGAGTGGCAGCAGATGACAATGGATCCCAAAAACTGACTTGTTCTATCCCCTGCCAAAACTTAACCAAGGCTGGTTTCCGTAAAGTAATTAGCAGAAACGAGGCTAAGAAAATTATGGCAAGTTTGTCAAACGCTAGGCCAGTTTTGGAAACGTTTGATATTAAGCTGGCCAAGGAAATAATGTATGCTAATGACTGGACAAGGAACATTACTCTGCTCGAATCGATTCGGGCAAGCAATAAGGATGTTGCTGAAGACAGCGTTTCGCGAACAAGCAAGGAATTAGTTGAAACAATAATTTCCCACATGGTAGATGAGATTTCGTTTGTCACCGGAGAATCGCCAAAGAGTGTCCACCAAAAGATTGCTCGAGCTTTGGGCGGGAAACAGAATATCGACAACTAATTTGTTTTTAATGGGCGGAGTTGATGTGCTTTGATATAATAGATTGAAGTGGAATGGCAGACACTTATAATAGAACCATGTGGCGTTGATCTCCGTGTTCGAAAAGAAGATGGGGGGGATGATGACGGAGGGATGATTGCGTTTACTTGTTCCAAGCCAGAGAAAGGTGAACTTGGAAACGGATTGGTGAGTAGAACGGGTACGGTAGAGCGACTCGGGGAAACCAAGGCAAGATGTCGAATTAGGATGTGTCCACTAAACCGATCCAGTTAAGGGTAATAAATGATAGTTTTGAAGCCAATTATGCGATAGTTTTTGTCGAGCTTGATCCCCTCTTGTTGGTAAAGCTTTAGGCGTTGTTGTTTTCTTTTTTTGTCAAACCAAACTCGACCATCACTGTAAACAATCCGATGCCAGGGCATAGTGTCGGCATCGGGGGCTTTGCTTAGGATAGTAGTAACCATTTGAGCTAGTATGGGATGACCGCCAGCGGCGACTGCCAGAAGGCCATAAGTGGTCACCCGACCAGGAGGAATAGTCCGAGCTAACTGCCAAACTTTTTGGGTGAATTCTCCTGTTTTCAGAGGGAAATGGTAATAAGTAAAGTGGGAATGGGGCAAAAATAAAGCTTCCTTTTATTGGTGTCGACAAATAGACCAATCCAGAGATCGTACCAAGCAAAGGAGATTTTGAGGCGAGAGTTTTGAAAAAAGATTTTTTCTTTCATGGGTTATTTATCTTGTTTTACCTAGAATTTCGTTTATAAACTCAACTTTTTTTCGATAATATTGCCGAGTGCTTAGCCCATCCCCTTCTTCTTTTAGTTTTCTGTACTCCTCTAGTCCTTCGGGATGCGATCTTAAATAAGTCTCGAATTTTTCTCCATCTAACCACCCACGACAAGTCTGGTTAATTAAGAAAACGTCAACATGTTTTCCATCCTGAATGGTGACAAATCTTGCTCTTTCCAAATGATAGTGGCTCCTTGGTGGTCCAAAAAGATTTGATAGTGGAGCGATTAAGCTGTCGAACTTGTCTGGTGGCACAGGAATATAGATATCTATTTCATCTTGTCCAGATATTTTTAATCCGGTTGCCCCGCGATGTTTAACTTCAACTTCTGATCCCAGCGTTGCCAATATCTTCGCTCTCACAGCTTCAAACTTTTGCTCACTGGTTGGGTCGTATGGCTTGATTACCACGTGATCATCATCTCGAAGATGACTGATCCATCTTTCTTGGTCTGCTGTAATTATGGGGAAATTAACTTGATAATCATTTAACGTCAAAAACTTGAGCAATTATATCCTCCAATCGAGGTTCGGCAATGTCAATATCGTCGACGCTGAACTGGTTTAGAATTTTAGAGGCGGTAATAGAAACTAATTGATGAGGAACTTTGAAAATGGCTCTGATTCCATCAAAATCTAGTAATTCTCCAACTGATCTAAGATGAGGGGCAGCAACTGAACCATTAAGGATAACAGTGATAGTTTTGTAATCAGCGTATTGTTGGATTAATTTATTGATTGGTCCGTCAAAGATCAAGTGACCGCGATTAATGACAATTACCCTCTGACAGAGCTCTTTAACGTCTTCCATGTAGTGAGAGGTTAGGAGAACTGTTGAATGATACTTGATATTGTAGTTTTTGATGAACTGTCGAAGTTTCTTTTGGACAAGAACATCCAAACCAAGAGTTGGTTCGTCAAGAAAAAGAACTTTGGGACGATAGAGAAGCGAGGCAATAAGCTCACATTTCATACGTTGACCGAGACTCATCTTGCGTGCTTGCTGATGAACAACATCTTGCACCTCAAGTAAATTAATTAACTCTTGGAGGATTTTTTGATAATCATTTTGATCAACTTGGTAGATTTCCCGATTGAGCTCAAATGTTTCAACAGCCGGAAGTTCAGGCCACAGTTGACTCTTTTGCCCCATAATTAGACTGATTTGAGACAGAAACTGTTGACGGCGGTTAAATGGGGTAAATCCTAAAACTGAACAGGAACCAGAGGTGGGGTGAAGTAAACCGGAAAGCATTTTAAGGGTGGTGGTTTTACCGGCGCCGTTTGGGCCAATGAAACCAACCAACTCGCCTTCTTTGATAGAAAATGAAATATCTCGAACTGCCTCAATGGTTTTGGTTTGACGCCAAAAAAGTGATTTAAGACTGCCAGTTAGGCCAGGTTGTTTTTTGTAGGTGACAAAATTTTTGGACAAATTTTTTACAATGATTTGGTCGGACATTTTTAGCCTCCAGCACTGGTATAATTTTTAACCCCGCGATGATAGATGATATTAGAAACCAGCAGACAGACGGCAGCGACGATAATAGGAATGAAATATTCATAGCCAAACTGGACTCGGTGAAGAAGAACCTTGGCAGGGAAAGAAGAGAATAAAGCGATAGGAATAACGAAAGTGATGAAATTCCGAACAGACTGGTTGAAAGCATCATCGGGGTAGTTGGCCTGGTTCCAAGCGTTTTCGAAGATGGGAAAAATTTCGCTGGCATCACTGGTAAAAAAAGCAGTGCTGACCGCCGTTTGTGCAAAGGAAAAAATAATTATTTGACCTATGAGTAGATAGAAAATATAAAGCGACAGAGACCAAGTAGTTATCGGAACCGAGAAACGATAAAGTAACCAGACAAGAAAAAATAAATTGAAAATAACTGAAGGAAATGACTTTATAAGAGGCGGACAAAAATAACAAAGAAAACGATGGTTGATAGGTCGCAAGAGAAAATAGTCCATTTGACCAGTGAAGATTTTATCAACAACGTCTTCCATTGTCCGACCATAAAACATCTTGAATATTCCCCAATTGAGAGAATAAGTGGCTAGCAAAATAGAATATTGGGAAAAATTCCAACCACCAACAAGGGGAATTGAACTTAACAGGGTACTAGAAAAAGTGAAGCTTTGAATTAAGTACAGAACAACAGCCACAAAAAGTAGAATAGTATCGACTCGATAAACTGAACCCTGGGAAAAAGCTAATTGCCAAAAATGAGCGTAAATACGACAATACCTAGTTATAACTTTCATAAGACTGGAGGCTGTGCCGAAGAATCAAAGCGGCCAAAAAATAAAGCGCAATGACCCAAGCAAGGAGAATGAAGATACCTGCCCAGATACTGTCGAAACCAAGTCTACCAAAATAGACGTCGGTGGGAAACTGAACTAGATAACGAAAAGGAAGAAAGTTTGATAATTTCTGAAACCAGTCAGGAAAAAAAGTCAGGGGAATGAGCCCACCAGAAAGAATGGTGATAAGGATGGTAGAGACAATTTTGAGGTGGGTAACTTCTCCTATCCAAAAAGCGATATAACCAATGTTGAGGTTGATGGCGATGGAAAGGAAACCATTTAGAATAAAAGTTAGACCGAAAACAAACCAAGAGACAATGTTTGGCGGAAAAATAAAATGACGAAAAAAATATGGAGCAAAAATAATAATGGCAAAAAGATTTCCTAGTGTCCAGAGAGTAGCGCGAGTAAAATACTGGCAGGTTTGATAAAGAGTAAAATTGTACGGGCGGACCAGAAAGCGGCAAATATTACCACTACGAATGTCTTTAGCTAGAGTGGAGGCACCAAAGGTAGATACCCGATTGTAGGTAACTCGAATGATGAAGTAATAAGTGATAATTTGAGAAAAGGTATAACCGTTGACGACTTGACGATTAGAAAAAATTGATTGCCAAAAGAAAAAGAGGATAAAGAGAGTGAATGCGGACTGTAAGTTGGCAATAAGAACTTGCCAGCGATTTTCGAGGACAGAAATATAGGCAATTTTGATAATGGCAAGATATTTTTTCATATCCTTGGCGACAGATCGTGGTGGTAAATTACCTTGCCCAACCCAAGTTTAAGGCCACGACCACGAAGACAATCATTGATAGTCGTTTCGAGTCTGGTGCGATACTCGATGTTGTCAGCCTGTTGAAAATCAGTAACCAAATTTGGGGCATGTGTTTGAACATAACCTAACAATCGGGCCTTAATCGGACCAACAAGATGAATATGTTCAAACCAAACCTCAACAACACCAGCGTCCTGGAGAATATCAAGTAACTGACTAATATCTTTTTTGTTTTTGATAAAGTGGGGTAAGATCGGTCCGATAAAAGCATAGGTGTGAATACCGGCAGTGTTGAGTTGTTTGATAGCTTTGATGCGATCGGAAACTGCTGGGGCCAAAGGCTCGATGAAGCGAGATACTCTATCATTAAGGGTAGTGACAGTAAAACCGATTGAAATTTTTTTAAATTTTTTAAATAAATCTATGTCACGAGTTATCAGGGGAGATTTTGTTTGAATAGAAATCAATTCAGGGTAATTGATTAGAAGCTCAAGACATCGACGAGTAAGTTGGTATTTGGCCTCTAAGCCAGTGTATGGATCGGTAACGGATGAAAAGAATATCGAGCCCTTAATTTTGGGTAATTCTTTTTTTAACAGTTCTGGAGCATTGATTTTGACATCCAGGAAACTTCCCCACTCTTCCCCTGGGTGTTTCCAACGGGCAATTTGAGCGGCATAACAATAAGTACAAGCGAACTGACAGCCGTTGTAGGGGTTAATAACCCAATCACAACCAGGAAGATTAGTTTTAGTGAAAATTGTCTTGGCCTGGATGAGATTAACTTTTTGAATCATAACAACAATGAAACTAATCTACTTTTTGTTTGGATAACTGCAGATGACCTTATCTAATGGCTTTATGCCACAAAAATAATCACAGACAGAGGTGTTTTTAATGGCGCATTTGTGGGAGATGTTACTTTCAGCTTGATTCCAGGGACATTGATCTTGGCTCCAGGAAACATCCTTTTGACTAGCCAGATCGATGCCCATATTGGCTCCAGAAAGAATTTTATTTTTCATTTTTAGTTAAGTTTTTAAAATATTTTTTACCTTTTAATTTTTCGGGTAATAAATCATCTTTTGAATATTTCTCATAACCTTGACCATAGCCAAGGTCTTTCATCAGCTTAGTTGGGGCATTACGTAGGTTGAGAGGAATGGGTAAGTTGCCAAGAGTCTTGGCATCGATAAGAGCGGCACCGATAGCGTCACAACAGGAGCGGTCTTTGGGGGATTTGGCTAAGTAAACCACACCATGAGCCAAATTGATGGTACATTCGGGGTAACCAATCTTAGTAACAGACTCAAAGACTTGATTGGCCAGCATTAGAGCCGAAGAGTTGGCAATACCAATATCTTCAGAGGCAAAGATTATCATTCGCCGGGCAATGAATTTTGGATCTTCACCAGCGGTAACCATGCGGGCCAAATAGTAAAGAGCGGCGTCAACATTGCTGGCTCGCATTGATTTAATAAAGGCGGAAATGGTGTTGTAATGTTCCTCGCCCTGTTTATCAAAACGAAGATAGGAATTTTGAAGAGCATTTTTAAGTGATTCAAGTTTTAAATCACCGTAAAGTGTGAAGGCGTTATCGATCATAGTAATACACTGTCGGGCGTCACCATTGGCCATATTAATAAGCCAGTCACGAGCGTCTTTTGAAATCAAACCCCTCTTTTGTCTCCCCTTGACAGGGGAGATAATGGCGATGGCGCGATCGATGATTTGAGATATCTCGTCATTGGATAATTCATTGAGGACAAAAACCCGACAACGGGACAGAAGCGGGGCAATAACTTCAAAACTGGGATTTTCAGTAGTGGCACCGATTAAAGTCAAGGCACCGGATTCAACGAATGGCAAAAGAAAATCCTGCTGGGCTTTGTTGAAACGATGAATTTCGTCTAAAAACAAGATTTTTTTGACTAGCTTGGGGCGGGTATCAGTCACAATCTTTTTAATGTCATCTTTACCGGCAGAGACGGCTGAAAGTTGATGAAGTTCGGCTCCAATGTTTTGGGCAATAATTCGAGCCAGAGTGGTTTTACCAACTCCTGGTGGTCCCCAAAAAATCATGGAAAATATTTGATGATTGGTAATGGCCAACTGAAGGGGTTTGCCGGGACCAACTAAATGTTGCTGGCCAACAAATTCACTTAAAGTTGTGGGGCGAAGTAGTGAAGCTAGGGGTTCTAGGGAAGAAATGGTTATATTCGGATAATATTCGGGTCTAATCAGAAAATCAATGGATCAAATATGCTTGATGGTGACATCAGGGAGAGTGGTGTTGGGATCAAGGGAGAGAAGAAATTCAATCAACTTAACGATTTGACCAGGGTCTAGAGCCTTAGAAAAATTACGGGTGATTTGGCCTTTTTTGGAAAACGAGGTGTTGATTAAATCCGGATAGATATTGGTAATTTTAATGTGATAGGGTTCAAGTTCGGGAGCTAGTGATTGGGCAAAACCGGTAAGGGCATATTTACTAGCATGATAAACACTGCAAAGCTTACGAGGACGGAGACCGGCCATGGAATTGATATTAATAATAATCCCCTGTTTTTGTTTTTTCATAACAGGAATGACGGCTTTGGAAGTATTGATTGGGCCAAGAGAATTGACGAGAATTATTTTTTTAATTTTATCCGGATCATTATGGTTGAGTTCACCGTCAAGATAGATACCAGCACAATTAATAAGAAGGTCGATTTGAGAATATTTTTTAACAATTTTTTCGACTTGAGAATACTGAGAAACGTCACAAAAGTGGTATAAACAACCAAAGTGTCGGGCAACATGAGGGAGATGGGATGATTTAAGATCCAGGATAACTACCTGATAATCAAAAGACAACCTGGCAGCAATTTCCCGTCCTAGGCCGGAAGCTCCCCCGGTTAAGAGGCAAACTGGTTTCACTCTTTTAGTCTAACAGAGACGGGTCGAGAAAGAAAAAACAAAGCTAAAAGAACTAGAAAAGCCAAAAAGAGGTATACATAACGGGAATGGTTGACGATTAAACTTCCAGCAATAGCTGGGCCGATAATGCGAGCTAGGCTGCCAACACTTTCAAAAGCACCTTGAATTTGACCTTCAGGATCAGTTGAGCTGGTAGTGGACAAAAGAGTTGGTAGAAACACACCAGCAAAAGCATTGCCGATAATGTAGATAATTAAAACTGGAAGCATTATCCACAAACTTGGACTAAGGGCGACTAGAACAATACCGACAGTGGACAAAAATAATCCCAACTGACTTTGAAAATGTGGATTTGGTTGGGGTCGACGCAAAAATGAACTTTGAACCAAAAACGATAAAACGCCAAGGTAAACGAGAATATAACTATTTTGACTAGCAGTAAGACCGAAGGAAATGTCGGTGAAAAAATTAAAGGTGGTTTGAAAGCTGGACATGGCCACCATAAACAAAAATTGGACTAAAAATATTTGACGAATGTCAGGATGGCGAAAAACGGCAAAAAACTTTTTAGTGCTGAAGTTGGGATAACTGGTGATAGGTTTAGAATGTTCTTTTAATAACAGCTGAGTCAAAACGGCAGAAATTAAACAGAGACCAGCTCCAACCAACGAAGGTAGAGTTTGGGAACCACTAATGGAATAAAAAGTTCCCCCTAAAGCCGGACCAATAATAAAACCCAAACCAAAACCCATACCAATAACAGCCATGCCTCGGGAACGGTTTTCTTTGGTGGTAATGTCACTGATATAGGCTCTGGCGGCAGAAATATTGCCGCCGGTAGCACCGTCGATAAGCTTGGAAATTAACAATAAAGGAAGACTACGGGCATAAGCAAAAATTAAATAGGCAACAACGGTACCAAGTTTACTGATAACTAAAATTGGTTTTCGACCGTAACGGTCGGACAGACTACCAAGAATTGGGGCGGCAAAAAACTGGGCTAAGGGGTATGCGGAAACTAAGAGTCCAAGTGTTAAGCCGGTGATATTTAATTGCTCACTAATGGTTGGAAGAATGGGGATGACGATACCGAAACCGATAAGATCGGTAAGGACAATAAGAAAGATGACAAACAAATCGCGCCGGTTCATGAGAAAGGATTATATCAGGAGAAAAATCTTTTCTTGATTAGGCGATAGGAGATGATGGCCACCAGAATAATTGGCGAGTAAACCAGAAGCCAGATGATGGCAGTCCCGGTAGATCGAAGATGGCCAACCAAGGAACGAACGGCTGTTTTAAAGATTACCGCCGGACGCCAAGTGTCAGTGGGAGCGTAAGGTAGAGACAATTCGTCGGTGGACAAATAAATAGTGATTTTGCTTAACTTGGCTGATTGCTCGTAATATTTTTGCTGACCTTTAATGGAATCAATTTGGGATTGAAGATTAATTAGTTCGCGCTGAACATTTAAAAGATCATTAACTTGATAGGCCTTGGTCATAATTTCCTGAAATTTGACTTTGGTCTGATTGAGGACTTCTAGACGTGATTCCAAATCAACATATTCGTCGGTGACATCGGTACCATAAATTGACTCGGAAACTACTTTGATAGCCAAGCCCCGAAAAGTATCAAGAGCTTCGGCACGTTTTGATTCGGGGACACGAACAACAATATTGCCACTGCCACCCTCCTCGGGACGAGAAAGATAAGAATTGACTAAGTACCCGCCAAGATTTTTGGCTTGATTTTCAATATCGGTGATAGTTTTGGAAACATTTTTGACTACCAGAGAAAGGGAGGTGTCCTGGATAACCAAACGATCGGATACTTCGTTGGTGGGAGCGACCTGTCGACCGGCCGCGGGAGCAATCATTTTTGAATTAACAGCCATACCAGAGGCAGATTCATAGCTGGGGGCACTAATGCCACCCAAACTCATAAGGCGTGGAGTTTGAACTTCTTTTCTGCCAAGGAGGAAAACAATAACGAGGATAAGGACAAGATACTTCCAGTTGTTTTTGATGAGTTGAATCATGATTTAGTGTAACATTTTTTTGAAATTTCTTGTTTTTAAGGCTATAATCCCGACGTGTTGCGCAAGATAGAAAGTATGGTTGGCAAAGATCCGCCATTAGGCCAGGAGGTGAAGGTATGGAGACAATTAATAGCTGGTGGCCGGGCTATATTTGCCCAAACGGCTTTAGTAACTGGCGGGGTGTTTGGCCAAAAAGAATTAGATGCAGTTGAGGCATTTTTTCAGTTAGCGGTCGAGTTAAATCCAGAGGTGTTTAATCCAGGAACTCGAGAACATCTGGAATTGAGCGGTGAATACATGGGTTTGATGGGGCAAAGACTGGTAGAGATGGGTGGAAAAATTGACGTCAACAGATGGAGGGTGTTGGGGTTATTGCACGATATAGGACGTACTTTTACCCACCGCAAGGGCAGAAATGAAGTGATAGCCGAAGTACTGATGAGTTTAATTGGGTTTACCGATGACTTTATGGCAGATTTTTGCCCAGATGAGATATTTTGTCCAAAACTAAGAAATGGATCGCCCGAAGAGGTAAATCTTTTGATAGCCAGAGGAGTAGAATTGTTCGTTGAAGGAAATGACGCACGGGGATTCGAACTAGTAGCTGACTTGCTGGCAAAGAAAGTTGGTGGTCGTTTAAGAAGATGGGGGGATGTGTTAACTCAAGGACATTTCTCGGGGAAATATACAGAAAATCCAGTAATGTTTCCATCAGAAGAACGTAGGTGGAGAGGAGCAAGAATGAAAGGTCACACAGAAGCTACTAATACTTTATATGTAAATTTAGGACAATGGGCGGAGAGACAACTGGGATGCAGCCTCGATGAAATAGTTTCACAAATGGAGAAACAACTGGACGGAGTAATTGTATAATAAGTTAAGATGATTAGAAATATTAGTCCGCTGTTATCCCTGATATTTGGAGTGTTGATATTAGTCAACCCAAAATTATTGTCAACGTTGGTGGGGATTTATTTGATTATCACCGGTTTGATCGGATTGGGGGTTCTAAAGTTTTAGTCCAATTTTCCAGGGTAAGTTGGCGAAAGTTTTGAGTGGACTGGTGGGTAAAACCAAGAGAAGTAAGGTGACTGATGTGGTCGAAACCATGGATAGTCTCACCATAAGAAATGAGAAGTAGTTGATGATCGGTAATTGGTAAACGGTAGTCAAAGATGGTAACGTCGGGGCGATAGTACTTGATGGGGTCGGAGAAACTAGGGATCATGTGGATGGTGGAATTTGGGGAAAGGGAAGCAGAAAGTGATTCCCAATCCTCACGATGAAACTGGGGATTAAAAACATAAACTGCCGAAAAAATGATAAAGCCGATGAGAGCAACCGGGCGGAAGCGTGACTCGGACAGGGCCAGACAAAGTATGGGGATAAGGTAAATAAAACGAAAATATGAAAGCATGGGTGAGAACAACGAAAAGATAGTTCCAAGGATTAATGGCATGACAAAGAAATAAAGATATATAGGGCGCTTGCGAAAGATAGTAAAGGTCCAAATTGCCCAAAGCCCAGATATCAAATAATAAGCCATTTTGGGGTAAAAACTTATCCGACCAGAAGTAAACTTGATGGGAATTAACAATAGATTCTTTAAATTGGCCTGGCCCAAAACACTTAACCAATTTGAAACCAGTAATTTGGCGTGCTGGGAATGAATTAACTGCAGGCGGAGGAGTGGAAAAACGACCAATAGGGCGACCAAAAAACCACTCAAATGTTTCCAACTAAACTGCTTTTTGAAAATTAAATAAAGATAGAGAGTTAAAATAAAAAAAACTGAACCATAAAAAGTGATAAATGACAAAAAAACAAAAACATTAAATAAAAAATATTTTTTGTTAACTAGATAATAATAGGCAGTAGTAAGAAAACAGGTGACGAGAAGATACATCCGAGCTTCTTGAGAGTAATAAACAATTAATGGATTAAGGATAAAAAGCAGTGAAGCCCAATAGTTTTTGGATATTAGATAAATAATGTAAGCGGTGATAAAAGCGAGGATAACCGATGGCAAACGCAAAGAAATTTCGGAAAATCCAAAAAACGAAGTCCAAAGTTTGATGACCATATAATAAAGCGGCGGGTGAAAATCAGTAGGAGAAAATTTGGTAATAATGTCAATAATGGAAAGGTTTTTGACCACATTGGCAGTGACAGCTTCGTCGAGCCAGAGGGATTGATCAAGACCAAAGAAAAACACTAGAAAAGTTTAACATTTTTTAACTTGGTACTTGACAAGTTGGCAATCTATATACTAGACTGCTAGTGTTATAGTTTAATAACTGCTAAAGGAGATCCTATGAGATATCTTCCGTTCAATCAACAATTTTTTAAGCCGATCCTGTGGGATGATGAGGAATGGCCGGAGTATGAACTTAACTCCGGAATTAATGTTTATGTAGACGACAAGGAGTCGGGTGTCACAGTGGAAGCCCCGGTTCCTGGTCTTGATCCCAAAGAAGTAAAGGTAACCTATCAGGGAGGAGTATTAAGGATTTGGGGTAAAAGGGAAGAAAAGGACGAAGAAAGAAGAAAAGGGAAAGTAATAAAGAAGTGGGAAATGGCAACATCAGTTGATTATGTTACCTCACTCCCCCGCCCAATCGACACCAAAACAATTGAGGCCAAAATTAAGAATGGAGTGATAACCATCAATGCCAAAATTGCCGAAGAGGCTAAACCAAAGGAGATCGAGGTAAAAGTTGGCTAATTTCGGTTGAAGTCAGCAGACGATATTGGCCCGGTTGGAGAGAACCGATTCCGATCGGGCCAATTTTAGTTCGAGTAAGTGAAACGACGTGGAGGTGAAGAGCGGAACACATTCGACGGATTTGACGTTTACGGCCTTCGAAAAGAGTTATTTGAAAAGAATAGTTGGTAATTTTTTTGACTTGGGCAGGCAAGGTGTAACCATCATCGAGAAGAACGCCCCGCTGAAATTGATTAATGACTGATGAGCTTAGGTCCCCTTTAATTTTGACCAAATAGGTTTTGGGGAGATGATAACGAGGATGGGTCAACTGGAGAGTAAAATCACCGTCATTAGTAAGAATAATTAGACCACTGGAATTGGCATCGAGACGGCCAACAGGAAAAAGCTTAACCGGAGCGGACACCAAATCGACAACGGTGCGACGACTGTGAGTGTCGGAGGTGGTGGAAATAACTCCAGTTGGCTTATGAAGAAGGTAATAATATTTTTTGATAGAGGGAAGGTTGACGGGGTGAACCTGATCACCCAAAACTGCCACTCGACCATTAAGACGGATTTTGCCAGTAGCGATGAGAGTATCGGCCTGACGACGAGAACAATAACCAATGGCGGAGAGATATTTATTAAGACGCATTAGATGATATTATAAAATGCAATGGCTATGGATAAGTATAGTGCGGTGTATGTGTCACATTCATCAATTGGTAACTTTTTGGAGTGTCCCAGGTCTTATTACCTTCGCAATGTTTATAAAGACCCAAAAACCGGTCACAAAGTTAAACTTATGTCGCCACCATTGGCCCTGGGACAAGCAGTTCATGAAGTGGTCGAATCCCTGTCGGAACTGAAAGTAAATGAGAGATTTAGACAACCACTATTAGATAAGTTTGAAGTAGCTTGGAAAAAAGTGACTGGCAAACAGGGTGGGTTCTTTGATAAGGACATTGAGTTTAAATACAAGCAAAGAGGGGTGGAAATGTTGGGGAGGGTAACCAAAAATCCCGGACCAGTGGCAGAGTTGGCAGTAAAAATTCAAATGGATCTACCGCAATACTGGATATCAGAGGAGGATAATATAATACTCTGCGGCAAAATTGATTGGTTAAAATATATCCCAGAAGAGGATAGTGTGGAAATTGTTGACTTTAAGACCAGTCAGAGCGAGGAAGGAGAAGATAGTTTGCAACTGCCGATATACCATTTGTTAGTTCACAACTGCCAAAAAAGAGAGGTAAAAGGAGCCTGGTACTGGTATCTTGATAAAGATGAGGGGATGGTTAAAAAGGAGCTGCCGGATTTGAATGAATCAGAGAAAAAAATTCTTGAAATCGGCAAGAAAATAAAACTGGCCAGACAATTGCAGCATTTCAAATGTCCTAATGGCAAAGGTGGATGTCGGGGGTGTAGACCTTATGAAAAAATTGTTCGCGGTGAAGCAGAACTAGTTGGACAAGATGAATATCGGGCAGATGTGTATGTAATAAGAAAACAGAATGAAGATGAAAGTAAAGATGGTATTGTGTTGTAGCCTGTAATCAGGATAAAATTGGCCTACGTATGTGGCGGGTTTATACGACTTATTATAAATTTTTGTGGCACTACAAATGGCGGATGATGGCGTTTGGAGTAGCTATTTTGGGATATGGATTGGCCAAAAACATTGACCCATATTTTTACAAGCTGTTTTTGGAGGCAATACCGCAAGGAAGGATTGAGTGGTTGTGGAAATTACTGTTAATTTACGGTGTAGTTAGATTCTTACGATTAATATTTGATAATTTGACGGCCATAACTGGGGATTGGGTGCTACTGGAGGCGGCCAGAGATGCTCGGGTGGCGGTTTTTAAAAAAGTACAGGATTTAGACTTTGCATTTCATTTATCAAAAAGTACGGGAAGTTTGATCAGTGCGTTTAAGAGAGGTGATGGGGCATTTTTTGACACTTTTCACAACATTAATATTCAAACAGTAAGAGTAGTGATAGGTTTTGGGACAATGATGTACTTTTTAACAGGATTGGATGGAGATATTGCCTTAGTAATGGTAGCAACAATGATGGTTAATATTTTGATGGCGGGGTTTTTGATCAAGAAAAACATTGCCACCAGAAAGGAATTCAATAAAGCTGAAGATGAAATATCGGACATCATTGTTGACAATTTAATTAACTTTGAGACAGTAAAGTTATTTGCTAAGGAGAAACATGAGTACGAGAGGCTAAAAACTAGTTTTGTGGGTTGGATTGGCAAACTGTGGGCTTACGCGAATTCTTTTAGAGTGATTGATTTGTCGATTGGGGCAACGGGTAATATTAGCTTACTGATAGTGCTGGGGATGGGACTAATAAAACTAATGGGCGAGAAAATGACAACAGCAGAATATGTGATGGTGTTGGCCTTTGTAACAGAATTTTACCCACAATTTTTTGAGTTGATATATCAATTGAGAAATGTGGCCAAACATAGTACCGACATGCAGAAATATATGAGCATCTTGGACGAACCAGTTAAAATAACCGACCCAAAACAACCAGTCAAGAAAACGACTGTGACCGGAGAAATAACTTTTGATGGAGTGACATTTACCTATCCTGGGGGGAAGAAAGGAGCGGTACAAAAAATAGATTTGACTATTAGACAAGGACAATCAGTCGCCTTGGTGGGAAGTTCAGGAGTAGGCAAAACAACTTTAGTGAAATTGTTAATGAGGTTCTATGACCCAGATGAGGGACGGATTTTGATCGATGGGACGGATATAAAAAACTTTGGCAAAAGTCAGTTAAGGTCATTTATGGGGGTGGTACCCCAAGAACCAATTTTGTTTAACAATACGATTGGGTATAACGTAGCCTATGGTGCCAAGAAAACAACCCGACAGGAGATAAAAGCGGCGGCAAAGATGGCTAATCTTAGTGATTTTATTGAAAGTTTACCGGCAAAATACGAGACCCATGTAGGGGAACGAGGAGTAAAATTGTCAGGGGGACAAAAACAAAGACTAGCAATTGCCAGAATGATTTTGTCGGATCCAGAGATAATTATTTTTGATGAAGCAACGTCACAGTTGGATTCGGAATCAGAGAGAAAAATTCAGGAAGCTTTTTGGAAGGCAGCAGAAAACAAAACGACTATTATTATTGCCCATCGATTGTCGACAGTGGCTAGAGCCGACAAAATTGTGGTAATGGAAAAGGGCAAGATTGCAGAAATTGGACCACACCGAGAACTGTTGCAAAGAAAAAACAGCCTTTATGCCAAGTTCTGGAAATTGCAGATGATTGATTAGAATTATAATAGTTGAATGGTGAGTCAAAGATGGGTATCGCCGACCAAACGAGGCCAGTTGTTCTGCGAATGGTGTGAAAGAAATGAAGTACAAAGATTCCTGTTTGATTTGGACGATACAATCTGCCGGACAAGGGAAAAATTCATTAATAGAATAACAGAATGCATTGATCTGTTAAATGTAAAACGACCGGATGTTCCTAACTGGAGGGAGAAATTTGAAACAACCAATAATCAATTCTTTGAAAGTCATGGTGTTAACCCAAGAAGATGGCAATTAATAATGGATGAACTACAGAAGGTCTATGAATTGAACCGAGAAATGGCGACAGAGGGTTTGAGAGTGTTAATGAAGATATACTTTGACAAGGTGGTTTTTTTGGACGGTGCAGAAACTATGTTGAAATTCCTGTCAAAAACTAAGGTAAAGATTGGAATTGTAACCCATGCTAATGTCGAATGGACTAAAAGAAAATATGGTTGGCTAGGTTTGGAGAGGTTTTTGGCCTGGGATAATGTTTTCATAATAGATGAAAACGGTCACAAAACTGATGAATCGTGGAGGGAAGCATGCAGATTCTTTGGATCTAAACCAGATAATGTAGCGGTAGTTGGAGACAGCCCAAGAAGTGATATTAATCCAGCTAGGACAATTGGGGTAAAACATTGTTTTTTATTAGAAGACCCCAAGCAATGGTCGGTTCATCAACAAGCAGTGGGGCAAGAGGTTAGAAGGGTTAAAAACTTAGCAGGAATAATTGATATTGGAATGGAAGTATCAAAAAAGGATTAACTATTTTTGGCATCAGAACAAACCAATTTGATCACCATGGTTGCTTGATTTAGGATAAGAAAAATCGAGCGGAATGGTTCGAAGAGTATTCCATTTGTCGATGTATTTTAAGAATTTATTTTTGAGAACAAAATCGTAGAGATCGCGAGTAACCAAAACATCGGATTCACAATATTTTTGAAGTTTACCAAGACTTTCGGGAGTTCCCTGACTCCAGTAGATAACGGCATTAAGACCGTGGTCAGTTTTTTGATGATCAAGATTAACTTGAGCTAAGTCATCAAGACTTAAACGATAACCAATAGCTTGTTTTACCTGATCTAGAATATCAAGATGGTTAAGTTTGCGAAGATCAAATGGTGAATATGGTTTGAGGGCAGGAATGTCAAACTTGAGGGTGTTGAAACCAATTACTCGGTCAACGTTACTAAATAAGGGCCACATTTTAGGGAAATCCGACTCGAAAAAGCTGTAAATTTGACCCGATACTTCTATCAACTGATCGTCGAGTTGACGATGATAAAGGGAAACAATGGAAACTCCAAGGTCACCAGGATCGTTACCATCAATTTCGTCAAATATCTTTTTGGTTTCGACATCAAAAACAATTTCGGTAATCATGTGGATTGATTGTATCCCAAAACCATTGTTTTTGGATTGATTGATTTATACAATTGATATCTTTTATACAAACAAAATTGGCATAAAATCCTGTTAGTGAAGTCGGATTGTGTACTGCTAACTGGAAGATCGAATCCTGAGTTGGCCAAAAGAATTGCCAAAATATTGAGAACTAAAGTGGCTGAAGTAGCTAACAGTTTTGCCGATGGAGAGATTTGGATTTCAATCCCGGTAAGTGTACGTCAAAAATCAGTTTTTATTATTCAATCAACTTCAAAACCGGTAAATGACAGCTTAATGGAACTGTTGCTAATGATTGATGCCGCCAGAAGATCATCGGCCCGAGAGATTACGGTGATAGTCCCCTACTATGGTTACAGTCGTCAAGACAGAAAGGATCAACCCCGAGTACCGATAAGTGCGGCATTGGTAGCTGAGTTAATCAAAGCGGCAGGGGCCAATCGAATATTCACACTGGATGTTCATTCGGAACAACAACAGGGGTTTTTTGAAGGCCCATGGGACAACTTATATGGTAGTTATGCCTTGATTCCGGTGATCAAAAAAACAATTAAGACAAAGAACTTGATAGTGGCGTCACCGGATAAGGGTGGGGTGCCGCGGGCAGTGGCTTATGCTGATCGCCTAAGAGCTGACGGGATAGCAATTGTTTACAAAGAGCGGGACATGTCGATTAAAAACCAATCAGAATCACTTGATATGATTGGAGACGTTAAGGGGAAGAAGGTGTTGCTGGTGGATGATTTAATGGACACTGGAGGAACAATGGTCAAAGCGGCAAAATTGTTAACCAAAAGAGGAGCAAGTGAAATTTTTGTAGCGGTAACTCATGGAGTTTTTTCGCCACCGGTGATGGAGCGAATTAATGAGTCCCCGATTAGTAAATGGTTAGTGACAGATACGATCAAACAACCGAAAGAAATTGAAAATCACCCGAAGGTAAAAATTGTGTCGGTAGCTCCATTGTTGGCAGAGGCAATCAAAAGGATTTGGCAGGGAAGATCAATTAGCGATGGGCTAATTATTTAGTTCTTGGTTAGGATGTCAACTAGGTTCTGAAGATCCTGGTGAATGTTGGGGTTTAGATTATTTTCAAAAATATCATTAAGGTTTCCAACTAGTTCACTTTTTGATTGAAAGCTTTTTTTGCCAACAACATTAAGTCCACCAGTGCGACAAAAATTGATGGCAATATTATCGGTGCAAACATCTGTTTTATCTGGAGAGTCGGCGCCGACACAAACGACAATGGCTTTTTTGTTTTTAAAACGCTTCTCGTCACCTCGAGTGTAAAAAATGCTAAAACGATCAATAAAATCTTTGAAAATTCCCGGTGGCATTTGAAAATAATTGGGACAGGCAAAGATAAAAGCATCGACTGATTCAATTTTTGGAATTAAAGTATCGAAATCATCATGGAGCCGGCACTGTAGTTGGTGGTTACAAAATTCGACACACCCGTGGCAGCGTTCGATATTCTGTTCCCTCAAGAGAATAATTTCGTTGATGTGGCCTTGTTTCTCAAGTAATTTCTTTAGATAAAGGAGAATGGTTTCGGAATTACCCCGCCGAGGAGAGCCGCAAATGGAAAGAATTTTCACAGAATGATTATACCAGTTTGTCTAGTTATTCTTTGCGGCCGCACGACGTTTTTCAAGAGCTTCCCATGCGCTAGCATATTTTCCACTAGAACCAAAAGACCGTGAAGAAGCCCTATCTCCTGAACTTTCAGCGCTGACTCTGGCGATAGGGAGACCTCTAGCTGTAAGCAGGACATCCTCCCCAGTAGCATCAGCTATGCTTTCGGCAATATGACCTCCTACCTCAACGGCCAAAGGATGAAATGGAGCATCGACTAAGTATCTTGCCATATGTAAGGAGAGTGTATCAGAAAATATGTAACTGTCAAGTGTTATAGGACTGTGCAGAAAAAGGCAGTGATTTTGACTGATGTGGTCTTAAAGTTTAATCAAATGATAATCAGTTGATAGTTTAGTGTATTCGGCGGCGAAGTTGACATGTGTTAGTGGGTCACGATGGTGGGTTTGGCGGAAGATATCCAGGTGACTATTTTGGTTAATCAGGTCAACACTGGCTTTATCAATAGCCACTGGATTTGAGCAAAAAAGGACTCCAATGTCCGGAGCTAAAATGGCACCAGGGTCATCCCAACAATCACATTCTCGGGTGATATTTTTAAGAAAATTAATATAAAAAGTATTTTTGGGAAGGTGATTGATTACAGCAGAAGCCCCCTGGGCCAGTAAATCCTCAAAAAGCGCAACTTTGGGATCTAGAACATGGTAAGGGCAGACTATTTGGCAAAGTGAGCAACCGAGGCAGGTTTCGTAGTTAATATGGGCCTTATTATGAACCATGGTAATGGCTTTGTCGGGACAAAGACGAGCGCAGGTACCACAACCCTGACAGTCAGAAATAAATTTTGGTTTGGCACCACTATGAATGTCGCTTTTGGTTTTTGGACTTAGTCCACCCATGCCAAAATTTTTAACAGCACCACCAAAACCGGAACAACCATGACCTTTGACGTGAGAAACAACTAAAACGTTTTTGGCAGTAATTAGATCTTTTGCCACTTGAGCGGTCAAGTTTTTTGTTTGATATTCAATGTAGGTATCGGAAATAACAAACGGGGCTAATTGATCGAATCCTTTATCCTTGACTACTTTGGTATAACCAGCAACAGTATTTCTGGGCGAGGGATAGGTAACTGGAGTGTCAACGAGAACTGGCCTCAGGCTTAAACTTTTGAGAGCATCAACAATGGGTTTAATATCTTTGGGGACAAAGGCGGTATGATTCCCCGGTTCACCAAAATGAATTTTGACATAAATTTCAGAATTAGGGATAAAAACGTTTTTGAAGAGTTGGCTGGATGTTTCTTTAAGTTTGTCAAAATTTGAGAGAAGGTGCACTGGAGTCATGGCCAGATTATATATTCAGAGTGGCTAGGATATCAACGATTCGGTTAGAAGTATGACCATCCCAAAGGGGAGGAATGGAACCTTTTTTGTATTTACCAGAAAAGACTTGACGAACCAACTTTAGAATTAACTGACGGTCATGACCAACCAAAGTGCTGGTGCCAATGTCGACAGTAATTGGTCGTTCAGTGTTGGAGCGGAGGGTCAGACAGGGTTTGCCAAGATAAGTAGTTTCGTCCTGGACACCACCACTGTCAGTAAGAATGAGTGTGGCTTGGGACATCAATTTTTGAAATGATAAATATCCTTGAGGATCAACCAAAACAATATCGGAGTGAAGAGCAAACGAATTAAGACGAACTTTGGTACGAGGATGGACGGGAAAGATAATGGGGATAAGGTTGGCGACCTGATTGATAGTTTTGACTAGGTCGGCAAAAACTTTTGGGCTATCAACATTAGAAATTCGATGAAGGGTGAGAAGGGCATAATTTGACCAGGGTGAAATATTGGGAACGGATTGTATCTTGGTTAAATTGGAAACGAGGGAGTCAATCATAATATTACCAACTAGATATAGATGGTCCTTTTTGCCTTCGGCCTGAAGATTGGCAAGCCCACTTGGCTCACTAATAAAATAATAATCAGTAAGGCTGTCGGTAACTAGGCGGTTATTTTCTTCGGGCATGGTTAAGTCACGAGATCGTAATCCAGCCTCAACATGGGCAATTTTAATACCTTGAGATCGGGCAACTTGGGCGGCAGCAGAGGAAGAATTGGTGTCACCAACAACCAAGACGAGGTTGGGGGAAACAGTTTTCAGTAGTGGGTCTAGCGCTGCCATGGTCCGGCCAACTTGATCTGCCTGGGTGCCACCATTAATATTAAGATTGTAATCTGGAGTGGGAATTTGAAGATCACAAAAAAAGGAATCATTCATGTGTGAATCAAAATGCTGACCAGTGTGAATTAGACAATATTTGCATGGCGACGATTCGAGAGCGTGAATGAGAGGAGCAATTTTGACAAAGTTAGGACGGGTACCAACAATAAGAGCGATTTTCATTTGGTTTCCAGAAATAACATTTGATGATCGGAACCAAAAGTACCCAGGAGTGACTTGTTAACAGCAACCAAGGAAGAATTAGTAAGAATATAATCTAGTTGCATTGAGGGAAGGCCAAGAAAACTTAGCGTGCCAAAGTGACGAAAGTGATTTAAGAAATCATGACTGGTTATCAATTTATTAACAATGGGTTCTTCGGGAACAAAAAGTTCGGGAATTGAATATCCACGGATTAAACCAGTGGCTAATCTAAAAAGTAGGTTTGGGGTGGTATTAAAATCTCCACAAACAACAGTGGGAGGTGTTTTTGGAACTTGGTGAAGAATATTTTTTAACATTTGATGTTTGTTGGTGACACCAGTGGCAGCAGATAGGCGGCAATTGATGATCTTGAATTTGCTAGTATTCACTTCGATGGCTTGGTCACGTTCTGCCATGTGACAAATATGACGATAATAATAACGGTCAAGAACAGAGGTGTGAGGATAAGAAAAATAATCAAAATGGCTAGTACTGACAACAGGATACCGATGAGAAATAAGGGTGACAAGAAGCATTGATTGCTGAGGAAAGCGAATGTTGTCGGCGTCAGAAGTCCAATGGCAGGAATAGTCTGATTGCGGTAGCAGAGACAGTGATGTCTGAGGAAACTCTTGAAAGCAAACGATATCAGGCGAGGTGGAAAATACACGACCTACGAGAGTAGCCAATTGTCGGTTGTGGTAATTAACGTTGTGGCTAATAATTTTCATAGTCAAGAATAACTTATTATAATTGGGAGATGCTAGTTGACTACTTACTGATATTTGTCCCAGCAATGGTGGCTAATGGAAGTCCGCCTATATTGGCCAAAATCTTACCCAACCTTCTTGATATTCCACTTGACGCAAATAAGGAGTGGAGAGGAAGGCGAATACTTGGAGACCACAAAACCTGGCGGGGATTAGTGGGTGGAGTAATATTGGCAGGAATATCATTTTGGCTGGTTTGGTCATTTCTGGAGGACAAAACCTGGCCGTGGTATTTCGGATTGATGGCAGGAACTGGTGCCCTGGTAGGTGACGCAATTAAAAGTTTTTTCAAAAGACAGATTGGAGTGAAACCTGGCAAAGTTTGGTTTCCTTGGGATCAAATTGATTGGGTAATAGGTTTTCTAGTGGTGCTAATAATGGTTGATCAGATATCGTGGCAAAAAATCTTATTTTACCTGACGATAGGTTTTTTGATACATATGATTAGTAAGGTGATGGGGTATTGGCTAAAAATTAACGAAACTTTTTTTTGACCATGGAGGAAATAGCAAACCAGGTACAGCCAAAAAGATAACCACCAAGAATGTCGCTTGGGTAGTGAACCCCAAGATATAGTCGACTAAAACCAACCAAGAGAACAATGACAATTGGAAAGAACCGCAGATGACGAGAGGAAACGAGAAAGGTGGAACTTAATAGAGCCCAGAAAACCAGATTATTCATAGCGTGGCCGGATGGGTAACGAAAATCAGTTTCAAGGTAAAGCGGTGATAGTTGAGGTCGAGGCAAGCGAAAGACAACCTTAAGAAAAGCATTAAGGATGGCACCCAATGACATGGTAAGAGCAAAATGAGCAGCCCAATGGGGGTAACGTTTCCATAGAAAAACAAAAATAGCGGTTGATAGGCAAAGAAGAACAACGGTACCACTAAAAAAACTGACAGCGGTCATGAGAGTAGTGAATGACGGTGTCCGAAACCGGTAGATGGATTGTGAAATTAAAACATCAATATATTCGAAACGACCAGTGATAGTTAGAAAAGTAACGAATACAAAGGAGATAGCTGAAATCAATAAAGACAACATGACCTGTTAGTCTAACAAAAATCAACGAACCCAACAGGCGTCACCGAATGAATAAAAGCGATAGTGGTTTTTGATAGCAACCCGATAAGCGTCAAGTATTTTGGGGTACATACTGGCAACCAGCATGAGAAGACTGGTTTGGGGAAGATGAAAATTAGTAATTAGGCTGTCAACAAATCTAAATTTATAAGGGGGATAAATAAAAATGTCGGTAACATTCTTGTTAAATCCAGTTTCTAGGGCACGAGTAGTGGTAGTGCCAACAGCAATAATACGACGGTGTGCCTGTTTGGCCTGGATTAGTCGTTTAGCAGTTTTGGAGTCGACTGAATAGTATTCACAATGAAGCTTGCCGGATTTTAAGTTCTCCGTCCGTAGGGGTTGAAAGGTCCCTAGGCCGACATGAAGGGTAAGATATTCGACTTGAACGCCGGATGATTTGAGCTGGTTTAAAAGTTTTGAGGTAAAGTGAAGGCCGGCAGTTGGGGCAGCAGCGGAACCAATATCCTTGGCATAAACTGTTTGGTATTGTTGACGAAGAGTATCCTCGTCTGATGAATTATGGATGTATGGCGGAATGGGAGTGCGGCCGATTTTGTCCAATATCTCCAAAAATTGATTACCACCAATATTAAACACTAGACGATCATTTTCGACATGGGCAATTAGGCCATAATCAAAATTAATAGTATCTTTGACTCCGGGGCGAGAGATATATTCCCAAGTATTAAGATCTATTTGACGGAGAAGCAAAACTTCAACATGGCCGCCAGTAGGCTTGGTCCCAAATATTCGAGCTGGGAAAACTTTGGTTTGATTGAGAACCAGAACATCGTTGGCGGTTAAAAATTGAGGTAAATCGTAAAAATGGTGGTGAGAAACATTGTTAGTTGATCGATTGATAACCAAAAGCTTGGAATGATCACGGGGTGAAGTTGGAGTATTGGCAATGAGTTCTGGTGGTAAAAAATAGTCGTAATCTGCCGGGTTAACCATGGTCCGAGTGTAACATAAAAAACTAATCGTTGACACATAATCCTATAATATAGTATAGTTAGGATATGTACAGACAAATTACCTTTTGTCAGCCTAAAGGCTCTAATGGCGGTCTTGATACCGTCATGGCTATCGTGGCCAAATTCCTGATGGGAGGTAATTTGATAATTTAAATTTTTTTAAAATCAAAGTTTCAAACAAGCCTCCGAAAGGAGGCTTGTTGCTTTTCGGAGGTTTTCTTGACTCATTCCTTCTGGGAGAGGTTTGGAGTCAAGAACCTTAAAAATCAGACAAAAAAGGAGAAAAGAATGAACAACAAACTGATTAGGACCTTTGTGCTGGCAAAATGCTTGGAGGAGGTGGGGAGTGCCTGGTTTTTTGCTATCTACGGATTGTTCCTGGTTAGCATTGGTCTAAATGAAATGCAATTTGTGGGAGTAAACATTGCTTTCATGGTAGCAAGAACACTGATTGATCCGCCGACAGGTAACTTGGGTGACAGAATTGGTCACAAAAAAATATACCTAGTCGGTCTGCTGTTGTGGGCAATAGGAATTGGAGCTTATGGATTCTCCAGAGGTTTCCTGGTGTGCGTTTTGGCGGAAGTCGTATCAGGAATCGGTTCGGCCTTTAGGTCAGAGGCGTTGGAGAGTTGGCTAAAGAACCGGGTTAATGAAAAAACAATGCAAAAAGCCCAGACTGAGGCTGATTTCTGGGGAAAACTAGTAATAATTCCAACGGCAATTCTCGGGGGGATAGTTGGAGGACTGTGGGGCTTACGATGGCCGTGGTTTCTATCTGGGATAACACTGCTGATGGCCACTTTGGCAACGTGGTATCTTCTAAGAGGATTCGAGGATAGGTTTGACCATGACAAAAGTAGTACCGATCTGGGTTTGTTGACAGTGAGTAAAAATGCCTGGAGAGAACCAGTAAGCAGGAAGATATTTATATTAATGGCGATAACTTCTGGTTGTTTTATGCCATTTAATATGTACTGGTCAAGAATTTTTGAGGCTTCGGGGGGAGTGGCCACTTGGATGGGAAGTGTCTGGATTGGAATATCCTTGCTTGGGGCCATGGGAAGTAAAATTGCCGGAAAACTAAAGATTTCATCCAAGACAATCGCTCTGATGGTGGCTAGTATTGGTGTGCCGATGTTTTTCCCCCAATTTCTGACTACCAGATTACCGATACTGGTGGGAGTGTTTTTGTTGCACGAGATTGGCCGTGGAGGTATTGGTCCAATTTTGTGGGGCTACTTTAATAGGAGAGTAGAAAACAATGTACGAAACACCAAAAACTCACTAAAATCAGCGGCAGGGTCAATCGGAGCAATAGTAGGATTGTTGATATCCGGGTGGCTAACTAGGTGGTTTGAACTAACCCAAATTTGGGCAATATCAGCAATAGTGCTGATAGCAACTGCCCTATGGGTAAAAAGATGGAACCATGATTAGTGTAAGAGGCTGGTATCCCAGTGCCAGCCTCTTGCTCGTCTATTGTGAAGAGATAAGACGTAATTGACCGGAATTAAAGACAGTGGTATCAGCAGTTAGGGATTTAGCTTGAACTCGATAGAGATGGTTGCCAGATCGAAGAGTGAGTCTGTCTGAGGTAACAAAAGTAAAACTTTGACTATTGGTTTTGACTTCACTGCCCCAGACTTCGATGCCGGCAGTAACATCAAAAAGGCGAACAAAAGCAGTACCATTACCGTTGAAGAGACGGATGCTGGCACTAAAATATGATTCCGCCAGTGAAGGATAGTCGTTGGTGTCGAAGTAAAAGTCGGTGCCGCTAACATCAGCCCACTTGGTGGAAAGGATGCTGCCGCTACCTGGGATGGGAAAATAAGAGACAGATTTTGACGTTTTGGGAATGGAGGTAGGTTTAGTAGATAGAGTGACAGTTGGAGTGATAGTAGGACTGGGGTTGACGGCAATTTGGGTGGGGGTGGGGATTGAAGTGGGAGAAGGAATTGGCACCGATGGGGTGACGGGCTTAGAAAAAACAAAATAGTCCAAAACAAAAAGATTGATAGAGGCTAATAGGATAAACGCATAGATAATGGCGTTCACAATATTAGTGTAACAGTTATAATTGGATCAGGATGAAATTTGTTAATGTTTTTTTAGCGTTCGGGTTGACTTGGGTAATGGGCGGGTGTCAAAAAACAGCTGTCCCATTGTTGTCTGTCCAGGAAAAGACGATTCGAAACTTTGGAGAAGCAATAAGTACCAAACAAATCGACAAGGTGGTGGCCATGATCAGTCGCGACAACATAGCTACTGACGAAGATAGACAGGAATGGAAAAAACAATTTGAGCAGTTTACTAAGTTTAAGATTTTGAGCGTTAAACCGGAAAAAGATAATTTGTTTCGAGTCGAAATTGAAGTGGGAATAATAAATGAAGGTTTCTGGACAGAGGGAGTAAATGTAAGATGGATAGAGTTAACCAAAGATAACGATGATTGGAAAATTACCAAGATTGCCACCGGACCATAATGATTTGAAATGATAAACTAGAAAAATGAAACTAAAAATAGTAGCAAGAAGAATAAATAAGCTTAAAGGTTGGGGAATATTTGCTGGAAAGGATTTTAAAGAAGGTGAAATAATTGAAAGTTGTCCGGTGATAAAGCTAAATACTAAAGAGAGAAAACACTGCGAGAAAACAATTTTGGGAACATACATTTATCCTTGGAGAAGTACCCGCGGAGCGGCGATGGTAATGGGGTATGGGTCGGTATATAACCACTCGTACGAACCAAACGCCGATTGGAAACAAAATTTCAAGACTGGATGTATGGTTTACCGAGCGATTAAACCAATTAGAAAGGGAGAAGAAATTTTGGTCAACTATAACGGTGAACCCGATGACAGGACACCAATAGACTGGTTTGAGGTGAAGTAATGTTGTCAAGAACTCACGACCTGTTTGCCTTTGAGTCTTTGGTGGTGGCAGCGATATATTTTCCCCTGGAACAAATAAGTTTAGTGACGGTGTTGGTGGTGGTAGTGGCCAATATTGTCGGAGCTTTACTGCCAGATATTGACCAGGCTTCTAATCGATTGTGGGATTTATTGCCGGGAGGCGATTTTATTGGAGAAGTGGTGAAAGATTTGTTTTTGTCGCATCGCACGATTTCACATTCGGCGCTGGGAGTAGTATTGGTATATCAGTTAATTAACTGGTTAATCCCGATAATTTTTAACCCAAACTTTGTTGATAGTGGGTATGTGGTGGCGGCCGTAATGATTGGTTATGGATCCCATTTAATCCTTGATAGCTTAACGGAGGAGGGTTTGCCACTACTGTTTCCTCTAAAGGTGAAATTTGGTATCCCGCCGATAAGAAGCTGGCGAATAAAAACCGGAAAGTGGTTTGAAAATTGGGTGGTGTTCCCGAGTATAGCCATAACCACTATCTGGTTTTTGAGTCAAAACTGGAAAAGTCTTATTGGATTGGTGAAGTGGTAGTTTGCGGTAAGTTTGGTTGACGAAAAATTGGATTAAGTTGAATGTTTTGGGCGGTAACCGAACCGTCACTGTTGGTGGTACCAAAGACAGCAACTTTTTCACCAACTTTTAAATCAGTTTGAGTGGCCTCTGAGGCTTTATTAATTGAGGTGTTGCTGGAAAAAAGAATTATTTTGGAACTACCATCGGCTAATTTAACCGTAATTGATTTGTCATCCTGGCTTAGAATTTCTCCCATAATTTGACCACCGCCAAAACGTTGACGGTTAGCAGCGCCATTACCATTCCCGAAACCGTTGGGGCCAGCACCCATTTGCTGACGAAAATCTCGATTAGCAAAATTGGGGACTTTTGATTGCTGATACTTAGTACCAGCAAAAAAGGAAATGCCGGAGAAAATAACCAGAAGAAGAACGAAAATAATGGTTTTTTGATCGGTTTTTGTTTTTTCCACTGTTAGATGAATATCTAATTGAAATTATAATAAGCCAGCAAGCTGAAAAGAGACTGATTATTCATATCTTAGAGCTTCGATGGGCTGGAGATTTGAGGCACGGTTGGCGGGATACCAACCAAAGATAATGCCAATAGCGGCGGAAACAGCAAAAGCCAAAAGAATAGAGAATGGGGAAATAACAAATAATGAAGAGGTTAACCTGGAAATAACAAAAGAAGCAATAATACCGACAATAACTCCGATAATGCCACCAACAAAGGTGAGAATAACCGATTCAATAAGAAATTGAAGAGTAATAGTTTTCTTTTTGGCTCCAAGAGCCTTACGAAGGCCAATTTCACGAGTACGTTCAGTGACGGTAACCAGCATAATATTCATGATGCCGATACCACCAACAATGAGGGAAATAGCGGCAATACCAGAAAGCAGGGTAGTGAAGGTGCCAGTAGTGTTGGCGACAGTGTTGATAATGTCCTGTTGGGACATGATAGAAAAATCGGCCTTGGTGGGATCAGAGATTTGGTGACGGGCTAAAAGAAAATATCCAACTTCGTCTTGAGCAGCAGTCATGATATCGGCACTATTGGCTTCAAGGGCAATAGAACCGAGATAACTTTGACCAAAAAGCTGTTTTTGAGCAGTAGACAGAGGAACGTAGACAATATCGTCCTGATTATTGAAACCAGTACCGCCCTTGGTGGTAGTAATTCCAACAATAACAAAACTTTGACGATTAATTCGGATTGATTGACCGATGGGATTACTACCTTCACCAAACAGATCGGTAACTACTTGGGGCCCGAGCACAGCTACCCGACTGATGGAATCATTGTCGGACTGGGAAATAAAAGAACCATTACTAATGCTAACTTTGTGAACTTGGGCATATTGAGGGGTGGCTCCAATAATTTGAGTGTTAGTGTTGTTGCCGCCGGCGGTGATTTGGGAACGATTGGATACTTCAGGAGAAACAGTTTTGATAGTGGTAATTTGGGCGGAAGAGGCAATAGCCTTAGCATCATCAAGAGTTAAAGTGGTACGACCACCCATGGCACCACGGACTCCACCTTGGTTAATCGATCCGGGCTGGATAGTTAAAAGGTTTGATCCAAGTGATTCGATTTGATTTTGAATGGATTTCTGGGTGGCTTGACCCAAAGAAACTAAAGCAATAACACTACCAATACCAATAACAATACCCAAGGCCGCCAAACCGGTACGAACTTTATTAAGAGTAAGAGTGGCGAGACTTTCGGAAATTAATTCGGCTATTTTCATGTTCTTTTTTGTTTTTGATATTTATCGAATGCAATTTTGCCATCTTTAAGAAGAATGATTCTTTTGGCGTGATCGGCAATATCAGGTTCGTGAGTAATAACAATAATGGTATGGCCATTATCATTGAGTTTTTGGAAGATGGACATAACTTCTTCGGCTTGAGCTGAGGCAATGTTGCCAGTAGGTTCATCGGCCAAAATTATGGATGGATCCATGGTTAAAGCCCGAGCAATGGCAACACGTTGTTGTTGGCCTCCGGAAAGTTGATTACTAAGATGATGGAGGTGGTCACCCAATCCGACGAGTGTCAAAAGTTTGATGGCCCTTTGAAGGCGCAAATCAGCTGGAATACCAGCATAAATCATTGGTAAAACAACATTTTTGACAGTGGTAGTTCGAGGAAGTAGATTAAAAAACTGGAAGATAAAACCGATTTGACGGTTACGAATATCGGCCAATTGATCATCAGAAAGTGAGCCAACATCGTGACCATTAAGGTAGTATTTGCCGCTAGTAGGAAGATCGAGGGCACCCAAGATGTGCATTAGAGTCGACTTGCCACTACCTGATGGTCCCATAATGGCAACATATTCCCCTTTGTCGATCTTAAAAGAGACATTTGACAAAGCGACAGTTTCCAAAATATCGGTTCGATAAATTTTTGATAATTTTTCGATGCGGATGAGAGAATCCTTTACCATATTTAACGCCCCATTCTCATAAAATTACCACCACCAAAAACTGACTGAGAAGAACCCATCTGGGAACGACTGGGGGTGGAAGTAGAAGTGGAGGTAATAATCACATCACCCTCATTAAGGCCAGAGATTATTTCGGTGTAAGAACCATCAGTGAGGCCGGATTCTATCTCAATTGTAGCTAATGTTTGGTTGTTGTAAGTTTGAACGGTAGTTTGACCGTTGGTAGTTTTGATGGCCGATGAAGGAACAACCAAAACTTGATCGCGAGTATCAACGACAATTTTGGCAGTAGCGGCCATATTGGGGAAAAGACTGTTGTTGTCCACATCAAGGGAAATAGCAATGGGATAAGAAGTTACCCCAGAACTGACTGCACCGACGGTGTCGATACTGGAGACAGTACCGGTAAAGGTTTTGTCAGTAATGGAATCAAAGGTGATGGTGGCTTTTTGATTAAGTTTGACTTTGGCAACATCGACTTCGGTTAAATTGGCAGTAATAAGTGGTTTTGCTTGGGTTTTGACATTAGCAATTTTGGCGCCATTAGTAGAGGTAATAATTGTTCCTGGCTGGAGAGTTAACCCAGAAATGGTTCCAGAAATTGGGGCATATATAATGGAAGAGCTTTGTTGATATTTAAGCCAGGCTGAAGAAATGTTGGCTTTGGCATTGACGACACCAAGATAGGCATTGTCTTTGGAGACTTCAGCTTTGGTACGAGTTTCTTTTTGAGCCAGAGTTTCATCGGTATCGTGTCCTTTAACCTGATCATAGGTGACCGCCAGGGAGGCCTCGGCAGACCGAAGGCCGTTTTCGGCTGAGACAAGAGAATTTTTGGCACTCTGATACGAAGAATAAGCTGATTGAGCATTTTGTTGACCAACAAGATCAAGTTCAATTTGTGCAACTTTTTGACCAGTTTTAACAGTGTCACCGTCTTTGACAAAAACTTTGGTGACGACACCAGTGGCAGAGGTGGTGATGAGAGTACTGTTGGAACTGGAAACGGAACCCGAGACAGAGACCGTGGCAATAAGATTGTCACGGGAGACAGTTGAAGTTTGGTACTGTGAAGTAGCCTTTTTGGGAGTAAAGAAACGAAAATAGACTGTAAATCCTAACACTAAAAGGATTACTAGAGCAATTAGTTTGTATTTTTGTGGCATATGATATTGTCAGCCCGCCAGCTGAAGTTTAACTGTAAAGGTACTACCTTTGTTTAATTGGCTGTCAACCTTGATTGAGGCATGATGTTGATCGGCAATTTTTTTGGCGATGGAGAGACCCAGACCATAGCCAGAAATATTAGTCTGGGTACGAGAAGAATCAGCTCGATAGAAACGATCAAAGAGGTGAGGAATATCTTTGGGGTCGATACCAGGACCTTGATCGGACACTGAAACATCAAGGTGATGGTGGTGGCTTTGAGAGAATATGTGAATAGTAGTTTTGGGAGGACTGTATTTGACGGCATTGTCAAGGAGAATAACAAAAAGATCAACAAGGCTGTGACGGTTGCCCAAAACCGACAAATTGACGGGGGAACACTTTAGAGTAATTGACTTGTTGGCGGCTAGTGGTTTAATTTTTTTAACTGCTTCGGAAATAATAAGTTTGATATCAACAGCAGTAAGAATGGTATGGCCGTTAGGTTTTTGATAAGAAGCCAGGGTTAAAAGCTCATCGGAAAGTGATTGAAGTCGATTAACCTCGTCAATACTGTCAGTAATAAGTTGTTTGGCGGTAGCGAGAGTCAACCGACGATCACGTAGATTAACCTCAAAAGCAGTTTTGAGGGAGGCTAGTGGAGTACGAAGTTCGTGGGAAGAATCGGAAATAAAACGATTTTGCTCGTCAACCATTTCCTGGATGGGTTGTAGGGTTTTACCGGCAAGGTAATAAGCAGCAGCTCCAGAGATAATCAAAATACCACCATTAACAATTCCAAGGGTGGTAAGGAAACGTTGTTTGGTTTCGTTGATCAACTCAATGTCGGGGAGAAGAAAATCCTGTTGAAAGAATGGTCCCTCAACTCGAAGACGCTGACGATTGGCAAAACGTTCAATTTCAAAACTAACCATACGAAAGATAATGGCACTAAAGAAAAAACTAATAAACATAATAATGAGCAGGTACCAGGCAGTCAGCTTAAAACGGGCAGTAGTAAACATAAATTAATTACCAAGTCGGTAACCAAAACCACGAACCGTATTAATAAGCGGTGGGAGTTTGGAGAATGGGTCGTCAATTTTGCGGCGAAGGTTTTTGATATAAACCTCAACAGTGTTGGGGAGGATGTCGGAATCATAGTCCCAAACATGGCCAATAATACGTTCTTTTTTGACAATCTGACGAGGATGCCGGAGCAAGAATTCAAGAAGTGAATATTCTTTACCGGAAAGCTTGATTGGTTTGCCAGCCCGAGAAACTTCATAGGTAATGGTATTAAGACTTAAATCGTCAAGGGTGAGAATGAGATCCAGGGATTTTTTGGGACGACGAGTAAGAGAACGAATTCGAGCCAGAAGTTCGTCAAAAGAAAATGGTTTGGTAAGGTAATCGTCGGCACCGGTATTAAGACCGGTAACTTTGTCCTCGACCTGACCCTTGGCGGTTAGGATAAGAATTGGAGTGTGATCTTGTTGCTGACGAAGCTTGTGGCAAACAGCTAGGCCGTCCATACCAGGAAGCATTAGATCAAGGAGAATTAAGTCATAATCCTCGGAGGCAGCCAGATCGTAACCGTCGAGACCATCGTAGGCAACGTCGACAGCGTAGTGCTCCTGTTCGAGGCCCTTTTTAATGGAATTGGCTAAACGGTGTTCATCTTCGACGACTAAGATTCTCATGATGAGAGATTATAACCTAGGGCTGAAGTTTTGCTGAAAATGTAACTTGAATTAGGGTGTAGGGGAATTGTGTGTTATCATGGTGGATGGGATATTTTGATAACAACAAAAGTTTTGGAAAGAAACGAAGTTTTGGGAAAAGAAGCTTTGGGGGAAGCCGGGACGACGATAGGCAGATGTTTGAAGCAGTTTGTGGTGAGTGTGGCAAAAACTGCCGAGTACCTTTTAGACCGACTAGCGGTAAACCGGTGCTATGTAGTCAATGTTTCGAGAAAAGTGGCGGTGGAGGCAGGAGAAGGGACGATTCACGAGGAAGTTCACAGCTTGAAACAATAAACGCAAAGCTTGACAAGATTCTAGAAATACTGGCTAAATAATGCTTGAGCCACGAAAAAAACTTCCGTATCAAGAAACATATGGTTTTAGCGGAAGGAAGATGAACTATCGGGTGTTGGGGCAGGGGCAAAAAATAGTGTTGGTTCATGGGTCAATGACGAGTGATTGTTGGGGTAAATTTGGGGAAGAATTGGCTAAATATTACCAAGTATATTTGCTTGATCTGCCGGGATTTGGGGCATCGGACACAGTAGATGGCAGAAAACATGATACCAATTTGTTTACCAAGGCCCTGGGTGAGTTCTTAAAAAAAACAAAAACATTGAACAGTCCAGTTGTTGCCTTTTCACTAGGGACGGTAGTGGCGGCTAAAACGGCGGCTGATGGAAATCTTAAGGGGACGATGGTTCTGGTGGGGGTTCCGGGAAAAATATCCGGATTGATGGCGACGGTAGCCAGTTGTATCCCCTATCAAATAAGACGGTTGATGGCGGCAACCAAGTGGGGGAAGGAAAATATATTGATTCCGACGGTAAGAGGTAACACTGGAAGTCAGGAAAAGGACACTAGTAACTTACTAGCAAGTTTAAGAGTAACGGATCCTGTGTCTTTGGCTGACCCTGATTATAAAAAAGAAATTGAAACAGAATTTCCTGAAATATTAACTAAGTTACATAACCCAATTAGTTATATTTATGGAGAATTTGACGCTCAGAAAGGAAGTAACCCAATGGTGACTAAATTTGTAACCATAAAAGGGGCAGGACACAATGTGTTTGCGCAGCGACCAAAAAAGACAGTTGAGGAAATTAGGAAGATAATTGGCTAAACATCGAATCAATGATTTCGATGACATTCCCCCGAGCAACCCCAACCACTTTATCCCCACCCCCATAATAAACTAGAATTTCATCTCCTCGGGCAATGGCACCACAAGGGAAAACGACATTGTTGACTTCACCAGATTTTTCGTAGTCCATTTCAGGTTCCAACAAAGGGTAGCGGGTTTTACCAAGGATAGTTTTGGGATCATCGAGTTTCAAAAGCATAGCTCCAAGCCGGTATTGTTGATCGTTTCTACTGACACCATGATAAAGAAGCAACCAACCAGCAGAAGTTTTGATGGGGGGAGCGGATATACCCATTTTGGCGTTTTCCCACTGGTTTTGACCCAACACAAAACACATTTCACCTTCTAGGTGGCGATTATTAGCAAAATCTAAATCATCAAGGTAGTCAATCATGATACCCTTACCACCTTCTCGATGGAGGAAGACATATTTACCATCGATGAGTTCGGGAAACAAACATCCATCCTTGTTGTCAGAATTGGGATCAGAAATTACAATTGGTTTGGAAAAATTCCATTTTTGATTGACAAAATCGGCGACAGAAATAGAAGAAAGGGCGATTTTGGGATTAGTTTGGCCGTCATAGGCAGTGTAGCAAATATAGAGATAATCCCCTATTATGGTGATTCGTGGATCTTCACAACCGCTGAAACAATTTTCCATTTTCTTCATTTCAAAAGATTCACGAGGGGAATAAATAGGCTGAGAGAGTTTGTCTGTAAAAGTAAATCCGTCGTTACTTTTGGCATAACCAAAAACTGAAGTATTGTCGGCCCCCATGGCTCGGTAAAGAAGATGGACTTCGTGGTTTACTAAGACAGCGGCGGGATTAAAAGTAGCTTTTGATTGCCAACTAAGAACATTACTAGGGGAGATTATTGGATTACCAATAAATCTTTGAAGTTTGGGGGCTGGGCTTGGGTGTTTCTTGATTTCGGTCAATAAGTCCTGAAGATTTGTAGTTGCCAGGGCACAATAGTTGTCGGCGGCACCGTAGTAAATATAAAGATCATCGTTTTTGACCAATGAACCTGTTGGAAAGATGACATTGGGAATTAATCCGTTTAGCTCATAATCTTCTTGGGGAAGCATTAATGGGCTGATGGTCCGACCGACGATTTTTTGCGGATCATTTTTGTCCAAAAGTATAGCTTCAATACCAAAAGTACCATAGCTGCCATTAAAATAATCCTCATTGTAAGAATAAATTAACAACCAACCATCAGTAGTCTCAATTGGAACGGCACCAATTTCGGTGTGGTCGCGGTTAAGGCGTCTTAAAACAATCTCCTTTGCCGCTAAGGTGGAATACCATTGGCGCCAATAGTCAACCGACCAAATATCATCTTCGGAGTCAAAAAAGGCCAGAGCGGTATGGGATGGGGGAAGATCGGTGTTGGCAGTTAATATGGCCAAATATTTTCCATTAACTTTTTTGGGGAACAAGGCCATGGCTTTGGCGTTAAACGGAGTAACGAGATGTTTATCGAAATTAACAAAATCTGTAGTGACAGCGACGGCAATCTTGATTGAATTGGGCCCAGGAGGATTGTCACTGATAGCGGTATAAAAAATGTAAAATTTTTGGCCGATTTTGGTGATTCTTGGGTCTTCCAAACCGCACTGTTCCCAGGGATATTGGGGTTTTAAAATTTGTCGTCTTTTGGTAAAGTTATAGCCATCGGTACTTTGAGCTAAACCAATAGTGGAGAGGTTGTTACCAAGACAGCGATAAACCATAAAATATTGACCATTATCAACAATGACACTGCCATTAAATGTTGCCTGATTTTCATAATCCCGTTTTTTGTTGGGGGAAATAATGGGATTGAAAATATAACTTTGAACCTTGATCACAGCTAGATAATTTTAATAATCCTGGCCGGTTCCAAAGTGGGCGGTTCGGAATACCTTAATTGTTTTAAAAATGTGTCCAAGTCGGCTGAAGCGGCGCAAACATACGAATCGGCACCGCCATAATAAACGTAAATTTTTCCATCCTGAATGACAGCACCGGAAACATAGACGACACCAGGCTTAAAGCCGTTATTTTCGTAAAATTCGGCTGATTCTAGTACCGGAGCTTTGGAACGACAAATAATTTTGGTGGGGTCGTTTAAGTCAAGCAACATAACTCCAACCTTGTAATTCATGGCATGATAAAACATGAGCCAACCATGGTCTGTTTTGATGGGTGGGGAGCCGGCTCCGCGGAGTCGTCGATCCCAACTGCTGTTTTGAGGTGGGATTAGTTGAGGATCAATACTCTTTTCAATATATTTTTCACTTTTAAAATCTAAATCATCAAAATATTCAATGTGAATTTTGGGGGTGATGGCATGCAGGATAGCATAGTGACCCCGAATTTTTTCCGGGAAAATTACCCAGTTTTTGTGGATTTGGCCAGGAGGGGAAATGCAAATTGGAGGTTTCCAGTTCCATCGGCCATTAATAAAGTCATCGACACTAATCGAGGTCAGTCCGACCCGTAAACCATGGTTACAAGCGGTGTAAGTCATATAAACAGTATTTTCGTTACCGACTCGAACCAGTCGAGGGTCTTCGGCACCAGCCCAACTACCACCGGAAGGATAAAGATTAAAAGTGGCAGGTAATGACTGATCGGCTTCGTGAGTATAAACAGGGTAAGGAAGTCGGCCACCAATATCAAAACCATCGTCGGAGACGGCATAACCTAAACGAGAAACACCATCATCGCCAATGGCGCGATAAAGAAAACGGAATTTGTTATCAAGCAATATTACTCCGGGGTTAAAAGTTTGGCATGACTCCCAATTGTTTTGTGGATTGGGAGAGATAATTGGATTTTGGTCAGTTCGGTTAAGACCAACTTTGATGTTTTTGGCAACTGAAGAACTTCGTAACTTGAAACTGGGATAAAAAACTGCCTGAATTTGATCATCAACCTGCCAATAGCCGACCACCCTGCCGTCAAGATAGGCCAGGCCAACAAAGTTGACTTCTTGATTGTCCCAATTAGTTGGGGACTCCCAAAGGGGTGATTCTGACCGATAGACAGTTTTGTTGTTTTTAATAATAGCCACCCCAACTTGGTAACCAGTGGGCCAATTACGATGGTGATAGACCACCAAGTTGCCACCATTGACCTTGACTACTCCTTCGAATTCAATAGGGCCGCAGTCAAAATACTCTATCCTGGAACGAATAGCTTTTTTGATTGAAAGACTAATCGTACTTCGGAGATATTTTTCTTCTTGAAGGATTTTTACAAGATTAAACTCAACCCCATCGGTACTTCTGGCAAGTCTAATAGCACTTGAATGGTCGGTGTCCAATCGGTAAAAAAGGTAAATTGATTTCCCAACTTGCTCAACTCCCAAACCAGTTAATAGGCTTTCTTGATTAGTACCCTTAACTTTTAGATTCTTAAGAATTTTAATGATGTCCACCTAAATACATTTTAGTCGTATTTTAGGAGAGGATCAATTGAGACGATTGGCAATGATAGAATAAGCAGGTGTCCAGATCACTTTATACTACAATTGGCCTGCGACGAATTCTTCGGCCGATTAACCGAAAGCTAAAATCGAAGGGATTGTCAACAACTTTAAAACGAGTGGTTGAAGATTGTTCGTCGGGACTAGAGATTGAGTTACCAGAGACAACCAAAAAAGTATTAAAAGATGAACGGGTGTTATTGATTTGTAATCATCCGGCCCAAATAGAGGTATTGATGCTATTGGCGGCCATTCCACCGAGACGAAAAGTATTCCTGGTAGTAATGCATAGTTTGTTATCGATTCTGCCAGCAATTAATAAACATTTGATTCCGGTGTATATTGGGCACCGAATTGGTGATAGGTCCAAAAATAACTTGTGGCTAAGACTTTTTGGTAAATTGCATTTCAGTCCTGAATATTCACCAGAGGTGGCTCATGGGAAAAATATTAAAAGTATGGCTTTGGTAACAAGAAGAATTAACGAGGGAGCATTGGTAGGAATTTTCCCAGCTGGTGGATCAATAAATGGCCGGGACTTTTTGCCCGGGGTGGGTCATATAATCAAGAATTTAAAATATCCAAAAGAAACTAAAGTGGTGATGGCGTACGTTAGTGGAACATCTTCTTGGGATTTCTTTCGGATTATTCCCCTACTAGGGAAAATTCTACCAAAACTTAAAATCAAATTTTCAATGCCATTAGAAGCGACTAATATTTGCGGGGGTAGCGGTCGGTTGATTGCTAATAGCTTACAAGATATTTATGATCGGTGGTCATTGCCACTTAAACCATTACCAAAATTTCAATCTGTAGTATTGTCCCTGCGCTCGATATTGTTCTTCATTTTCTTCAACAGATGACTTAAACAAGACCCATAAAAGAGATGAGAGCAAGACAAATTAGGCAATAGGGCAAAATCTGCAAAATGATTTGACGAAGAGAAGTGTGGGAGTCAGCCACAGTTTTGGCAGCCAGGACATCAGAAAGAGCAATCATATTGCCAATGCCGGCTCCGGCCATAGCAAGGGAGAGTATTTTGGGGGAAGACAGGCCAAGATTAGAGCTTGATGAATAAAGAGATGGAGCAAACATCAGACCGGAGACAGTAGCCGAACCGGTAATGAAACTTCCTAAAGCACCAACAAACGGAGCAACAATTGGCAACAACTGTGTCTCAAAAACTGTTGATATGGTTTGGGTGATTGATGGAAGGGGAAAACTGTTGTTGCTCGAATAATTCATAAGCTGAACAATGATTGACATGATGGCGACAACCAAAAATGGCTCGAGGGTTTTGTTGGCGGCGTGACGACCAATAATTATTAAATCGGAGACTGAAATTTTAGAAAAAACGGCGATGATAATAGAAGTGAGAATAAAGACCAGACCAGGATTAAAAATATTAATTGAATAAGACAGTGACGGGACTGGGACTGAAATAGTACCCAATAAGAATTTAGCGATTATAAGAAGCATAATGAAAAGAAGATATGGAAAAACAGTTTTTTGAAAAGATAATAGTGTTGAGGGTCTAAGACTGCGGGGGGACAGACGATACACCGAACCAAGAGAAAAAAGGCCGGCTTTAGTGGTGGTGGCAACCAAGACTAGACCAATAATTGGCCCTATAATGGAGGGGAATTCGACGCCAAAGAATGAAACCAAATAAGCGGGAATGATAAAAGCGATACCTGACCAAAGAGCGAAAGGAAGGGTCTGACGAAATAAAATAAACTTTCTGTCGGTTGACGAAACTAAAATCCAAGCCATAAAAGCGGGAATAAGTAGGCCGACAAAACCGTAAATAGCAGTTAGTGGAGCCAGGGAGGCTGGTGGTAAGTTGACACCAGAAAGACCAAGACGAAGAGGAGTACCAACGGCGCCAAAAGGAACGGAAACACTGTTACCCAACAAAGCAATAACAACGGCTTTAAACGGGGATAAGCCCAAAGCGACCAGCATTGGGGCGACGACGGTGGATGGGGTACCAAAACCAGCAATACCTTCTAAAAAGATTTCAAGAAACCAGGCCAAGATGATAACTTGAACCCGCAGATCAGGCGAAAAAGCATCGAGGCGGAAAGCTAGGTTGTCGGTAATTTTGATTTTTTTTAGGATTTCCAAAAATAAGATCGCTCCGAAAATAATGGCCAGGATATCAAGTGAGATTAAAAAACCTCGAGTGGCCGAAAAAGAGATGATGTCAAAAGGGCTGTGCCAAAAAGTGATGGCGATAAAAACGGTGACAACTAAGGTGATTAGAGAAATTTTTAAAAGTGAGGTGCTAGGACGAAAAAGAAGAAGGAGACAAAAAAGGGAAAAGGGTAAAATAGCTAAAAAAATGAATAAAGACATAGTTATCTACACCAAAATAAGAAACATTTTTTGATTTGAGGCGACGAAGTAGGATGAACGGAAGGCGGGGAGGTTGGGGTTGGAGAAATGAGGGGAAATGTATTTTTAAAACTGCTTTTGGTTTTTAAAGGTGAGGGATTAAATTTTAAGTACTTATAAAAAGTGGTGGTTTTGCCTCGTGGTGGTGTTTTAACTTTAAGTTCATTGCTCCAGTCACCGGGGGCGCAACCATTTTGACCTCTGATTCTGAAAAAATAGACAGTGTTTGGCTTAAGATAATTGACAGTAAAGGACAGGACGCCAGAAGAATGGCTGGAATTGATCATGGCACCATATTGTGGTTTACCCGATTGGTGACCGTAAGCAAGGTAGTAAGAAGTATTTTTGCCTGAAATAGGCAAATAATATAAGATTGCCCGGTTGGAGGTGGCAACAATTTGAAATAAATCAGGGTTGGTAGCAGGTTTTAGGTCAGAGCACGAAGGTGGTAGGGCAACAGACGAGGTGGAGGAGGCTGTAGCTGAGGAGGAGGGAGAAGAGGTTGGGGTGGGGGTCGGAGTTGAGGTTGGAGTTGGAGTGAAAGTGGGAGTAGAAGTAGGACTCTGGGAGGGAGTGGTGGTTGGAGTTGGAGTAGAAGTAGGTGTCAAGGTCGGAGTTGAGGTTGGAGTTGGAGTAGAAGTAGGTGTCAAGATCGGAGTCGGGGTGGCAGTAGGGGTAGCGGTAGGAACTGGATTATCGATAGTGACAAAAGAACTGTCGGTGGTCTGATAATATTCGGCGTCGAGTTGGGAGGATCTAATCACAAAGGAAACTTCACCATTGGTGTCGCTGGTATCAGCTTCAAAAGAAGCTGTCCAGGTGTTGCCGGAGGTATTAGTTGTGGTAATTGGATTAGTTATTGGGTAACCAGCAGAATAGAAAGTTACGTCAGGGGTAGACACCTGGCCGCTTAGTGTAAAAGTTAAAGTGACAGTATCCCCTTCTTGGGCGGTGGTGGGTGTTGAATTACTTGAGGCTAAGTTAGCTGAAGAAACAGTGTAAAATTCGGCCTGAGCGTTGTTGACAAAAAAATTGATACTAGAGTTAAATGAAACACACAAGGGTGCCTGATCGCAGACCTCACCTTTTAGACCGTATTCCCCATTGGTAATTCCGGTGGTGTCTAGGCTGATAGTGGTGGCAGTGGTTCCCGAAGATAAAGTTTGAACTTCAGTTCCGCCGCCATTGAGCAGATATATTTTGTAAGTTAGAACATCATCGTTGGGATCGGAGGCCGAGGACCAGGTAATGTCTAAATTTCCCGAGTGAGCTCCGCCAACTGGATGGGTAAAACGACCAGGAACTGGAGCTAAATTGGGAAGTTGGCCGTAGTAAAAACTTTGACTAGCAGAGGTAGAACCGGCGGAAATATTAACACCAACTCCATCCATAACCTGGGCATCTCTTCTGGCTAGATGAAAATGAACATCTGGACACCCAGCTTGGACGGTGGTAGTCCAGCCAGTTTGATTACCAAGATACCACCGATCAGGGTAAGTGCAAAGAGAAGAATTGTGGTAACGAAGGTTCCACCCCCGGGCAACATTGGGTGAGTTATTGTATAGAATGAGCCAGAAATCTTCAGAAATATCAAGGTGGTTGGTACCAAAAGTACCATCTGTATTGGCGGTGAGAGTAATGAGGTGGTGGGATGAATTGGCGTTATGAGTATGGTTAAAGTCGGCCAAGCGATTAACTGTTCCCACCAATTCAACCTCTGAACTACCAACTCCTAGTCGCCAGTCAGAATTGAAATAGGAAACAGTTTTGCCTTTCTTGACTAAATACACCTGCAAATCGGCTGAGTTGGCAGCGACGGCATCGGCGTTAATCTCGATCCAAAAATTCATATCGGCAACAGAGGAAAAACCGTGTGATACATGAAAAAGACTATAGTTGTTGCGCCGGACTGAAATATTGGAGGGGGTATTGTTCCAGGTAATGGTTGAATTAGCAAAATATATTTCCGGATAGATATAATCTGGACGGATGTTGGTTTTTTGCCACGTTGTGCCGGAAACATAGGTCATATCAAAGGTTAAGTCTCGGGTTAAACCGATGCCGGCAGCAGTAAAATTCCAATTCTCGATATCGTCACCATTGATCGGAGTGAGGCGAACAGTAACCGGATCGGTAGTAGAATATCCAGCAACATCGGCAGTAATGGTATAACTGTCGAAGCGGGCAATATCGAGGCTAGGACCAATATTGATATTGGAAATACTTTGGGCAAAAGTAAACTTTGAACAAAGAAAATACAGTAGGGGTAAAAATAGAACTGATAACTTTCTCATCGGTTAGATTAATGATACAAGAAAATGGCCGATTCTTTTTTAAGAAATTATGAATTGTCTTTTAGGTGATAGGATTCTTTGGCTTTTTCAAAGAGCCGACGGCAGACGGGACAAGTCCACATTGATGAATTATACAAAAGGTTAGGCTTCGATTATAATTCGAGTTGAAGAGAGAAGATGAAAAAGTATTTTGTTCTATTTGGATTGGTGTTTGTTTTTGTTTTCCGGGGGACAAGTTGGGCCTATCAACAAAGTGAGGGAACTTGTTATTCCCAGTGCTTGGCTTATCGGTTTGTGTGGCAGGGAACTTATTGCTATGATGTTTTTGCTGATAATTGTACCGAGGAAAAAGGAAATACCATTGTCAAGACGATAAGTTTTCTGAAATCAGTATATGACGTGGTTAAAAGTGGCGATAACATTGACGTGCCATTTAAGGCGATGTTTGTATGTAAACCACTAATTGAGAGCTGTATCGTCCCCAATCAGAATGATTGCAAACAAACTTGTGGAGTGGATCAGTATGTTTACGCACCCGATTTGTCGGTGGGTCATCGAGAAAGTAGTTTTCATGGGGTGTACTATGATGAAAAAACCAAACAACTTTATTTTAAGTTGGTGAACAATGGCATGGGCTATGCTTGGAATATTGAGGTGGAAGCATCTTCCGGCCATACCCCCAACCGAGATGGAATGATGTCAAACGAACAGCAGTTGTTTAAGGAAAAGGTTGAGCATTTGATTTACGTGGGAGCCAGGAACGGTCCACCAAAAAGTTTTTCAGATTCGGTAGGAGATTTTTTGATTGAGGAATCACTAAATGGCCAATATTTGCATAACTTTAAAAGCTGGGTGGTGTCAAGCTTGGATTTGCACTCTGATTCAAAAAATTATAATGTTCCTAATTATTGGATAAAAGCGGTGTCCTACAATCCGATTCCAGGGGAACTTAATCGAATCACTTTTAAAGTTGATCCAAGCCAGGTAATTCCTGAAGTATATGAAAACAACAACACGTTTGTGTTGGAAATTGATCTACGGCCAGCACCGGCCAGATATGAAGTAACAACTTTGACCAAAAAAATAGTGGAGGATACTTTAGACTCTTTCTTGGTTAATTTCCAGGTGAAGAACACCGGCGAGGAAAGTGGCGTGGCCAAGGTTAAGATATATGACGGGAAATACACTGAAGATAAAGCACCAGTCTATCAGACAGAGGGAAATATTTTGGGAAAAAATTATAAAGATTTTGAAACAACAGTGGTAGTTAACCCATCAACTGACCCCAACCTATATTGCGGCAAACTTAAAGAATATACCTTGGTGGTAGGTGACCAGGAGGGCAATCAAAGCCAAAGATCTTTTTGGTTACCAATTTACTTGGGGTCGGTTAATGGCCGAGTTGATGATATTTTGGGGAAACGAGTCAAAATGGCGACGATTAAGGCGGACAGTGGACAAGAAACTCAAAGCAGTGATATTGGCTATTTTCACCTAAAGGGGATAAACAGGTTGGGAAAACAGATAATTAAGGCAACCCACAGTGAATACTCGAAGGCGGATACTAGGCAAATTGAATTTAAGTTTGGTGATGAATTTAAGGCCTGTAAGGAGGGATACTTATTGTTTAACTCGGTTAATTTTGTCCTCAAAGATCAAGATGTATTGTTTAGAGTAACAATTAAGGATACGGCCGGAAACCTGGTTAATGGTCACGTCTTAGCAGTTAACACAGACTTTAGAAAGGAGGTGGATATTAATGGCAGTGGGCCAATGCCAGAATTGCAACCGGGGAGATATCAGTTTGTAGTATCGGCTCCGGGTTATAAAACCATTAGACAAGATGTTAACGCAGTACCGGAGAATAACAATTTGGAATTTGTGTTAGAAAAAATAGGAGGGAGACTTGATGATAATGGACTACATTTGGTCACTCCAAAACTTTTGTGGAAGAAAAACTTGGGGACTGGGGAAAGACTAATTGGAAATATGGTGGGAAGCAAAAATGGTCAGTTGTTGGTGGTCAGCGTGGGTGACAACAAATCAAAAACCAGAGATTTACATTTCCTTGATTTTGTATCCGGGAATCAAATAAACATTGTACCCGTCCCCTATTCGGTGGAGCAAATGCGTTATGTCGGACTTGATACATCATATAATGGCGAAACGGTGGGATTGTACGTCAATCCTGGCATGGGGGCAACCGACCATGAGGGAATTGTGAAGGTATTTAATGCCAGTGGTAATGAGCTGGGAACAACCACCTTGGATAAAAAGAACGCGATATCGATGGAAGTGTCCCCGGATGGGTTTTATGTTTGTCCTTACCTACTCTTGGACAAGGGATTGCACAAATACACCCAACATGAAACGAAAGGGAAGGGTGATGATAATTTTGAGCGGAATGCAGCTAATTGTGGGGATTATTTTTTGCGAAACAATAATTATATTGATGACTGCGGTGGTAATTTGTGTGAAAAAACAATATCTGGTCAACAAGTGCGAACGATTGGAAATATTTCGGAGCACACAGCGGCAACCAAGTACGATTCAAGTAGCAATGATAGTACGGTGGTTGTTCGAACCCACAAGAAGCTTTATTATTTTGGCCAATCAAGTTGGAGTAAGGAACTGGAGAGTGACAATGATTTTAAAAGTGTGGCGATTAGCAATGGTGGAACGTATGCCATGACAACAGTAGGCGATGGGAGTGACAAGATGCTGGGGTTGAAAGTATTTGATAGTGGCGGGGTGGAGAAAACACCAAGTTTTCCTTACAAAAATGTTCGATTTGTGTTTGCCAACGATAAGGGAATGTACTTTGCTCAAATTAAGTTAAACCAAGTAGAGTTCTACCAAATAGGAGAATATGCATCGGAATACAATCTTGGCAAAAATACGCCAACACCAGTGCCAGATTGGATAAATGGCATTTCAATTTACTCACGGGGACAGTTTACTCCGGTTTATAACAAAAGATATGCCAGCCTCGACCCGGGGACGATTTATAGGGCAGATGTAAGTATTAAATTTAATATAGTTAAACCTTTTACTAACAGTTCACTTGGGATACTATCGATCACCAAAGACAGCTTATTCGCCGTTGATTCAAATCACGACCCAGTGTTGATCAAAGGTCAGATGACGGCTAATTTTGATTCCCCAGCGACGGTTTACGCCATCAAATTTGATCGATACTGGTCGGGTTTGTTTGAGGAGAAATTAAGCAAATTTATTCACCACCAGTTACCGGAGGATGAATATTTTGTAATCCAAAATATCCACACCAAATTTAGACTAGTAAACGGGGAGGGAAAATTTAATGCGGCGGCGGAGGAAGGAGAGGTTTTGATTACTTCTAAAAACGTGAAAGAAACGATTCTTGGTGGTAAACAAATAACTATAGATAAAGATAATAAAATTAACAGATCTGGATATTTGGGTTCAAAAATCTACACTATTCTCTTGGGGGGGGTACTGCTGGTTGGCGGATTGGGATATATGCTGAAAAAAGTCAGGGGGTTTTAATCTTTCCAACTAATTTGACAGGTACATTTGGTTTTTTTATAAACCAACCGCATCAGTGGAAGCAATTTTTCTTGATTGACATCTTCAGGGGAAAATAATTTAATATGCCTCATAAACTTTCCTTTGCCTGCGAGTTGTTTCAATTCTTCTGTGTTTAGTCCATTTATTCCTACACCCAGATTTACATGGTCAACAAATGAAATTATATAAAACTTCCCTTCATACCACAAACCTTCTGACATAACGGTTTCTTTGATTTTGGGGAAATTGACTAAAATCATCTGCCTTAAGTGGCGGCATATTTCTGCTTGAAGAGGTGGCTGTTTTTGGATGTATTTTGCAACTTTATCGTTCATCAAAACATATCAATTTGTAGGTGACCAAATGGCGGGGTGAACACGGGCGTGCTCATAATTGACTTTATTAGTGATATATCATTAATAGGTGAGAATGACAAATACCTTTATAAGAATTTTAATAATCCTTGGGACAATTTTTTGCTGGCTACCAATTTTGTTCCCAGTTATTTTTGCGGCGACAAGATTTATTATTGACCAACGACTCCTGTTTGACTACCTACTACCAGCTGAACTTTTCCCAATGGCATTGCTGGGCGGGATATTACTGATTGTCGGAGCAAAAAAGTGTCGGCGGTATCAAAAACTGATTAATTCATGTTTTACTGCGGCATTGGGGTCACTAATTCTTGGACAAGTATATGCTGTTCTATCTGGACTCGCGTCAGGCAAGGTTGATCCATCTGGGTGGCCATGGTTGCTGGTGATATTGTCGATTGTTGTGTATTCGGTTGCCCTGGTTGGCTTGGGTATAGGAGGAGTACTCCTGATAAACAATAAGATAGATTAGTTTGCGAGGGCAACAGGAATTGAAAGAGGATTATTTGACTCCCCATCGCCAGGCCCAAGCGGCAATGTTGACACCACCATTGGTGAGATTGATGGCCTTTTTGAGTTCGTACTGACTAATAGTGTCGTCTAGAGGTTCTCGGTTGGGAATATTACCGGTGTAATATTTTTGAAGAGTTAATAGGGCTCGACTGTCGCCAAACTGACCAAGAGCCCAAATGGCGTGATTTCTGGTCCTGTAGCCCTGATTTTTATCTTCGAGCGTGGCCATGAGAGCTTCGGTACAATCGGTTTTACCATATTCCCACTTGGCCTCCTGACATAATCTTTTGGCCTCATGACCAATCCAAACGCTGGTGATGAAGAAAAAAAGCAAAAAGATACTAAAACTAACGGCAACAAAATAAAATAAGTTTTGTTTAAGGATTTTGAAGTTCATAGTAAAACCTCCTATTGATTGATAAAAATATCCTCAATCTTGACTTTAAAAAATTGAGCAATTTTAAAAGCCAGACCCAGAGATGGCAGGTATTTGTCGGCCTCAATAGCGATGACAGTTTGGCGGCTAATGCCAATTTTGTCGGCTAATTGTTCTTGAGTTAGATCATGCATTGCTCGAAAAACCCTAAGCTTATTTTTCATCGCTATCACCGCCAAATTTTTGGTTGAAAAAATGATAGGAAATGGCATATACAGTGATGAGGAATAAAGATAGATAGGCAAAGACCATACCCAAAGATTCAAGATAAAGCCACTCCCCCCGACTAAAAACAGAAAGACCGCCCCGAGAAGGAAGTAGTAACAAAAAGGCAGCAATACCAATAGTGGGAGTAAAAATAGCGTAAGTCGACCGAGCGGCCTTTTCCTGAACTACTAGTTCCCGTTCGTCAGTTCTAATGTTAGCCCGAGAACGGACTAACAGCATAAAAACAACACCAGTAAGAACGCCGGCGGTGGCTAAAAGATAACTGTCACGAACAAGAGCAAGGGAAACAATAATACCGACAAAGAAAGCAATAATTATCCGAAGTTGTTTATATTGTTTTCTGTTCATACAAGAATAATGTATGTTATACATTACATTATGTCAAGCATGTCGAACACCAACTCAGCAACAAGACGGGAAACTATTGTATTTCAAAAGGAATGGTGAACAGCACTTGATGATTGACTAGAAAACGATACTGGTAATTGCCCGGAGATAAATTGAGCATTCCCTGGCCGGAGCCAAATTCTGAGCAATTGATGTTTGGTGACGGAGCGGTATCAAAAACAATATCTTTTCCCAAGGAAATAATACTTTTTGTTTGCTGGTTGATAATTTCACTATTAACTCCGGTCAGTTTTTTCCTGGGAAAAATTACAATGCAAAATTTGTCCTGCTGATTATTGAAATTATTTGTTTTTCCGACAGTGGCCATTTCCAGACCCATGCTCCGGGGTATTTTGGCTAAATATAAATCTTTCAAAAACTCTGTAGAGTCAAGAATAAAAGATTCGACTCGATTTTTGGCTTGATATTTTGACTGACTGATATCGATATTGTTGGTAATACCGATTATTTCTTCTTTAACCACATCATGGAGCAATTCGGGGGCTTTTTCGTCCGATACTTTGTAAACAATTGGATCAAGTGGAATTAGGTGACGGATAATACCAAAACGCGGAGCGGAATTGTCGTGGAATATTATCAGAGTCCCGACAACCAAATCCTCCGGCTTAAAACAACGATTCATAGTGATCAAGCTACCAGAGGTAACAAGTGAATCCAGCGCTTTTCCACTAACTTTATTGGAAAAATGACAAAGTAAATTATCGATCACTGACGATCTACCAATTAGGAAAGAAATATTTTTGGTTGGAATGGTTTTGATCCATACTGGCGAGGTGAGGATCAAAATTAACAGGGCAATAGACAAAGACTTAGCAAGTGTTTTGATAACACCCATTAAGTAAATAATACCCAATAGGATTTTGATTTTATAGACAATGACTTTATCCTGAAGGAAACTAGAAGGTGATAGAAGGATATAATTAGTCATGAAAAATATGAGGCTGTTGGTTAAGGATGGGTATAACCGATGTGCCAATAGTTATGGTTTGGGTAGAGATGTTTTTAAAAATAAAAAATATTTGGATGAATTGAATAAGTACCTAAAACAAGGGTCGAGAATTTTGGATGTGGGCTGTGGGGCGGGAGTTCCAATAGATGAATACTTGATTTCGAAAGGACATCGAGTGACCGGTGTTGACATTTCAGAAAAACAAATTGAATTGGCTAAGATAAATGTGCCACAAGCGGTTTACCTCGTTGAGGATATGTCAAAAACTTTTTTCCCGCCGGGTTTTTTTGATGCAGTGGTATCTTTTTATGCCATATTTCATATTCCAAGGAAAGAACACTTAGAAATCTTTAAAAAAATTTTTGGGTTTCTTAGGAGAAGTGGGATGTTTTTGGCAACTTTGGGATCAGAAGATTGGGAAGGTTCTGAAGAGTTCTATGGAGTAACAATGCACTGGAGTCATTATGGGAAAGACAAAAATCTTGAACTAATAAAAATGGCGGGTTTTGAAATTATCATGGCAGAAGTTGATGGGTCTGGTGGCGAACATCACCTGGTGGTACTGGCAAGAAAGCCGTAAGTTGCTAATCTCTTTACCTTGGACGAAATTAAAAAGATAGCTTACGGAATCTAAGGTAACAAATTCTTCAGGTAGTATATTCCCACAACAACAAAAACCGAGGCGGTGATTTTTCGAATGACTTCCTCCACCTTTGAAACTTTCAGGAATACCTGACTGACTTTGTTGACACTAAAAGCGATGAGAAAGGAAAAGACTATTACGGGCAAACCAGTACCAAGAGCAAACATTGGGGGCAACAAAAGACTTTCTGGTGATTTCAAAACCATAGGAATTAAAACGCCAAAAAATAAAACACCACTGTACGGACAAAAGGCGATGGCAAAAAGCGTTCCAAGGAGAAGTGAGCCAATATAACCTTTTTTGGCTAACCATAACTTAATATTTTCAATCTTTGAATTATTGGTTTTAAAATTGATTTTGGTAATATCGGCCATAACTAAACCGATGGTGATTAAAACCGGACCCAAGACCTTATCTCCCCAACCTTGAAAAACAGAAGAAACCTTAAAAGATGAAAGACCGAAATAAATGAAGGTGGCGAGTAGTGTATAACTGATTCCTCTACCCAAGGTGTAAAAGAGACCATTTAGCAAAGTATTTTTGACTGTCTTAATATCTTTGGAGATATAAGCGATGGCAGTAATGTTAGTGGCCAGCGGACAAGGACTAATTGAGGTCATTACCCCAATCAAAAAGGCAGATAACAGCGGGATGTTGTAGCTATCAATCAAATAATTTATCCAGTCCATTTAGAGTAATGCCCTCAACCTGGCCTCAAAGTAATTTTTGAGCTGGATTTCGTGGGTAACTAATCGCCAAACGGTTGTATCTTCTTCATGATTTTCTGTTCCATCTTTCACGGCATTTAGGTAAAGGGCTGATCCGCTGACTTTATAATCGTTGGCAATTTTATAGTTTTCAGGTAAGTCTATGTTGATTTCCCGGAAAACAATTTTGCCGGATCTGTATTCCTCGGGAAACTTGTCCTCGATGGTGGCTTTAGTAAATTTACCGATGTTGATACAGGAAGTGCATTGTCGGGTAGCATGAAAGTGTAAGATCTCCATCTTTTCAGAACCGGAAGGTAGGGTTGTCGAAATTGTCTGGATCGGAGTTGGTGGTTGGTCTTTGGCTGATAAAATGACTTTTTTGGTTGATCTAAACGGTTGGAAGATAGTTAGGCCGAGGACAATAGCAAATGCGATTGGGCCAAAAATATAAAACTTACTCACGATATAAAATTGAACAAATAACCGATCAACATGATGCCGAGAATGGTAATGCCAAAAAAGATGGCTAGTAATTGCCACTTCATGGCTTGTTTGAGAATCAAAGCTTCGGGAATAGATAGAGTAACAGTGGCGGTCATAAAGGCCAGTGCCGTTCCCATAGGTATCCCCTTTCCAATTAGGACCTCCACTACCGGAATAACTGAAACTGAATTGGCGTATAGTGGAACGCCTAGTAATGTTGCTACTGGTACTACCCACCAGGCTTTAAAGCTTAGATATTTTTCAATTAAAGTTGCAGGTATAAATCCATGAATGATGGCTCCAATAGCAACACCTAAAACAACATAAGGAAAAATGCTTTTGGTGATTTTGATGCCATCGGCCCACCAGTAGCTTAAGAACTTTTTTAATTCTATTTTCTGTCCACCGCTTTCGGCTTCGACGTCGGTACGTGATTTGAATTTTAAGAGTTGCTGATTAACGTATTTTTCCAAATGTAGTCTCTGAATAATCATGCCCCCGATTACGGCCACGATGACTCCGACAAGGTTGTAAATAATGGTCGTTTTGAGTCCAAATAGAGCCGGAAAAAGAATCAGTGAAGATTCATTGACAAGAGGTGAAGCAATTAGGAAAGCAAAAGTAACTCCCAGAGGTATTCCGGCACTGACAAAACCGATAAAAAGAGGAATTGAGGAACAGGAACAAAATGGGGTAACGACTCCAAGGAAAGCGGCAAAAAGATAATCAAGGCCATACCAGCGTCTTTTGGTAAGCATATCCCTAACTTTATTCGTGGGAAAGTAATAGCGGGTAATAGCCATTAAGTAATTGATAAAGACCAGAAGAATCCCGATTTTAATGGTGTCGTAGATAAAGAAATTTAAGGCTGACCCAAAATAAGTTTCTCTACTGACAATCGAATCGGCTAGTATTTGAACGGGGTAAAAGATATCCATTAACATTTACCTCCACAGGTGCAAGTAGGTTTTTTGGTAATAATGTCTTTGATTTTTTCTAAACTGGCAGAACCAAGAAGAGCTATTTTGCCGTCAATGGTCATAACTGGTGATTCCATAACACCAAGTTCAATGATTTTTGAAATGTCGGTGGAATATTCAACTTCAGCATCAACATTCAGTTCTTTAACGGCAGTTTGAGTCAATTCATAAAGCCTCTTACAGGTGGGGCAACCAGAGCCCAAAACTTGGATTTTCATATTTTGGCTTTAAAATAACATAATTATTGGTATGGAGTGATTATATTACACCCGGCAAGTTAGAGATAAATGATTTGAGTGAAAGAAAATCATTGGGCTAACTGTATATATACTATATATAAGCCATGATTGATGAACAATGCTACGGTTTAGAAGATAAGGAATTAGTGGTGTTGTCAATAGACGACAGTCGGTATTTTTATTGCCTAATGAGAAGATATGAAGAGAAACTGGCGAACTATGTCCGTAGATTTACGTATTTGAAGGATGATGACATTGCTGATATTGTCCAAGAATCATTTATTAAAGCTTACCAACACCTAAATGATTGTGACTGTAATTTGAAATTTAGCAGCTGGCTGTATCGAATAGTTCACAACCAAGCGGTGAATTTTATGAAGAAGAATAAGCAGTCGGTGAAAATTGATATCGAAAATGATAATGAGTTTGTCGATTGGTTGGTAGCCGATACCAATATTGAAAAGGAAACGATAACGAAACATTTTAACGATTACGTCAAAGCAATAATAGAGAAATTAAAACCAGATTATAAAGAGGTTATTGTCTTGAAATTCTTTGAAGATAAAGACTATTCAGAAATTAGCGATATTTTACAAAAGCCAATGGGAACAGTGGCGACACTACTCTCCCGGGCAAAAATACAATTTAAGGAAATCTATGAAAAGGAAAACAAATATTAGCGATAAATCACTAAAGCTTATCAACCAACAACAATTGAGGCCGATTCCCAGGTGGGAGTTTGTGATGAAGAAATGGAGCTTGTGGCTGGGTTTTATTGTTAGCCTAGGATTATTGGTTTTAGGGACAGGAGTGTCGTGGTTTGGTCTGGCAGATAATATTATTACGCCATACCCGTGGCTATTTATTGCCATATTATTTTTGGGATTATCTTTTCTATTTTTTGAAAAAACGAAAAGGGCTTATCGTTTCCAAAAGTGGCAAGTAATTACTTTTATCATGATTGTTGGATTAATTATTGGTGGAGCCATTTTTAAGCTTGGTATCGCGAGTAGAGTGGATCGAAGTCTAGAATTGCGGTCCTCCTTGTATCGTCAAGTGGTACCAATGAGAATGATGGTATGGAACAATCCAGAACAAGGTTATTTGTCTGGTGAAATTATTAATATCACTGGTCCAAATAATTTTCAGATCAAGGATTTTAACAATAAAGTATGGAATATTAGTGGCCAAAATCCATTAATCAGAGGTAGAGTTCAGGTGGTGGTTGGTGAAGAGATAAAACTAATCGGCACCCAAACTGGGTCAAACAGTTTTTCTATAGATGAAGTTAGACCATGGAATGGCATGGGGCAAAACATGATGAAAGAAAACTAGGGCCTGGTTTGTATTACTAATAGACTGCGCAAGTCATATTAATAATTCAAATCAATTTATATGAAAACTCAAATTGCTCTTGGTATCGCCGCGATAGCACTGGGCTTAGTAGCTGTTAAATCATTTGCCCCGGTTCTTGCTTATCGTGGTGATGCCACAGTTCGTGGCCCTAATTACACAGAAGCCAGACACACTGTCAACGTGACTGCCTTTCAAAAAGGTGATTACAAAGCCTGGGTCGCCAATATGGCCGGACGTGGTGCCACTCGATTCGTCAACGAATCTAACTTCAAAGAGTTTGCGACAGCTCAACTGACGGCTCAAAAAGGTGACCCTACCCTATTGAATGCTTTTAGAGCCAAATATGGAATGGGGCGAGGAAATGGGAGTGGTAGAGGTTGTGGAATGAACAACAGCCAGTAAAGTTCTGTTTACAAAAACTAAAATCTCCTCCGTGATGGAGGGGATTTTTGGTGCTCGGGGAGTGGTGGAGATTTAGAGCTGATCGGAGTCGCAAATTTGATCTCTGTTTTTGAATAAGAACTCTTTTTCTTCAATAAAATTAAGAGCTTTGAGAGCCTCGTCAATAGTAAACCATTCATATCTTTCGTCTGATTGGTTATGCTGAAAACTATCGGTAGTCATCAAATAAAGATGAATATTCTTAGTCACTTGAGTGCCGTCGTTTTCAGTTGATTGTCTTTGAACAACGCCCAACTTCTGTTTGATAGTTAAATTAGACAATCCGGTTTCTTCGGCCACCTCTCGGAGGGCAGTTTGTTCATAAGTTTCACCCAATTCAACATGACCTTTGGGAAAAACATAACCCTTCATTGGAGGTCTTAATCGGACAAGACAAATCTTGAGCTGATCGTTTTCTATTTTGGTGATTATTCCACCGGCAGAGATGACACGTTTCATGAGTATATTATACTGGGCTCCCCCGAATGAATAGTACAGGTATGAGGAAGTGGGTGACGGATTATTTATCTTCTTCCTCGCCAAGCACTTTGTTTAGTCTGGAGATGATTCCCCTAACTTGAGTAGAACATTCAGATGACTGTCTATCAATTCCCGCGAGATTTTGACGAAGATAATCACGACTGGCTCTGGCGTCAGCCAAAACCTCTCCCCTTGGTCTGGTCAAACGATAACCAAAGGGGGCTCGTTTTTCTGTTTCATACTGCCTCATATATCCAGAACCCGAAGCAACACTGTGGCCAACTTCAGGACTATCTTCGAGGGCCCGAATTTCTTCTAACAAAGCCAGTTCTGGGGGGTAAGTTCGACCTCTAGAGTAACTGGAGATGCACCACGCATTAATTTACTTCTATCAAATAACCATTGGGTTTTTTCAGTCATTGTGTGGATGAAATTTTTAAGATGCTGGTTTGACTTTTCTAAGAATAGGACTATCAGGACGTAATCGAAGGGTAGTGACGGTAACAACGTCATCGAGAATACCGACTGATTGTTTTTCTGTATCAGTGAGAACTCGAGTTCTGATACCTCGTCTAGTACCACCATCCAATTCTTCATTTATTGTGGCAGTATCCTCGCCAGTACTTAGACTCCAAAGAATACGAATTCCAACTCCTCTTCGTGGCGATAGCCTTTGAATTTGTTCTCGAGTAAGTGGGATATTGCCAGCGTTTAATTCAGCAACGACTTGTCCAGTTTCTTGAACGGCCTTAAGCTCCTTGAGGGCTAATAATTCTTCCGGTATGCCTTCCTGAAATCGTCGCATGTCCGCTTTAGACGGCCAAACCATAACCGCACCAACAACTTCATTCGGCTTTAGGCCAAGTTTTGGTCCATGTTTCTCAGTTAATCGACGTAGTTCAGATGCAAATTCAGTTTTTGCCATAATTATTATTTTGATTGATCGCTAAATACTCTCTGGTGGTAAGCAAGATAAGCATCTCCTTGTCTATCGACAGGCAGATCGTACATTCTCTCTGCATCAGCCCACATAGTGCGAGCATCGGGCATTTTGCCTTGTTGTCTTAAGGTAATAACTGTACTTAACAATCTAGCATCGGCAGACCCTGGGTTTTCCCACTGTAGTTGACGTAGTACCGGAACCTCTCCTGGTAAATGTTTTTCAATATGGACTTTGGCTAAGACATCAAAGACCCTAGATATACCGATTTGGCGTTTAGTAGCTTCAATGGTCATGGGTAATTATAGCATTTGAAATGTTATAAGGATGTTATTTTCCTCTAATCTTATCGTCTTCCAGTGGACCGTTATAACCCCTAAAACGTACTGGGCGACTTCTTAATCTTTGATCTGGAGATTTACGAGACAAAACCTGGAAATGAACATGGGGCACAGGAACCCAACCACTTTTTCCAGATAGACCTATTTGTTCTCCCTCATCAACCATTTGTCCGTTTTTAACTTTTTCTGGCACACTGCCTGGCTTAAGGTGAGAATAGACTGTATATTCCACTTCGGTGCCATCTCGATGCTCGATAATCACCAGATTGGTGGTGTTAACGGCTAAACCTATTTTTGGGTCATCACCTTCGTAGTGGCTTTGGTGATGATCGACAACAATTCTGGGTTTACCAGCTCTGGCGGCTACAACCGGGGTATCTTCTTCGGCACTAAAATCAACAGCAAAGGTCATATCTGTTCGACCACCGCCGAGATCCTGATGACTAAACGGACCGTGCCAACCTTGAGTTATTTTGACGACCTTAGTACGTACGGGAAGGCCATATAAACGATCTTTAGGCATTAAATGTAGAGATTGATAATTGTTCGGCAAATTGCCGAGTGTCGGTAATAGTAGCATAGAGACCAACAATTCTTTGAAAGTCAGGAGTAGTGAGTAATTCTGATGATGCTTCCCTAAGGCGAGTAATCAACTCGGTGTTGCCAGCACCACTAAGACGTGAAGCGAGTAGGACAGAAATAAAGGTTAGGTAACATTGAGGAAAATAGCCAAGGTCGTGCTTGGTAGATATTTGATCATAAGGAATGGGATGATTGACAAAACTTAGAAGTCGATTAACAAACGGGGTGCTGTCAGAAGTAGCAAGATAAGGTTCAAGGTAAGGCGTCAATCGAGGATCGGTAAGTTGTTGAAGGCCATTGCCCTGAAGCCATTGAACAAACTGTTGAGAGTCGGGATCGCCACCATCATTCAACATAACTAACTCAATTGCCCTAGTAAATGTCTCCTGTGGGTCAAGTCTAAGTTGAACTTCCTGACTGACACCAATGGTTTGCCAAATTGGCCCGGCATCATGACCATATCCACGCGATTCAAGGATAGCGGCCATACCAGTGGCGACAATTTGACCATAAGCATGATCCTCGGCAGTCAGACCATCCCAAGCATGGCCAACTTGTTCAATAGTTACGGGCATAATATGAATGGGATTATATCATGTTATAGGCTATAATCGTATTATATTTGGACGAACAACGACACAGCAAGGGGTAGATAGAAAATTACTTGTCTGACGATTTCTGCCACACAATTGATTGGTCCCTAATGTCGATGACAGACCTTACCCACTCTCGCCTAATACCCCCAAGAACAGCCATTTCGTCTAGGTGAATACCGCCAACACTTTGATAAGTTTCTAGTGGAGGTGGGTAGGAATGAATTGAGAGTGATAGTCTCTGTCGTGTGTCCGGATCAACTCCATCGTTGTCACCCATAACTTCATCGCCCTGAATACACAAGTCTCGAACATTGAGAATTAATCTCTCTGGGACCTGCATTTCAATACAAAAAAATCCCCAATTACATAGACCTTGACTACCAACTGATGCGGAGGTAAAAGCAACAACTTTGTCAGCCCTTTGAACAGAGCGAGCCAGTGACTCCCTTTCCGAGAGGAGTAAGTGTTCACGAAGGATGTCAAGGTGTCTTGGTTCATTGACTAATCCGGAATAAACAACATCATCAGTTCTATCCAAAACAAATCTTGGATATGTAATTAGCTGGCTAAGAGCAAATAACGATTCATGTCTAATGCCTCGAGCGTCCTCAATACTTGCCACGGGAAATCGTAAGCCTCGAGCGTGATTGATTACCTGATTAGACGGTTCATCCATAAATGATCTAATCTCATCTGGCTCCATGGACTGGGTGTCATCTCTCCAACCAACGGTATCAACATAGCGAAAAAGGGTAATTAGACGTTCACCGGGTAAGGTTTCAGTAGCATCGAGAATCTCTTGATCAACTTGGGCGGGTGTCCTGGGAATAGCCAATTGATCTTGGGGAACAGTAAGATCGGTAGATAACGGAGGAGGAGTTATCCCATGAATGGCCGATAACCTATTGGCATTTTCGAGTACATGTCCTAAGTCCACTGATTGTTGAAGAGTAAAAATTTCTTCGTCAGATTTTGGGTCACGAAACCACTCCACTAGGGATTGTTGACCATTAACGCTAGAATAAAGTTCGACAACATAAGACAAAGCTAGGATGTTGGAAAAACCCAATTGTTCGCCACGTCTTTCGAGTGATTCTCTTAATCTGACAACTTCGTCGGCCAATAGGTCAACTGGTGGTTTTTCTCGACTGACTATTGACTGAGGATTCTCGGACATATGTTGATTAGCTATCGAATGCCTAAATTACACGGGCATAAACTAAGAAACAACTTCTGATAATCCACTTACAACATGCTTTCTGAGCGAACCAATATCAATGCCTGTATGAAAGATACTTTCGAGAATAACCTGGCCTTGATAAGCAAACATATCCCAGCCGGTTGAGAATTGTTTATTCAATTTCTTAGCCAGATTAACCAGATTAGTGTTCTCGGTTTCAAAAGTGACATCGGCTATCGTCTGAAAGTTGCCAACGATTGATTCGGTGTAAACATCGTCAGCTTGACTGCCACCAATATCAGTAGCATTAACTAAAATATCACCAGTTTCGGTAGACAGATCAGTGACTGACTTGGTGGAAGTGACAAATGAAAAATCTCTTTGAATGGATAGCGCCTTTTCAATTGTGCGGTTAACTAGAACTACTTCGGGAGGATCAGGAAACTGTTTTTTTATGTTAAACAACAATCCTTTGGCGATATTGCCAGAACCGACTATAACAAGTTTCTTATTTTCAATATGGCCATGTTTGAGGATAGATCTTAGTAATCCCTGACCACCTTGTGATGATCCGATTAATTTCCCACCATTATTAGTGATGAACCCGACTCGACCCGTGTAGGCAGAAACGTCATCGACTTCATCCAAAAGAGATGGAAGTCTGTCATCCGACTCAAATCCGGCTGTGATGGCTCCGGCGATATTAAACCCACGCATGGCTGAAATAAGAGGAGCCGGGTCAGGGTTAAAAAAGAGTAGATAGACAGCATTGAGATTAGATTCTTGAAAGAATGGATTATAGATATTAAGACCTCTGGGACTGGGTTTGGTATGAAGACGAGCAATGACTTTGGTGTCGGCGGTTATGTTCATAGGATGATTATAGCAGTGAACAACACTTCTACTAAACTATGTGTCATGAGTTAATGTACGTATTCTTCGGAAATATTTTGCTGGCTCGAGGAGTGGAATGATTTTAGAATTTTTGGTGTTACTTAATGCTCTACGGAACGAAGAACATTCGAAAAATTACTGCTCTCCAAATTCTAGATTATCTTACCAACTGAACCGACCCAGCACCTAAGTGAGCAAGAACAAACATATCAGCGTATGGATTACCTTCGGATACTTTGTCTAATTTTTTGCCAGCAAGTTCGAAAGCGGTATCATATTCTGGTTGCAAGCATCTTTGATCAACACGATCCAGGTGTATCGCTAATCTTTGTTCAGCGATGCGAAGATGTGACTCCAAAACAGCCGGCCTGACTTCTTCCGTCTCTGATCCAGGTGGTGATACAACATGACTTTGACAACGAGATACTTCTGAACGGTAAACGGCAAGTAGCGTGGCATCAAGACACGCTTGCCAATCTACTGAATCACGTTCTGGTGTACCGTAGACTTCAGTAATTTGGGCTTTAAGTTCCTCATACTCATCCCTCTGCGAGAGATCGGCATAATCCATATCCCAATCAGTAATTACTAATGATTCATCTTTCATAAGGTGATTATAAACTGTTTAGCAACTTCAATTCAAACATATATCGCCACAGATTTATTTATAAATATGAGGTCACAATGCTCCACGAGATGGAGAACATTCGAAACAGTTATATCCACAAAAACTCACCGATAGAATAGCATTTGGATGGAAGAATGGGAGCAGAACTATCTACCCAGCTCAACTGCAGCCAGATCGGCTTGAAGATTTTTCCACTCTTCATCTGTGAGTGTACCGGATATAATGCCGGCAGAGTTAAAGTCACCTTCCTCGGGAGGATTCCCGTGGGTAATTTCGTCAAGGGTGCAATTGTAGCATTTTCCCTCGGCTTTTCGGCTATGAAACTGAACCTGACAGTGAGGACATTCTCTGGTATAGAATTTAACTTCTGCAGGTTCTTCCTCAATTTTGGTGCCTTCTGTTGGAGGTTCCTCTTTCTTGTATGGTTCGAAAATAGAATCTCCGGCGATTTGTTCGAATGCCCGATAAAACCCATCAGTCTCTCTGCGAAAGTTCCAGGCAACATCTTCAAACCGCCTGATTCTGTCTCTTTGCTCACCATTAGTCGTCAGCATGCGATTCGTTTGTATCATTAGGCATTTAGAAATACGCTGTAAATCCTGAGAGGCTTCTTGGCTCAAATCAAATGCAACACGATCTCTGGGATCGGTGGCAAGTTGGCTGACATATAAGACGAGTGACAATTCCATAGACAATCTAGCCTTTTCAGCCATGACTTCTGGTGTTACCTCATATTGCTCCCAGGTATGACCAGGATTCAATTCGGTATCAACATTAAGGGGATGTTCACGTTTCCACTCAAACCGCGTTCTACCTGTTTCGACCCAATCGACACCAAAATGGTCTTTTAGATAGGCTTGTACCCTACTATCTTCTTCCTCTCTGGCAGTCTGACGTGCCGTAGAAATAGCCTCATACTGCTCGCGAGTAGAAGGATCCATACTTGCGAGAGATTGATCCAACCTCGCTTGATATGCTTCACGAAGTTGATGAAACTCGTTTAAGGTGGCGGGCTGGGCACCATCGAATCCTAAAACATCCTTTGGCCGTGCCGCTATTTCTAAAGCCTGGTCGATTTCTTCGACTCTTTCTTGAAGGCGGAAGGCTAAACGTAAACGATCAATTGGAAGATCCGGTTCTGAGGTAACTATTTTTTCTTTTTGAGGAGACATGGATTTGAGTAATTTAATTATTGATTAACCACATTATATACTTGTCACTCTTGCCATACCATAGAAACATTTGTTACGTATCTTTAGGATATATTTTGCTTGCTCCCCCGCGTGGACTCGAACCACGGACCGATCGCTTAACAGGCGAGCGCTCTACCGACTGAGCTACAGGGGAATGTATTGAGTATTACAGGCGGTGCCCTACCGTCCGCCAGCTGGCGGAGAGCTACCTGTAATGTGTTTTTTAATGAACAATCTGCCTTGATAACTTTTTAACTGTTTTTCTCGCTTTAAGGCAAGCTGTCTGGTCGGCTGAGTTTCCTTATAAAGAACTTCCCAGCCGATCCCGATCCTCTTGGTATATAAATGGCGCTGGCAGTTAGGATCGTTATGTTCCCTTAATCTATTACCTAGGTCGACTGTTTGACCTATATAGATTTTTCCTGATTTTGGGTGGTAAATCGCGTAAACGATATACACACTTAATTTTAACAGGCGAGCCTCTACCGTCCGCCAGCTGGCGGAGAGCTACAGGGGAATATTTATTCAATTTTTAATTTAAAATTTGAAGTTTTAAACTAAAACTGAAGTAATGTGGGTTGTAAAAGGTGCAAAAGTTAGGATTGATTATAGAATAACACTGACCCAAAAGCCACTAATTTGTACATTTGTCTGCTAATATACGACCTATGGGAGATGAAAACAAAGAACGGAGACCACAAAGAAGAATACATTGTGTTACTTGTCAAAGAGTAATCGCTGATGACTATGGGAAACTAACTGACAGGGCGTCGATAATAATGGCGGTGAACAGCCATCTGAATCACCCACGAAGCCCAACCACCAGGGGAACGGGGCACAGACTGGAGACTATTGACATAATAGGACAGATAACAGTACCCGGAGTGGTATTTGAAAGTGACATAGTTCAATGAGTCTCAGTGGTAGAATAGCCCATGATTAAAGCCATAACCTTTGACCTGGATGGGGTGTATTTTCTAAATGGAAAGGAGAATTTTATAAAAAATTTAAGTGAAAAATATGGGGTGGGTGAGGATGAGACAAGACGAGTGTTTTTGAAGAGTGAGGAGATGAATAGCCTATACAAAACTGGTCGTTGGAGTGACGAACAGTTTTGGAAATGGGCCATTAGCGAATGGAAAATAGATGGAAATTGGGAAAAAGTAGTTGAACTATTAATTGAGGGGTATGAGGTGAATGAAGAAGTGATAGGAATGATAAATAAGCTAAAAAACAATAACTATAGAATATTAGCCTGTTCGAATAATTTTCCAGCCAGAGTAGATGGGCTGGACAAAAGATTTAGATTTCTAAGTAATTTTGACACGGCAGTTTTCTCTTACGAGACTGGGGTATTAAAACCAGAAAAAGGAATTTTTGAGGAATTGATAAAAAGATCTGGATGTGAAGCGAATGAAATCGTTTACTCTGATGACAGCGAAGATAAGTTGTCCGGAGCAAAGGAGTTGGGAATAAACGCTTTTGTGTACGAAAACTTTGGACAGTTTGGTGAGGAATTAAAAAAACTAGGAATAGAACTGCAGTCTTGCTAGTAGATAGTTTTCCAGCTAGGAACAGTAGTTCCGGCGGCTTGAGCGCAAAGATAGAGAGAATCCTTAGAAGTACCAACCCCGTAAGTAAACCAAAGGGTGCCGCGAACGGAAGTGGTGCAAGAGGGTCTGGCGGTACTAGTATTGAGACGAACGCCACCATTGATTTCAAGTTGCTGGGTAGGATTGGAAGTACCGACACCAACTTTGTTGGCCGATAGACTATAGATTTTGGTACCAGTGTCATACCACAGAGCGGTAGTGGCGGTGACGATTTGAGGACTAAACTTTATAACCAAAGCACAAAGAACAACAAATAGAGCGGACAGGACGGTGAATTTGATTTTCATAATTAAGCAAATTGTAGACGTGCTGACCAAAATTGGCAATGGTATAATTTGGGATGAAATTAATATTGGTAAGACACGGAGAAAGTGCCAGAAACAGAGGTTATAAGGTAAGGGCTGAAGAAAATAACCTAACGGCCCAGGGGGTGGGACAGGCGGTAGAAACGGCAAAAAAATTAATCAGGAAGCAAATTGGGGTGATTTATTGCTCGCCGACTAATAGATGTGAACAAACATTAGACGAAATCTTGAGGGTTAAGGACGATAGTCAGTCGATTTATATGTGCCAATTGATAGCACCAAAAACAAAGAAAGAGAAGTTCGAAGGGGTAAAGAGGAGAGTGACCAGGTTTGTAGACGATGTGAAACATGACCATAAAGACAGCGAAACGATACTAATTATTAGCCACAAGATAGTACTGGCAATGATAACTTACGTGATAAGCGGGGAGAAAAAGGAATTTGGAAATGGGGAATTATTCGAGATAGTCTTGTAATTTCTTGCGACGGCTGGGATGACGGAGTTTACGAAGAGCCTTGGCTTCGATTTGACGAATACGTTCACGAGTGACATTAAAAATTTTGCCAACTTCTTCAAGAGTTTTGGGGGTTTCGCCCAGAAGTCCAAAACGAAGAGCTAGCACTTTGGCTTCACGTTCGTCAAGACTCCCGAGTACTTCCTCGATTGATTCGCGAAGTAGCTCTTTGCTGGTCTCATCATAGGGAGAAGGTTGGGTGGTGTCTTCGATAAAATCACCTAGAAATGAATCTTCGTCGTCCCCCACCGGGGTAGCTAGTGAAGTAGTATCTTGAGAAATACGATAAATTTCCTCAACCTTATCGATAGTGATGCCAACTTCTTGGGCAATTTGATCGGTGCTAGGTTCGTGACCAAGACGCTGAGTTAGGGCCCTGGTGGCTTTGTAGACTTTATTGATGGTCTCGACCATGTGAACTGGGATACGGATGGTTTTGGCCTGATCGGCGATAGCTCGAGTAATAGCCTGACGAATCCACCAGGTCGCATAAGTGGAGAACTTAAATCCCCTTTTCCAATCAAATTTCTCGACGGCTCGCATTAGGCCTTGATTACCTTCCTGGACTAGATCAAGAAAAGTTAGACCACGGCCAATATATTTTTTGGCAATAGAGACAACCAAACGAAGATTGGCGTTAATGAGTTGCTCGCGGGCTGAAGGTGAACCTCGTTCGATTGATTGGGCTAAAGAAACTTCTTCGGCAAAAGTTAACAGGTCGATTTTGCCAATTTCCTTAAGATACATCCGAACAGAGTCGACACTATTTTTTTGGCTTAGAAGAGCCATGAGATCGGCACTATTGGTCTTTGACCCAGCACTGATAATGAGCTCTTGAGACTCAACTTTATCGAAAACATCGATACCCTTGTCAAAAAGATAATCAAAAAGATTGTCAACATCGTCAATATATTTTTCCGGCTCGGGGACTAATTTAAGAACTTCGTCGTGGGTAAGATAATGAAGCTTTTTGGCGAGAGTAACCAGATGCTGGCGAATCTTGGTAAAGTCGAGGGAGGAAGACATGGTGTATTCTACAGTAGAATCTAGTATTTTTCTAATTGTAACTGGGAAAGTTTTGAAAGAAGTTGATTATATTCTGTTTCGAGATCGGAAAAATCAACGTCGGGACCAGCAGATTCGCGGTTGGCAATTTGAGCCCCAAGTGAGTTTAGTCGATCTTTGAGACTAATTATCCGTAGTTGTTGCAGGGTTTGGGCGATTTCCCGGCGACGAACCTTGGACTCTAAATCCTGACTGGTGCCAGCTAAATAAAGGTGCTGAAAAGTGGGCTGGAGCTCGGAAGGAAGGTTGGAGCCAAAAGTGGCGATGTCGAAATTGGCGGTAGCCAATAATTGGGCAACAAGATTTTTGAATCGAGTAGTAGTGAAATTTACGAGATCGGACCGAAGACGGTTGGCTAAAACTTGAGGTTTTTTGGCGCTCAAAACAAGACTTAAGAGATATTCTTCAAGCTTTTCAACTTGAGAAACAGGAACGGGCTTAGTGGTAACTGGGGTGGCAGACTTGGTTTGGCTGGGAGAGTATTTGGCCGATTCTTGAACTATCGAGTCATAATCAGAATTAATTAACCTAGCTAGTTTGTGAAAATAATCAGAACGAATAACGGAATTGGTAATTTTGACAAGTGAGGGGAGAACGTCGCTTAATATTTGACGCTTGCCGGTAACAGTATCGGTGCCATAGTTTTTAATGGCAGAATTGATGAAGAAATCCCAGATTGGTAAAGGGTTATTTAATTGATTTTTAAAAAAATCTGGATCGGCACGAACGGCTTCGTCGGGATCTTTGTAACGGCCACCAAGATCTAAAACTTGAATATCAAAATCAAGAGAATCGGCTAGCTCGATACTTCTTTTGGCGGCGGCGGAACCAGCAAAATCGGAATCGAGAGCCAAAACCAAAGTGTTAGTGTAACGACGAAGAAGCTGGAGCTGATCGAGAGTAAAAGCAGTGCCTTTGAGGGCGACAATATTAGTAATACCGGCCTGAAAGGGGGCGATCATGTCAAACTCCCCCTCGGTGACAACTACTTTGCCGGCAAGTCTAATTGATTCCCTAGCCAGATGAAGGCCAAAAACTATTTGACTTTTGTGATAAAGATCGGTTTCGGGGGAATTGATGTATTTGGCTAAATCACTTTTAGCTCCGGGAAGAAGACGACCAGAAAAACCAAGGATTTGACCACGAGGGTCGGAAAGCGGAAAGGTGAGACGGCCGGAAAAACGGTCATAAAAACGAGATTGGTATTGGCTGCGACCAAAAATTCCAGAAACGATAAGTTCAGAATCCTTGAAACCTTTTTTGAGAAGATGATTGACCAGAAGAGAGGAATTAGCGGGAGAAAAACCGATACCAAATAGTTTGATAGTCGACAAAGTAATATCCCGTTTGAGAACGTATTCAAGAGCAGGTTTACCCAAGGGGTGGGACGTTAGCAGATAGTGATAGAATTTTTGAACCTGAGAGTGGAGGTCGAGAAGACGTTTGCGGCGGGAGACTTCGGGGGAAGATTGAGAACTACGTTCAAGAGTAATACCAGCTTCTTTGGCCAAAATTTCTAGGGCTTCACCAAAATCAACCCGTTCGAATTCTTGAATAAAATTATAAATATCACCAGCTTTTCCACAACCAAAACATTTAAAAATTTGAAGTTCGGGGGAAACTATAAAAGAAGGAGTTTTTTCGGAGTGGAAAGGACAGGGAGCCACAAAATGGCGACCACGTTTTTTGATTGGAACATAACGGGAAATAATATTAACAATGTCAAGCTTTTGTTTGATTTCTTCAACCTGGGTCGACACTGGGTAATTTTAACATCAAACCCTTCCCCGACCCTTCCCTTGACAGGGCAGGGGGAGAAAAGGAGGGACTAAATAAATGATGAATGGGCTATACTGAATTATGAAAATTGCATTTGTTTACAATCTCAAACAGAATAGGGTAGATTTCAACCAACCGGAGGCGGAATTTCAGGCAGAATTTGATACTCCGAAAACGATTGAGGCGATAACAAATGCGATTAGAAAAAACGACTTTGAAGTGTTACCACTGGAGGCTAATGAGGATTTGTATCAAAAATTAAGAAGTGAAAGAAGCTCGATTGATTTTATTTTTAATTTTGCCGAGGCGATAACCGATAGTGCTGATAGAGAGGCTCACGTGCCAATGATAGCCGAGATATTGAAAATCCCCTATTCGGGACCGTCACCAATGTCGGCGGCACTGATTTTGAACAAATACCGAACCAAAGAAATCTGGCATTACTACAAAATACCAACTCCAGGGTGGCAGGTGTTTGAGGACGAAAATGAGAGATTAAATGACGATTTAACGTTCCCACTAATTGTTAAAGCCAACGGACAGGGATCGAGTGCTGGGATAAGAAATAATTCGGTGGTGAGAAATGAAAACGAACTAAGAGAAAGGGTAAGAGAAAGTATTAGTAAATTTAAGGAGCCGGCGTTAGTGGAAAGATTTTTGGAAGGACGAGAGTTTACCGTACCAGTATTGGGGAATGGGAATGATTTGGAAGTGTTACCAATTGTCGAATCTGACTTTAGCGGGCTACCAGCGGAAATGGAGAAGATTGACAGCTACGAAGTGAAATGGATACACGATATGCCAAACAATCCTAATAGAGTTGATTCGACTATTTGTCCAGCAGTAGTGGATGGTCAATTAAAAGAAGTGATTGAAATGCTGGCGAAAATGGCTTTTAAAACAATTGAATGTCGAGATTGGAGTAGAGTTGATATGAGAATGGATCTGGAGGGAAAATTGTATGTACTGGAAATTAATTGCCCGGTAGGACTGTTGCCACCGCCTGATGAGTCAAAACTAGTAGTATCGGCAATGGCTGCGGGAATAAACTATGATGAAATAATTGGAAAGATAATTAAGATAGGGCTAAAGAGATACGGGAAAATCTAAACGTTATTTCTATCCACTAGGTATCCAAGAATCGAACCAAGAATTAGAGTCATGATAGTGATGGGCAGAAGAGAGAATGGTTCTTGCCAACCAATAAGTACAGCTGACGGGATAAGGACTAAAAAAGAAATAGCTACCCCCTTGACTGGACCTTTAAGTGGAAGATTAGTGGTGGCAATTAAAAAACCTGAGATGACCCACAGAGAAAATGCCGACAAATCAGCATCGAGGGTGAGACCTTGAAGAATCATAGGAATCAGGTCGATAAGACCGGCTAGAGCACCGAACAAAATTCCTCGAGTAGTTTTTGTCATGTTCACTGATTATACAAAAATTTCGATACTATTCTTAGAAAAATTCGGAAATAAGGCCGATGAGGAAGACGACAAGAACAAGAAGAGTGCGAAAAATAATTTGAGGTGTGTGGCTGATGCGGAGGCGGATAAGACAGATAATAAGAGCGGAGACGAAGAGAGTAACCGAACCGGTAAGTGAGATGATGGTAACCAAAGAAATTTGGTGAAGAAGAAAACAACCAAGGAAAATAAGAATAGAAACTAAATAGGATGACTGAAGAGAAAGATTAAAATCACGATAGAAAGTTTCCTTAAAAACTAAAAGCAGGTTAAGCGAGGCTTGAAAAACGAGAAAAAGACCAAGTAGGGAAAGAAGAGAGGCCAAAATGGGGAAATTGATGCCAAGACCAGTGACAGCGTCGGCGGAAATATGGGGAAAGGAAAGTTTGCTAACAGCATAGGAAAAAAGAAGGTAAAAAATGGCCGCGAGAGACAAACCAACCAAAGAAACAATTTTGAGATATTTTTTATGAGGACGAAGAATTTCTTCGACTTCGGGAATGATGGTAAAACCAGTTAGGGCAAAAACTAATGAGCCAAAAAACAAAAAGGATGGTGGATGATAAATCGTAGCTGGTAATTTGGGAAGGGAAAGAGCGGAGGTGAGAAGAATAAAGATAATGATAGCAGCGGAAATGGGAATGATTTGGTAATAGCGACCAAAAAACTTGAGGCGATTTAGATGAAAGATAATAGCCATAGTAAAAAAAATAGTCGAAGACTGCAAAAACGAGAGAGACGGGAACAGATGAGTTAAAAACTGGGAAAAGAGAATAATATAAGCGACCAGAGAACCGATTTCTAAAAGAAGAAAATTAATCAGGGTGATAAATTTGCAGACGGAACCAAGGTAAATGTGAGCATAACCGGAAAGTTGATGGTCACCGGGAGTATTGTTAATAATATCAGAATAGAAAAGATTGATTTGGGAAATGAGAAGAGTAACGAGAACAAGGCCAAGAATGGCAAAATTAAAATTTGATTGCTGGAAAACATGAGGAAGAACAAAAATTCCGGCTCCAAGAATACCAGAAAGTTGAAGAAGAATAGCTTTGGTTAGTTTGACGGTCAATTGGTTAAGTTGATATTAATATGACGAGGGGTAAAACCAAAAAGGAAAATGACTAGGCCAATGTTGAAAAGGCCGATGGCGGCGAAACTACCACCGATGCCGATACGATCAGAGAGGAAACCAGCCATGATAGGACCAATAACATAACCGATATTGGTAGAAAAATCGTTAAGACCAACAATTTCGTTTTCATATTGGTGGGATTCGTTGATGTAGTCAACATAAGCTCCCTTGATGGCTGGCCAAGCAAACGAGTTAACGACAGAAGACAGAAAGACAAGGACAAGAATAATGTAGGGAGAATTAACAAAAGCAAAGGGGATAAGAAAAAAATTACCCAAGAGGAAAGAAATGTAGGCAGTACGTTTTTTGCCAAAACGAGAAGTAAAATTCTCGACAAACCAACCAGTTAACAATGGCGGTAAACCATAGAGCATCATGAAGATACCAGAAAAGTCGGAAAACTCGGTAAAGTTACCAGCAAATAGTGGGCCAATAGTCCAGAAAGTAGCTTCAAAGATGTAGGTGCCAGTGTTAAACAAAAGGACTGGTAAAAGGATAATACCAACACGTCGCCATAGGCCAAGTTCGGCAAAAATGTTGGGGCGACGGTGATGGGTAATGGGTTGAAGATGCGAGGCAGAGGCGGTAAGACGGTAGAGAACAACAAAGAAAAGGAAAGCAACGAATAGGTAGAGGAGGGCGAAAGCCAAAGGGTTGAAGGTGCGATGAGTAGTAACCACTAAACCGGCTAAAACCGGGGCAAGCAAATAGCCAAGGGATTTGAAAACAGTAACAATACCAGAGTTCTTGCAATGTTCGTTTGGACGGGAATGGCGGGCAATAAAATCGAACTGGGCAAAACTATCAAGATCATAATAAAGTCCCCAAATAGCCATGGCAAAAAGAAAAACTAGGGCGGATTTGGCAAAAAAGAGAACAAATGGGTGAAAGAAGCAGAGAATGAAGACAAAGATGAAAAGACGGCGGTAGTGGGTGGTGGGAATAACTTTGGTTAGAATAAAGTCAAAGATGGCACCAGCGACAGAGGAAAAGGCGATAATTAAACCCATTTCGGTATTGGTGAAACCGACATCGGTAATAAAGATGGGGGTGATAAAAGAAATAATGCCATCAAACAGGGCCCAGAAAAAAATCATCGGGGAGAAAAGATAGAGCAGGGACATAGTATAATTTAACAGATATGGACTTGAAATTGGGATTAAATAATTTGGTAATTACCTATTTAATTGATAATCCGCCGACATTGGGACACGCATATGGACACTTGTGGAAAGTAGCCAAGAAGTGTGAAGAGGTGGCGAGGGGGCACAATTTTGATCCGATGTTGGCTTGGGCAACGGGAATGCTACATGATATATATCGACCGGCTAAAGGTGGCGGACAGGAAGAACATGAAACAACAGCGGCGATGATTGCCAGGGGGTTGTTGGCTAAAACTGAACTGGTTGAAAAAACTGAAGAAATAGTAGAGGTAATTGAGAATCATGATGAAAAAATTCTAGAGGGTAAGGGTAACACATTAATGGAAATATTGTCGTTGGCAGACAAGAGTGAAATGAGTTTTCAAAGGGCAGTGGCTTATTCTTGGGCTTGCGGCGGAACGTATGGAAGCTTTGTGGAGACAATACGTGATTTTTCGGCTTATCAAGTAAAAGCTTGGAGAGTCTTTCTGAAAAGCGAAATTGATGTTAAAGGTGGAGTTGAGGCTTATTTGCAAACTAACCAGGAATTAATTGGGGCAGTTAGGGGAGAAATAGAAGGGAAAATAAACTATAAAATGAGATCAATTGAACTAGCCAAAAAGGAAGCGGAGGAGGAAGTAAGAATACTTAAAGCAAACAAGGTTGAGCTGGGGAAAATCAAGACTATTTGTGCTAACTTTTGGGAGTTGATTTAGTGATCGCGATGGAGAAGAAACTCGGGTAAAAATTCAAGATAACCTCTGGCTGGTTGATGAGAAAGAAAGCTCATTTCTTTGGTAAAATAATCATTAGCTTCAGAAGCAAACCGGTGCATAAGTTCGTTGGCGTGAGCCAGGCTGCCATACTTGTCCATAATCGAAATAACCCAGTCAACTTCGTCTTGAGTTTTTTGATAGCGACTTTTGGCTAGAATAGTATCGAGCTTGATTTGGTCTGGCCCGGAAACATGACAAAGAAGGTGAGCTAACATAATAGTTCGTTTACCTTCAAAAATGTCGTTACCAATTTGTTTTTTGAGTCCTTGAAAATCGGAAGTAAGATCAAGAAGATCGTCCTTTATTTGGAATAAATAACCAGTGAGCTTGCCAAAGTAATAAATTTTTTCTAACTGCTGGGGGGTTGCGCCGGCAATAATGGCGCCTTCCCGCATGGGTCCGGCAACAGTGTAATAACCAGTTTTACCCTCAAGAATAAGGAGGATGTCCTCGTCGGAAAGGTCTTTTTTGTTTTCTTGGGTCCATTTGATTTCGGTAGTTTGACCAAAAACGGTGCGATTGAGCATGCGAGTAAATTCATCCATAATGGCAAAGGTTTTATCGATACCAAGAATATGGCGATTCTGTTGCAGGGTGGTCCACATAAGGACATGAATGGCATCACCAATGTTGATGGCCAACTCTTTGGAATAGAGATGATGAAGGGCCTTGTCGCCACGACGTTCCCGAGAATCGTCCTCAACATCATCGTGAATCAGAATCCATTCTTCGGATAATTGTTGTGCGGCGGCGGTGTTTAACAATAGATGGCGGGGGGCACCCATAGCTTCCCCGGTAAGGATGACCATTCCGGGACGGAAATATTTTCCCATTCGTTGTGGATAAACTTCAATCATCTTGGCGTGGTAATCGATAAGGGGCTGATATTTGGGGCTGGGACGACAAAACGGATCAAAATCAATAATTGTTGGCAAGGCCTTATCAATAATGGGCCAAACCAAGGATCGATAATCTTTGAGTATTTGAACAAAATCTTGATGTGTCATGGTGGTTTAGTCGGTTTTTTTGGTGGAAATATTTGATTCGGTCTCGGTGGCGGTAACTACCGGAGCGGGTTTGGGGAGAAGACGGTTGAAGGTGTAGGGAGAAAGAATATAGAGGACCTCGAAAGTGGCAACAGAAAGCTCGAAGGCACAAGGAATGTGGTTAGTAACCAAGAAAGCACCAATACCTAAAATAAGAGCATTTTTGAAAGATTGACGCATTTGACTGCGAAAGACACGGGAAATGATGTTTTCGGGTATAGCACTGTGGCGAGCTTCTGAGGCAACTAAAGAACTGTGGGTGTAACCGGCATGGAGAGTGGTGATGAAGGTACCAATGGCAGTAATGAAATTCATAGTAGTGTTTTGACGGGTAAGATCAGCCATAAGAAGCCAACCCTCAAATCCGACAGGGATATGACGAAGCAGGAAAAGTGAGAGGACAAAAACAGTGCCACTGAAACCGCCGGTGATTAACAAAAGACGATTATAGTTAATGCGGGCCCCTAAGACTTGTTGATTCCTCCACAATAGTGGTTTAACAAAGCGCCAAAGAAATTTAGGGATAGCAAAGCCAAGACTGATAACTAACCAGATAAGAAGAATTTTGGACCAGGGTAGAGAAACAGTGTTAGTGATTTTAAAAAATGGAAAATAAAAGTTGGTTCCTTGTAGGGGATATTGGGGGTAAGGAATAAAACTGTAAAGATAACTGGAATCAAGTTCTTGGGAATAAAAATCGATTAAGAAGATACGACCGGCCGAAAAAAAAGCAATAGCATTAACAACAAAGTTGAAAATAAAAAAGACAATAGCTGGGTCACCACGGCGAACTTTTTGAGTGAAGAGAAAATATTGCTGGCTTTCACTTTTGACATTCTCGAGTTCATCTTCGAATTGTTTGAGTGAGGTAGAAAGTTTGAGACCGATAAAGCGAAGAGGAAGAAAAATAATGTTTTGCAAAATGCCGATGAGCAAAACAGAAACCCAAACCTGACGAGTAATAAAGTAAAGACCAAAAAAAGCACTAGCGTAAAGACGGAAACTGCCACCACGGAAAAACCAGATTGCGATGACAATTAACAAAGCCACAAGAAGGATGGTGATAAATGGGGCCTGACGACGAGTATTGTCAATGGATCGAATAGAACTAAAAGTAGAAGGCATGTAGTGAAATTGTAGCATTGTTAGCCTATACTGTTTGATATGACCGAAAGCAAAGAAAGATTGACGACGCCAGTAGAAGTAACGAAACCAGAATTTGAGATTAGGGATCTTGACAAGATTAGAGATGAGGAAAAATTGCCACCAGAAGTGGAAACCTGGATGAGAAAAGTGGAAAAGGCTCAAACAACAACGGTGACTGATGACACCGGTCAGCCGTTGTTGACCCCAACACAACCGCAAAATCCAAAAATAGTACTGCCAGTAACCAGGAAGGCTTTTGGTGATGGATTTAAGAAAAAAATTGAAGAAGCGGGGAGATGGTTGTCGACCTTTGTGTGGCGATTGATTAAAATTAAAAAGGGAGAGGTAGTGTTTAAAGAGGAAAAATGATTGAGACAGTAGAACAGGTGGTGACTAACTTAATCTGGATGCTAATGGGATTAACACTGGTGGGAATATTGTTGGGAGGATTGGGGTATGCTTTGGTCTTGTGGTATAGGTGGAAAGACCGAGAGAAGAAATCATTAGGATTAGTGACTCTATTAGTAGCATTACCACACGACAACGAGGTGAAGGTGGATGCGATGGAGCAAATACTAAGTTCCCTGGGGAGTATGTACAAATCGGCTAGATTCAAGTTTTTGCAAAGATTTTTGGCTCAAGAAAGTGCCTCCCTGGAAATTGTAGGGACGGCCGAAGATATCCGTTTTTATATTAGTGTGCCGCAAAAGTATCAGGACATGGTGGAAAAACAAATTTATAGTGCCTACACCGGAGCAGACGTACGGGTGGTAGATGAACCCAATATTTACCCCGAAACTGGGAAAGTAGAATATGCCTGGCTAGGACTCAAAAAAACTCCGTTTTATCCACTAAAAACTTATAAAGAAATTCCAACTGACCCGTTATCATCGATTACCTCAGCGTTGTCCAAACTTGATAGGGGTGAATCGGTAGCGATACAGTTGGTGATATCACCAACTGATGGGGAGTGGGCCAAAAGTGGACGAGGGTTTATTAGTGGAACCAAAAAGAGTGAAGCGAATCCTGAAAAGGCTAATTATAAAGTAGACGCAAGACAATTGGAGGCAGTAGAGGTAAAGTGTAGCAAGGTTGGTTTTGAGACGGCAATCAGAATTGTGTCCTGCGCTCCATCGGCTGAAGTGGCCAAAATGAATATTGGAAATATCAAGGCTTGTTTTGGTCAACTTGAATCGCCATGGAACAAATTGTCTGGAAGGAAGATAAGGATAAAGCATTTGTTTATGACAGATTTTATTTATAAATATCCAGTAATTTTTTGGTGGAAAAACAAAACAATTTTATCAACCGACGAACTGGCCTCAATTTACCACTTCCCAAACAAGACAATTGAAACACCAAATATTTATTGGCTTAAGGCAAAAAAGGCGGCGGCACCAGTGGATAGCCCGCAGGAGGGCTTGTACATTGGAGATAATTTGTACCGTGGAGTGACAAAAAAGTTTTGCATGCTGGAAACTGATAGGCAAAGACATTTTTATATCGTGGGACAAACGGGAGTGGGTAAATCGTGGCTGTTGGCCGATATGGCGTTACAGGATATTAAGGCCGGGAAGGGAGTTTGCTTTGTGGATCCACACGACACCTACGAGAGTATTCTGGAACGAATCCCGCCGGAAAGAGTTGAGGATGTAATTTATTTTGACCCGTCAATGACAGAGAGACCGATGGGCTTTAATGTAATGGAATGTGATCGAGACGAGCAAAAAGATTTTGTGACAAGTTCGATTATTAACTTGATGTATAAACTGTACGACCCGTATAAAACGGGGATTGTTGGCCCCAGGTTTGAACATGCAATTAGAAATATTATGTTGACGGTGATGATGGAGCCCGGGGCAACGTTTATTGAGGTGGTACGATGTTTGACTGATCCATCATATGTTCAGGCAATGCTACCCAAGGTAACTGATCCAATGGTCAAACGTTACTGGACTGATCAGATTGCCCAAACGAACGAGTTTCACAAGTCGGAAGTACTGGATTATATAGTGTCAAAGTTTGGACGATTTATTACCAATACGATGATGAGGAACATAATCGGTCAGTCGACTTCGTCATTTAACTTCCGGAAGGCAATGGATGAGGGAAAGATTTTGATAATTAACCTTGCAAAAGGGACAATTGGGGAGGAGAATTCGGCCTTCTTGGGGTTGGTGTTGATTCCCAAAATTTTGATTGCGGCCATGAGTCGACAAGACACGCCGGAAGCAGAGCGGCGAGATTTTTATCTATATGTGGACGAATTTCAAAATTTTGCCACTCAGGACTTTGCGGTGATTATGAGCGAGGCACGAAAATATCATTTGAATTTGTGTGTGGCCAACCAGTTTATTTCCCAAATGGATGACGAAGTGAAAAATGCCGTTTTTGGAAATGTGGGAACAATTGCTAGCTTTAGAGTGGGGATTTCGGATGCAGGATTCCTGGTAAAACAATTTTCGCCAGAGTTTGGAGAGAATGATTTGTTAAATTTGGGGACGGGAGAAATTTATATGAAGACACTTCTAAAGGGAACACCACAAAAACCATTTTCGATTAACGTGGCGGCGGCGGAGAAAAAGAAACCAGGGAACCCCAAAATGGCTGAGATGATTAAGAAATTATCGTCATTAAAATACGGCCGGCCAAGGGCGATTGTAGAAAGTGAAATTGCTAAGCGAGCGAGGTTGTAGGATTGTATTTTGGCTGATTATAAGCTAAGCTGTGATTATGGTCGAACCACCAAAAGACAGACTTCCTCCAAAATCTGCAGAATTAGTAGCGGTTACAAATTTTTTGGATAGAGTTCCCGGATATGCCACCCAGGCTGGGGTTTACGCTGGATGGCGAGGATTTGAAAACGGTGTCATAGGACTATGGGGAGGACAATTGTCAAAGATAGCAAGTCGCGAGGAGTTGGTAGGGAAAATTGGGGAAAGGGGAATGGAATTAGCCCAGAGATTACCAGCAGAGATGTTTACCGAAGTGACTACGGTGGCGAGTTTGGAAGATGCAACGGCACTCGTATTGCAGGACATAGCAAGATACGCAATGGTTGAACCTGACATACGTATAGCTGGTCAATTACCGTTCTTTGCGGAAGCGTTAAGACGGATGGCGGAGGGGATAGGAAGTGAAAATGTTGAAAATAACTCAGGGTGGTTAGAGGCAAATTTTGACCCAGGAGATAAAAGAAATATCTTTATGGAACTTTTATGGTGGGAGAATCGAGATAGGGCCTACGGGGCTATGAGATGATAAAAATGGGATTATAAAATTATTTGGGACGTTGAGCTTGGAATTCGGGACTTGCGCTGATTTTTTGTGCTGCTCGATTGATACTGTTGGCGGCACGAGACCATTTTTTGTCTTTGGTCATCAGGTACTTGTTTTCGGCTTCACCAGATAAAACGGTGAGCCTTTGAAGGATTTGGTCGGGAGTGGGTTTGAGATGATCTTTGGGCATAGTAACTACTTTTAGATTCCTTTGGGGTTGATTATCTAGAGGAAATAGAGAGCCGGGGGGAGAAACTAACAAGAACAGGAGACTTACTTGTTTCTCCGGCTCGCAATACTCTGCTCGTACCCCTAGCAATTGGAGTACCATCTGAACGGAAATGGTCGTGAACAATCGTAGCGGTGCCATCAACTGTGACTCGGACAACAAACCTGCCGTCACCAAAATCGTGGGCAGGGACAAAAGTAACTTGAGTAGGGCGTTGCAAAACATCGTACCGCTCGGCAGCTTCAATGGCCGCACGGACAACGGCGGCAGGATATTTGGTATTGTCGGCCTCAATGACAAATCGTTGGCTCATTTTGTGGTTAATTTAATTATTAAATTAAAGCTCTTTTAGTTTGATGCCCTTGGATTCCTCTTTGGAATCGATGAGTTCGAGGTATTTTTCGGTGGTGCTGATACGCTTGTGACCAACAACTTGAGAGACAACATCAATGGGAACGCCGGATTTGAGCTGGAAAACGATAAAGGTATTGCGAAGGTCATTAACTTTAATGTCCTTAATATCGGCTTTGTCAAAATAGCGATTAAGAAGGGAACGAATGTTTCGAGCCAAAAGACGACGACCAGTTTTGGTGACGAAAACGTTTTTAGCTTTTGAATCAAAACGGCCCTCGTCGAGATAGCGCTTAAGGGATGATTTGGCAGAGTTGTTGAGGGGGACGTTGCGGGCAGGATGAGATTCGTAGGCAGTAATGTTGACTTCGGTGTCTTTGACATCTTCGAGACGGAGGTTTTCGATTTCCTTGATCCGAAGACCAGCCTGAAGCATAAGCTCGACGATGGCAGTGGCTCGGAGGTCATTTCTACAGGCGTCACGAAGAGAGCGATATTCGATGGGTTTGAGAACTTTGGGGAGATCGTTTTCGTACTTGGGGTGTTTGATGGTACTGGAAGGGTCGGAGACAATAACCCCCTCAGACTTAAGAAAAGAGAAGAAATTTTTGATGGAGTTTAATTTGCGGGAGACTGATTTGGCAGTGTAGCCATTGTCCATGAGGTGCTTTTTGAAGCTGTCAAGATGGCTGGGAGCGATAGCATCAATGGTGGTAATATTCTGGCTACGGAGATAGGCAGCGAGCTGGTTGATATCACCTTTGTAGGCTACAATGGTATTGTTGGATTTACCCTTTTTGGCTAGTTGATTACTGAAGAGGCCAAGGGCATTTTCTAATGATAGGTCAGGCATAAACATCTTATAGTAACATAAATTAGGACAATCTACAAGCTAATGATGAAGAAAGGGTTATTTAGGTCAATTTTGGATTGGGTGTTATTGGTGGTAACTATATCAATATGGGTCAACCTTATAAGACAGTGGGGGAATTTGTGGGAAGCCACCAAGAAAGTAGCCGAAAATGAGGATAAAATTGACAAGTTGATTGAAGAAAACCGAAAATTAACCCAAAGGATTAAGTATTCAACCAGTAGCGCGTATTTGGAGCAAGAGGCCAGAGACAAGCTGGGACTTGGGGGATCGAATGATTACTGGTTGGTGTTGCCACCGGAGGATAAAAATCTCAACCTATACCCCAAAGTTAACGAGGTAGTAAAGAAGCCAGCTTGGAAACAGTGGTGGGAATTATTTGCGGGGCCTGGAGTTGAACCAGGTCTGTGAGATTATGAGCCTCACGTGCAGCCGTACACTACCCCGCAGGTAGATTCAGGGAATTTTATCATAGGGACGGATTAAATAGTCAAGAAGGCTGTGAGTTGATATAATTTCGTATTCTTGGCAGGGTAGCTCAGTTGGTTAGAGCACAGCATTCATAACGCTGGGGTCGCGGGTTCAAATCCCGCCCCTGCTACTTAAAAGTTAATTTTTTATAACTAATATGCCTGGTGATAAGTTAGAGAGTGATCTGTCTAAGTTTCGGGCAGTTAATGAACAGTTGAGCAGGGCCGCCAAAGGAGTTGACAAGAATGGAAAAGTGATAGGACAACCTGCAGAACGAACCAGAAAGTTCTGGGGGGCGAGGGAAGCCAGGACAGAAGCATGGCAGACAGTAAGAACTGATATGCAGGAGTTGGAAGGGGGAAATTTAATTACAGCGGAAAAGCGAGTGCTGAGAGCTATTGTAGGTCGATAATTGGTATAATTCCTTAATTTTGGGCATGTAGCTTGGTGGTTAGAGCACCGATCTTATATCGTCACTTTGTTCCGATTATCCGCTTTATTTATATTTCGCCTACGGCGATAAAAGTTCTCTTGGATTAAGTCACCCGACTTATACTACCAGAAGGATACAATTGATATAATTCCATAGTATTGGGCATGTAGCTTGGTGGTTAGAGCACTCCGACGTGACGTCGGAGGGGTCCATTTAAAATTTGGGTGTGTAGCTCAGTTGGTTAGAGCATCGATCTTATAAGTCGAGGGTCCATGGTTCGAATCCATGCACACCCACCAATGGTGGGATATATTTATGTCCTAAAGAGTGGTTTGACTGGGAAATATTATGTAGGTAGCTCGAATGATCCAGAGAGACGATTGAATAAACAACATAATCTTGGATTAGTAAGAGCCACTAAAAGCGGAATTCCGTGGAGGATAGTGTTTAGTCAAAAGTGTCAAAGTTTACGGGCAGCAAGAAGTGTCGAATTTAGACTGAAAAAATTAAAGTCTAAAATTGTACTGGATAAAATAATCCGTGATGGTTATTGCAAACTTGTTAGTTAGAGCACTCCGACGTGACGTCGGAGGGGTCCATGGTTCGACTCCATGCATGCCCACTAGAGAAACACTTGTGGCAACCAGGCAATGAAGGCGACAAAGAGAATGTGAAAGATATTGTCGATAACAATGAGGGACCAAGGGGCAGTGGGAGGCATGGCAAAATCAGGTGATCCCTTAAGACGGAGGAACCAATAAGCAAATTGGAAGCGGTCCTGAAAAAAATGTTGAAGAAAAATAAGAACTAATTGCCACCAAGCAAGTGGGGTAAAAATGAAGGGAATTAGGTAGGTAATGGTGTGAACAAAACATGGCCAGGAGGCAAGTTTTTTGTTCTGTGACATCCAGTCATTTTGGAGAAGATAGTCCCCTATCAGGTGGGCATAGATCCAGTGCATGAAGAAAATTATACTCCCAAGAAGATTTTTTTGATTATCCCTTGCCAGTAAGGCAGATGCCAAATGACATGGCAGAAAGAAATGCTTAGAAAGGCGGTGCCAAAATAAAGATGGAGTTGATTGATAGTTGGATTGAAAATATTAAAAACATAGAATAGAGAACTAATGACGGTGGGGATAAAAGTAATTAAAAGAATGACATTCCAAAAAAGTTTGAACTTGGAGGTAAAGAAGTAAATGAAAATAGGAATAAAAAAAAGAATAATTAGGGTGTAGTCAAAGGACATGGAAGGTGGGACAGAATCAGTAACTGGTGGAGGTGAAGAGTCACTAGTAGTGACTTGGGACAGATCACAAAGTTGATCCTGATTGACATCAACGTATTGGCTGCAAGAACCAGGGTAGGGATCGTTGATTAGGCCGCGAGGACAAGTGGACATGCATTCATTATAAATGGAAAACTGGAAAGAAACTGAAGGTTATGACCTAAGGTTGAGCTTGTTGCGACTAACCGATACGATGATGACAACCATTAACACCAAGCCGAGGGTGAAAGCAAAGGTAGTGGCACCAAGACTATCCATAAAGGCGCCGAGAAACACGGCGGTGAAAACATAGGGAATATTTTTGACCATATTAAAAGTGGAGATAGTGGTGGCACGGTATTTTGATTCGATATGTTGATTAATAAAATCAGAGGAATAATTCTGAAAAAAAGTATCACTGATCTGACGGATTACAAGCAACAGACCACCAAGACAAACTCCAGAAACCGGAGATAATAGGTAGACAATGGCGGCGGGGAGGATAATGACAATAATGTTTTTGACTTTAGAAGCAAATTGGGAGATCAGAGCAGAAATTAAAAAAACGACTGATGTAAAAACTCCCAACTGAATGTCAGTGAAGCCGAATTCATAACCCAAAATGCTATCAAGCATTTCGGAGGAAATGACAAAAATACCACCGATGACAAGAAGGAGGACGATGAATGATCTGATTGATTGGTTAAAAAGTTGAGAAAATCCCTGTTTCATTTGGAATAAATAATTGGAAAAGGAAAACTGATCGGTATCAACGGACGGTTCAACTAGGAAAACAGTGATACCGGTGGCCAACAAGTAACAAACCCCGGACAGGACAAATGGCAAGCGAGGATCGAAACGGTAGAGAAAACCGCCAATGACACCACAAATAGTCATGGAGATAAGCTGAATGGTCTGACTGTGTGCCAAAACACGGCTATATTTTGATTCAAGCTTGTTTTGTTTAAGGCTATCAAAAACGAGGGCGTCCATAGTGCCGGAATAGAGGGTGCCACCAAGGCCACCGATAAAAACTGCCAGACAAAGACCAGTTAAGTTACCGGTATAGGCCATCCAAAACTGGCAGATAGCCTGGAGAAAAAATGAAACGAAGAGAGTTCTTTTCCTACCAAGAAGGTCGGCAATGGCACCGGTGGGGATTTCGAAAATAGTCATAGTGACAATTAAAACTGTTTCGATAAGACCGATACCAGCATAGTTGGTAAAACGAAGATAATAGAAAACCCAAATACCAAGCCAAAACCAAGTGGTTCGAAGGAATGAGAGAAGATAGGAAAGAAAAATATTGCGGCTAATCATTGAGATTAAATCCCCATGGCCTTTAGAACTTCTGCAAGTGTTTTTTGAGCTTCAAGGTGAGCACGAGTAGAACCATCATCAATGATCTGATCCAAAAGATCAGTTTTGCTTTCGTATTCGGCACGACGAACACGAATAGGATCTAGAAATTGATTGATGGCAATGGCAAGTTTTTGCTTGACCTCAACATCACCAACAGTCCCCTTTTGGTAACGACTTTTGAGTTCGGCCACCTCCCCCTTGTTTGGATTAAAAGCGTCGTGATAAATAAAAACTGGATTGCCTTCGACGTGACCAGGATCGGTTGGACGAATACGGGTGGGGTCGGTATACATGCTCATGACTTTTTTGGTAACTGTATCGGCGGTGTCAGAGAGATAAATACAATTACCAATACTTTTACTCATCTTGGCTTGGCCATCAGTGCCAACCAAGGTGCCAACATCACCAATCATGGCTTCAGGGATAGGGAAAACTTCACCATAAGCTTTATTGAAATCACGGGCGATCTCACGAGTGACTTCGACATGACTTTGCTGATCTTTGCCAACTGGAACAAGGCTGGCTTTGACCATTAAAATGTCAGCTGCCTGTAAAACTGGATAGTTGAGAAGTCCCAAACTTGGCTGCTCGATGTGAAGGTCGTGCATGACATCTTTGAGGGTAGGAACACGTAGAGCTCGAGGGACAGTAATGAGATTAGTAAAAAGAGTTGATAAGTAAGTAACTTCGGGGACGCGAGACTGCTGATAGATAACGGATTTTCGAGGATCAATACCGACAGATAAATAGTCGAGAACCAATCCCCTAACCCGATCGTTGATGGTTGAAGTTTTGGCTTTGGAAAAATCGGTAGTCAAGGTGTGGAGATCAGCCATGATAAAGAAACAATCATATTGGTCCTGAAGACGAACACGGTTGGCAAGGGTGCCAACGTAATGACCCAAGTGAAGTGGTCCGGTAGGGCGGTCACCAGTAAGAATACGAAGCTTTTGTTTGATGGTGGTAATGTCGACAATTTGGGAGTTGGGAATTTTTTTGAGGTCGGCGGAGCGATAGCGGTTACTAATTGAAAGACTACCGGAGCCACCAATTAAATATTCTTTGTCAAAAAGTTTTTGGTCGAGATAAGTGGGTAGACCAGTCAGAATATGGGCGGCGCCAGAGGGAAGATGGGTGAGTTTTTCAAACTCATCAGGCGAGGCAAGAGTTAATTTGGTGCAACCAACAACCTGGCAAGCTCGGTTAATATTAAGCTGACAATCGTCGCGACGAATGATAGCAACATAACGATTGTCGGCCTTCATAACTAAGGTGGAAAAACCTTCGGAAATAGGAAGACCAAGAAAACGCATACAGTCAAAGACTTCCTTGATGGGAGGATGTTCGAGGTTTTTAAACTCAATCCCAAGCTGAATGAGCTCCTGATTATATCTTTCGACTATTGGTTCGGGCATATTGGTTGAATTGATTTTAACATTTAACCACCGGATCTTTGAGTTTGGTAAAGAACTTGGCTACTGATTTGGGGTTATAGCCACCAATGAGTTGATCTTCAAAACCGCGAGAATCAATAACTAAGATTGGAATAGTTGGAAATGTTTCAAAGACAGCCGATAGGGCAAGAACATTGGCAATTTGTCTGATGGCGGTAAAACGGGCCAATTCTCGAGTATAACCTGGACCAAACATGTCTCGATAGTGTTCAAATTGGCTGTTAACCCGCATTTCTAATATTTTCTCAGAGACGTGTTGACCACCCCCACCATGACCTTGAAAAACGAGCATGGAAAATAGTTGGTCGTACCTATCAACCGCATGGCTCAACTGGAGATATTCGGTTAGGGTATAAATGTTTTGGCATTCCGGATGATGTTGTCGAAGGTAACTAATGTATCGATTAACAGACTGGTGGGCGAGAGAAACATCTGACGACGGAACAATCCCCTGCTGAGAAGGAAAACAATACTGAAGATCATGATCGGAAACAATAATTGAGGTATTAACTGATAAACCATGCGTTCGAAAAATAGAGGCAACAGCATTCAAACGGCTAAAAATGACTTCTTCAGAAGGATAAAGTCGATGACCTTGGTCGACAGTAAGTTGTTCTACTGGGGCAGTATCCTCGATCACCCTTAAGTTCGATCCGCCAGGATAGGTGAAGCGAATACTTTTGATGTGGACCAGTTCCACCGGAGACGAGGAGAGAATAGCATTAAGCAGAACTTCTCTTAAATTGCCAAGGGTTGGAGCGGCTTGAATTTTCTCCAACTGGTAAATAATTGAGACGAAGGTAGTGACTTGTTCTGGGTTAAGACCACGGTTGATAGCAAAAAACATATTCTTGGCAATTTCTTGGATCCGCGATTTAACCAAATGACGGGCTAGATACTGGCGACATTCCGGCAAACTGATGGCTGAAATTAGAGCACCGACAACCAAAATTTCGGCTTTTTTGTGATCACTGGGGTAATAATTTGGTAATTCTGGAGACTTTCCGGCAAGAATTTGGGCGGCATATGGGGCAGATCGAAAAAGGTGGTCGCGGCTAATAAGCCGAAGAACCGCCTGTTCATAAAGACCGGTTTGTTTTAGTTGCGACAAATAAAATTCAATGGCCTGGGGTTTCAAGTGGTCGATATCAGAGTGCTGGCTGGCTGATTCTTGAGCGCTGGCAGTGATTTCTTCAAGTCGAGAGTTGGTCAAAAGAAAGCGTTTTAAGAGTTGTCGTTCGTTATCTTTTTTGGCCACAGTAGTTAAAAGATGGTCAAAATACTGACCATCGTTGCCCGATGGAGCCTCGATAGTGATGCCAAAAAGATTAATCATAGGACGGCCAAAGTAACCTCCGGTGAGAAGGCTTAATAAATAAATCCGCCATAGTAGACGGCACAACCAACTCGGTTGGTTTGATAAATTTTTCTTTGGTCATAGTAGGAGCGGCGGGGCTTGAACCCGAATCACTTGTTTTGGGGACAAGTATGCTAACCCTTGCACTACGCTCCCAAACAAAAAGCTCCCTTGCGGGAGCCGTATTAAAAAACAAGTTACTTTATTTGATCAGTTAATATCTCCCGCTTGAGGCTAGTTGAAGTGCCACCAAGTTTTGAAGATATTAAACATTAGGGCAGTATAACACTAGAAATATCGGACGGCCAGGGATAAAACAACGGCAAGGACCAGAAGTAGAAGAAACAAACGGCGGAAACTGATATTGACTAATGGTTGGCCAGAGTTGGAAGAAGTAACTTCTGGCTGAGTTAAAGTTTTGGGAGGAATAATATCCTTAAACTGAAGACGATCCTCCGGTGGAACCTGATCCCAATTGGTATACTTTTTGCCATTAATTTCGATATCTAAAGAGGAATCGGTGGAAGCGTTCTTGATACTGTTTTCAATAAAATCGGGGAGGCCGTTTTGGTTATCGTCTTTGATGAGATGGGACAGGGGGAGAGGAACTTTGCCTGATTTAGTAATAATTTTGGAGGTTTTGATGCTGATTGAGGCCATGAATAATTATATCGCAATTGATTGATATAATTGGAGTTAATGAATTTTTTGTTTCATAAAAAGAAGGAATATGATCCATTAAGGGCTTTACCTCCCGGGGTGGCGACAGATGACGAGAATCGTCGAAATCAAATAGCTCTGGAGAATCTATGGGAGCCACCTAAACCTCGTAAGCCACAGGGATGGAGGCAGATTTACCAGGGAATGAATCTGCTGGTTCGTGCTATACTAACATCCAATTAATGGTGCCAAAGGCTGTAATGAAAATGAAGGCCGGCGGAGTGGACTAAAAAAATTATGGCAAAAATAAATCCAAAACTTAAAGCTGAAGTTAGAAACGTGCTGGGGAAAAAAGTAAAGCACTTGCGAACAGCAGGGATTACGCCGGCAACAGTGTATGGCAACGACTTTAAGGCTTTGTCGATTCAGGTAGACACTAAAGAGTTGAATAAAGTTTTTGACGAAGTAGGAGAATCGGGATTAGTTGACTTGGAGGTTGATGGAAAAACTTATCCGGTATTATTTCGAAATCCCCAGTATCATCCAGTGGAAGGTAACTTAATTCACATTGATGGTTATAAAGTAAACCTGAAAGAAAAGATTACAGCGACAGTGCCAATTGAGTTTGTGGGTGAGTCACCAGCAGTAAAAGCGGGAAATGTACTAATTGAGGTGACCGAAGAAGTAGAAGTGGAAGCTTTGCCGGCTGATCTTCCCGAAAAAATCGAGGTGGATATTTCGAAGTTGGAAAACTTGGATCAACAAGTAACGGTGGCAGATTTGGTGGTAGATAAGAGTAGGGTAGAAATAAAAACCGCAGCCGATCAGGTGGTGGTAAAACTGGAAGAACCAAAGGAAGAAGTAATTGAAGAACCAACAGTGGCTCCGGGCGATGTACCAGCAACAGAACAGAAAGCCCCTGACTCCGCTGAAGCCACAGAGGGAGAAAAACCCCCCGAAGAAGAGAAGAAGGAAAGTTAACGACGAAGCTCGGATAACATTTTGCTGATGTCGTCACGAATCGGATCGAGAGTTTGGGCTTGGGTAAGTGAGTTGATGGCGGGGACAGTTTTCCCTAGACGAATTTGAACTTGGGCCAATTCGATCCAATCCTCGACACTTTTATCGGACTTGGCAGTGAGATTGTTAAGACGTTTCTTGAGAGCGGAAGGAGAGTTTTGGGCTAAATTATAAGCGGTGTCGGCTGGATCCAGAAAAATTTCGAGCTTGGAGGCTGAATCCCAATCACCGATATCAGTGAGAAGATACCAGAGGTGAAGAGTGTAGTAGTAGCGATCACCACGAGATAAGGAAAGGGTGCGAATTTTGGCCCGGGTAATTGGATCGGAAATAAAAAAATGGAAATAAAGGTTAAGACCGAGAATTAGAGTTAAAACAACAAGAAGTACCCGCCTCATAAAATGATTTTAGCATGGTAAAATCGGAAACAATGGACGAAAATATTCAGCAGGCAATGAGGGTGATTAAAGACGGTGGATTGGTGGTGTACCCAAGTGACACGGTGTATATATTGGCAGTTGACCCGACTAATAAATTGGCAGTTGATAAACTGTTGGCATTTAAAAACAGGTGGACGGGAAAGGCGATATCGATAGCAGTGGCGGATAAAAAGATGGCTCAAGAATTTGTTGAGCTGTCCGAAAGTGCAGAACAAATATACAAGAATTTATTACCTGGTCCGTTTACGGTAGTATCGAAGGGAAAACACCGAGTAACCAAAGGAATAGAAGCAGAAAATGGAACATTGGGGATACGAATTCCGGACAATAAATATATTAGTGATTTGGTTGGGGTATTAGATGGGCCAATAACGGCAACTTCGGCTAACCTATCAGGTAGAACACCGCATTATTCGATAAAAAGTTTTCTAAGAACTTTGTCAAAAAAGAAGAGAGGGATGATTGACTTGATAGTTGATGTGGGCAAACTTTCAAGAAACAAACCATCAACGGTAATTGATACGACCAAGCCAGAAATAGAGGTGTTAAGACGAGGAGATTTGACAACTGGGGATAGTAAAAGCTTGATATCAAAGTCGGTAAGAGAGACGGAAAAGGTGGCGGGTTTCTTATTAAAGAAACCCTTTGGTACTTCGTACCACCTTTCCCTTGACAGGACACAAGTTAAACCGTTAGTTTTTGGGTTGAGTGGGGACTTGGGGTGCGGTAAAACGGTGTTTGCTAGAGGGCTGGGGAAAATGCTAGGAGTAAAAGAGAAGATTGTCAGTCCGACTTTTGTGATTTTTAATGAATATAAAACCCTAACCCCTAACCCCTTTCCCTTGACAGGGCAAGGGGAATTGTTGAAGTTTTTGCATTTTGATTTGTATCGAATCTCGAGCGAGAGAGAATTGGAAGAAATAAATTTTTTGGGACAGTTTGGAGAAAAGACGGTGGCGTGTATTGAATGGCCGGAAAATATGGGAAGGAAATACCTGGCGCAGTTAAAAAAGAAGGTTAAATACGTAGCAGTGAATTTTGAGTATGTGGACGAACAGACAAGAAAGATCAGTTTTTGTTTGAGAACTGAAAACTAGCCACAAACTGGTCACATTCGGTTTTGAGGGTAGGTTTACCGTTATGAACGCATTGGATAGTAAACAGTTGATCGCCTTGTTGAAAATCGATGATAGTTTGAGTGGCAGTGTCATAGCGGAAAGTTGGCTGATCGGCAACAAGCAGAGTAGAGCTAAATTGACGGCTGGGGTGGGTCCAGGACCAGGCAGAACCAGAATGAAGAGTGATATTGCCAATATTGGAGTAGAAAACATAACGTTTGCCACTGGTTTCATTTTCGATGGTTAATTTTCGATAAGAAGGGTATTTGAGCTGAAAAGTATCGCCAGTGTATTGCTGGTGGGTGGGGGTGGGTTCAATTTCGTCCATGGAAAGACCGGAGGTAATGGTGGGGGAAACAGAAGCAGTTTCAAAATCGTAACTGGGCGAAGGATAGCCACGCGGTGAGGACGTGGGAGTTGGAGCGGCAACTGATGGCGAAGACGAACGACGATAAAGACTGATGACACCGATAATGGAAATAGTAAGAAGAACGATGGCAAAAATTAAATAAAGGTAACTTTGGGAGGAGGATTTCATACTTTAAAAATACCACAAACTGGGGAATGATGGTATTTTTTTACTTTATTGAGATAATACAGCAGTGCGAATTTTGGCAATAGAAACGAGTTGCGATGATACCGCGGCGGCGGTGTTGAACAATGACCGATTGTGGTCATCAGTAATATCGTCACAGATTGATTTACACAAAAAGTGGGGAGGGGTGGTACCTGACTTGGCCAAGCGAGCCCATAGCGAAAGAATTATGCCAGTGATATTGGAAGCACTAAAAAGATCAAAAATAAGACAAAACCCACCCCTAACCCCTCCCTTGAGAAAAGGAGGGGAATTGGATTTTTTAATGATGGGTGTCGATGTGGTTGCGGTGACGGTAGGACCGGGATTAGCGCCGGCATTGGGAGTGGGAGTGGATACAGCCAAAAAACTGGCGATTAAATATAATAAAAAATTAGTAGCGGTTAACCACATAGAAGGGCATATATTGAGTAATTGGGTAAAAAATTCTAAGGGTTTGCCGGAGAGAAAAATAGACCTACCAGGACTAGTGTTGACGGTGTCTGGGGGTCATACCAAAATTATTTTGATGGGAAAAGTTGGCGAATATGAAGTGGTTGGGGAGACATTGGATGACGCGGCGGGTGAGGCATTGGACAAGGCGAGTAAATTGCTGGGGTTGGGATACCCGGGCGGTCCAGTGATTGAGAGGTTGGCATTGACAGGAGACAAAAATTTTTTGCCTCTCCCCCACCCAATGGCTGACAAAAAAACATTGGATTATAGTTTTTCGGGGCTGAAGACATCATTTTATTACCAAATCAAAGATTGGCCAAAAGATAAGATTGGCAAAAATTTAGAAAATTTGGCGGCCAGTTTTCAGGAGGCGGTGTTTGAGCAATTATTACGGAAATATAAATTAGCAGTTAAGGGATATAAACCAAAAAGTTTGTTGGCTTGTGGCGGAGTGATGGCTAATTTGGATTTGAGAAGAAAATTGAGAAGATTAGCTAGGGAGATGGAATTGCCAATTTATATGCCAGTAAAAAAATGGCTAAACACCGACAATGCGGCGATGATTGGAGTGGCGGGATACTACAAGGCAATGAGAGAAGAATATGTAGGAAATATTGGAAAATTAGACAGGGACCCGAGAGCAGAATTATAGCGATGGGCCTCGTCGGTAGACGGCAGCCCAAGGGACGTAGTTACTGACAAAACTTTTTTGATGAATGGTTTCACCATTGCGACTAACTTTCCAATCAAATGAAGTCTTGAGACCGGGAATACGAGATTCGTCCTTAACTACCTTACCGGGGGGAAGAGTTGGATCGTCGATGTAAATATCCGGAGGAGGAGGGGCGTAATCCCATTGGCGATAATTACTAACTTCAACAGTACGACCATCGGAGGTGCCATAAATTTCATAGGCCAATTTTTTATTTTTGCCATCATATTGGCTTTGAATAAGAAGATAATGACCAGTATCGTTGATAAATCTTAAGTCGGGGCTGGGAATGAATACAGTGGCATCAAAACCAGGTTTGGTATCTTCTTCATAATACTGAACCCGATAAGCATGAGCTTTGCGTTGAGTGATATCGAGACCGGCATTGAGAATGGCACGAAAGAAAGTAGTCGAAACCTGACAAATTCCACCGCCAACATCAAGTTCGGTTTTACCTTTTTTGATGACATAGGCTTTCTTATATCCTGCTTCGAGAGTAACATCTCCCAGGGCCTTAAGGAAAGAGAACTCGTCACCAGGAGCGACAAGAAGACGATTGACAATTGAGGCACCTTTTTCGACATTAAAATTACGAATGGCGGTGCTGTGAGAAAAACTGCTAGTACCACGACCAAGAAGCTCCTTGATTCCAAGACTATTAACATCGGAGTTGGTGATTTTTGGAGGGGTAAAACTTAAAGGGAGAGTAATGGACAGGGTTTTGTCGGGAGAATCGATAAGTTTACCCAAAGACTGACAGAGATCAAGATTGGTTTGATCTACAATAATGGTGTAACCATTCTGAGCGGATTGAAAATCGAGAACCTGATTGTTTTCGAATTTGAAAACAGCGTCAACGGGGTCTTTTTTAATACTGGTGGAAATGGTGTTAACATAGTCATTAATTTTGCCAGCTTGACAAGGGGTAGCGAAACCGACCCAGGAAATTAGAACTTTATCATCGAGAACAATGGTGTGGGTGTCATAGTTGAGAGCAAGTGACTTGCCGATTAATTTGGTAGCCCGAGTAATAGCCTGATCGACCTGTGGGGAATCGGGAAGATTGCCAATTGTGTCAATGGGAACAATGGAGGAGTCCTGGAAGTGATAGCTGGTTAAGCGATTGACGATCAGTTGTTCGAATTTTGACAAATCGACCCGACGACCAACTTGGCCAGATTTAAGAACAATTCTTTTTGATTCAAGTGCTAGTTCTGAAGGAATGAAGGGGCGATCAATAGAGTTACTGATTTTTTGAAGTTCGACGTCAAGAAGGGACTGATCATAATCAATTTCGAGGGTGAAAAACTTGGGAGTAAAAAAAGATCGAAGATAATTTATGAGACCGAGATTAAGCCGACGAAAAAGTAGGTTGTTGGCTGTTTGAGAAGTATTAATTTGAGCGGAAATAGAGGCAGTGTCGATGGTAAATTTGGAATCTTGATGGCGAAGAATCAGAGTTTGAGGTAGAGGAAAATCAGAGTTGAGGCGAGAAATAATGGCAGGCCTGTTGAGGTAGGAATAATCCTTCCCAAGGACACTAGTGCTTTCGCCGGTTTTACCAAAGCCGATAATTAGGGGAATGATGATAATGAGAACAGAAAATCCAACAATGATGGCGATGAGTCTAATTTTGGTCATATTGGTCCATAGCTTGATTGGCTAGTCTGTCAGCGAGTGAATTTGATTCACGATAAAGATGGTGGAACTTGTAGGGTAAATTGATTTGTTCAAGAAGGTTTTTAGCTATAGCGTATAGGGGTTTAATGTTGGATGATTTAACTTTGTAGATACCTGTTAGTTGACGAACAAGAAGCTCGGAATCGGAGTAGAAAGTAACTGCTTTGATATTGAGTTTTTGATGATTGTTGGCGATCCACTCGAGGGCAGCAATAAGACCAGAATATTCGGCTTCGTTGTTGGTTTGGTGACCCAAAAATGTTGACTGTTGATAAATGATTCGACGTTGCTCATCATGAATCACCAAGCCAAAGCCGGCTGGGCCTGGGTTACCGCGGGAGCCACCATCGGTATAGACGGAAATTTCCATGGGTTAATTTTACTCAAGAAGAAGAAGAAGTGCCATGAGAGAAATACCCAAAAAAACAAGGGTAAGTTCCAGAAATGATTGGCGGAGTTGAGGCTGATGATGATTGAGCTCGGGAATGAGATCGGCAACGGCAAGATAGAGAAAGGCACCAGCGGTAAAAGGTGTAAGGATGGTAATAAGCGATTGGTGAATAGTAATAAAATAGGAAAATAATAAAAACGAAAAAAAGGCTGGTAGGGAGGTAGAAACGGAAAGAAAGAAGGCTTTAATCGGGGGAATTTTTTGGTGAACAAAGATCGAGTAATATGAAATTTTTTGAGGTACTTCGTGAAGAATAATGGCCAAGAAAGCACCAAATCCGGTAGCAATAAAAGCACCATCAACAAAGCTATGAACAAGACCACCAATCAGACTAATGGTGGTAAGGGGGTGATGATGCTCGGGTTGGTGACAATGGTGCCAACGTAGGAACTTTTCTAGAACAAAAAAGAAAAGTAGACCGATAAGAACAAGTGAGAAATTGTGGGATTCTGGTAATAAATGAAAAAAAACGTTTCCTAAAAGAACACCAATAGCTAGACTAATTGAAGCCGACATTCTGGTATGATTATCTCATGGATATCGAGGATGTGAAGTCTCCCCTGCCACCGAGGAAAATACTGATCGGGGAAGGAAGTGAAGAAATAAAAGAAGAAATCAAACCACCCGAGGTGGCACCAGCACCAGAACCAGTAGCACCCACAACAACGACAATACCAGTGGCACCAAAAATTAGTAAAGGTTGGATTTTCGGAGGGATGGCGGGAGTGGTAGTAATAGTGTTGGTGATATTAATGATTGGAAAATTAGGAAAGAAGAGCAACAAAACAGAGGTGGTACTAAACTATTGGGGGCTATGGGAGGAGGAAAGTGTGATTGGAGGAGTAATTGCTGACTTTGAAGCTAAGAATCCAGGAATTAGAGTGAAATATATTAAAAACCAAAAGGATAATTATCGGACAAGATTGAAGGCTAAACTGACAAAAACCGCCAACGATAGTGACAGCCCAGACATTTTTAGAATTCACAATAGTTGGTTGCCAATGTTTAGCGAAGACCTGGCAAAAGTACCAACGGAATCGGTTAAAACTATTGGCCTGGATGGAGATTTTTGGGAGGTTTATAAAGAAGGTTTGAGAAAAAACGGAAACTATTTAGCAGTGCCGTTGATGTACGATGGACTGGCACTGTATGCCAACAAAAACATTCTAGATGAGGCAAAGGTTAATCCACCAAGAACCTGGTGGGGTCTGCAAGAGGCGGCAGTAAAACTAACCAAACGAGATGAAATGGATAGAATCACAACCGCTGGAGTAGCGATGGGAATTACGGAAAACGTGGATCAGTGGAGTGATATTGTGGGGTTAATGATGAAACAAAACGGAGTGAATGTGTTAAAAAGCGACACTGTTAATGATAAAAAGTTTCAAGATGTGTTGGCTTATTATGTTTTATTTGCGAGTAAATATAGGGTGTGGGACAGTAGTCTGCCACCGTCGACAGTAGCGTTTGCCAATGGAAAACTGGCTTTTTACTTTGGACAATCATGGCGAATGTTTGATATCGAGACGATGAACCCGGGATTGAAATATGAAGTGATATCGGTGCCACAGTTGGCAACACTGGAAAATGCCGAAATGGACAAGATTGAACGTGAAGGTTTGACTGACTACTTAACCAACATTCATTGGGCAACATATTGGGCTGAGGGGGTAAACAATCGGAGCAAAAAGCAAAAAGAAGCTTGGAAATTTATGGAGTTTCTGGCCTCAAAAGAAAGTATGGAACGGATGTATCTGGCGGCGTCGCAATTAAGAAGCTTTGGGGAAATATATCCTCGAAAAAGTTTAGGGGAGAAATTGGCAAGTGATACCAGACTAAAACCCTTTGTGGCAACAGCGAATAATGCTAGTGGGTGGTATCTATCATCAAGGACCTTTGACGACGGAGGGATAAATGATCTGATGATAGGATATTTTAATGATGCGATTAATGGGATGATAACGAAAAATGACGAAACATCGGTAGTTATGGAAACGCTTAGAAAAGGGATAGAACAGACAGCGACAAAATATAACTTAGTAAACTAAACAATGATATTAGTAAACTTTAAAATTTATAAGGAAACGTTTGGAGATGGGGCGATTAGATTGGCCAAAATTTGCAAGAAGGTGGCTGATGTAACCCGAAGGCGAGTGGTGGTGGCGGCAACAGGACTGGATGCGGTCAGAATTAAGGAGGAAACAGGGATAGAAGTGTGGTTACAACATGTTGATGAGTATGTTGAAGGGAGAAAGACTGGGTGGGTGTCGGCCGGACAGGCGGTTGAGTTGGGAATAAAAGGGAGTTTAGTGAATCATTTTGAACGACAAATACCGCAGGGAACAGTAAGAAAGATTGTGAAACACAAACCAGAGGGGTTTGAGACGTGTGTTTGTGTTAAGTCATTGGGTCAAATTGAACGATGGGCAGCCAAGTTAAAACCCGATTATATACTGTTTGAACCACCGGAGTTGATAGCCAGTAAGGAGGCATCGGTGGCAACGATGGCGAGTGAAAGTATCAGGAAAGCGGTGGAGTTGTCCGGAACAATTCCATTAATAGTTGGAGCTGGGGTAAAAGAGAAGAGGGACGTTGAGATTAGCCTGAAAATGGGGGCTAAGGCAGTGGGATTGGCTAGTGGGTTCGTATTAAGTCCTAATCCAGAAAAGGTTTTGATGGACATTGCCGAAGGTTTTGTTAGTGTATAATCAAAGAAACTTATGGCGTCAATTGATAACTTACTAGTGTCCCTGTTTGTGGATGAGGTGGTAGGCGGATTTATTGTGACTGTACCACCGGGACATGTAGGGTGTATATATAGCATTTTTAGGGGGGTATTGAGGAATGTGTGGTACCCGGGGATGCATTTTAAAATTCCAATAATCCATCGAGTTAAACTGTTTAATGCTCAACTAATTGAGTACACGATTGCCAAGGATGTGGTGTTAAAAGACAATAAGGAAATAATGGGCGATGAGGTGATTAACGCGGTGACGGCGGATAATAAGTTTGTGGCAGTGGAAGCGACAGCACTAATTAAACTAGACACCGAAAGATTACCAGAAATTTGGCAAAATATCGGTGAAAATTTTGTGTCGAAAGTAGTGCGACCGGTAACTAGAAGTCGGATTAGAAAAGTGATTACCAATCACACGTTGGCAATGTCGTTGTCGACGGATAGAAGTATGATTGAAGATGAGGTAAAACAAGAACTGAGAGATTCATTGGCTTCGCATGGGTTGCATGTGGAAAATTTTTATTTGAGTTCGCTGACCCCGGTAGATGGAACAGTAAAGGAGGAGACGTCAGCGATTCCAGAGATAGCCGAACCAATAAAGGCTGATGAATTGATTAGCCAGCGATAGTTAGACCAGTGACGGTTTTAACCCCGGATTGAACGAGTTTTTTGGCAGCGGAGCGAAGGGTAGAATAAGTGGTAGCAACATCATCAAAAAGTAAGATATGGGGTGGTGGGTTGGAAGTTATTGAAAAAACATTGACAAGATTACGTGAACGAAGAAGTTTGTCCTTAAGAGAAACCTGAGGAGAGGTGTTTTGGGTACGAATTAAGATTGGAGAAAAGGAAACTCCTAACTTTTTGGCGGTAAGACGACCAAGAATTTCGGCTTGATTGAAACCACGCCAGTTGAGACGGCTTGAATGAAGAGGGATGGGGACAAGTGAAAAATGTTTTTTTTGCCAATAGGAGATAAGATTGGGGTATGATGAGGTAAGTTTAGTGACAACAAAGCTGGTGAGTGAAGAGCATGAATCGGAGACAAAATTGTACTTAATGTCAATTAGAGTTTGGCGGATAACACCACGGTAACGAAAAACAGAAAGGCAATCGGTAAGTTCACCAGAAGAACAGTGTTGGATTGGTTTTAGGGAAATGGGATAGTAATAACCCGGTTGGTCATAAGGGCGGGGAAAAATGAGGTCCAAAAAAGAAGACATTCTAGTAAAATTAGAGCATGAGTTGGGAAAAGAGAAAAGATGGGAGTGAGGCAGTACTGTTAACTATTATTTGGGCGGTGGGGTCAATACTGGTAACAAGATTATGGTTTACACTAACGAATAACCCCCAAATTGCTTTTGGGAAGTGGCATATAGCTCATGTCTTGTTTGGTGGATTAGCAATGTTAGCGGCAATACTTTTGACTGAAATTTATAAAGGAAAAGAAGCGGAAAGAATAGCAGTGGCTCTGGGTGGAATTGGCTGGGGTTTGTTTATCGATGAGGTAGGGAAATACGTGACGATGGATAATGATTACTGGTTTAAACCAGCAATTATTATCATATACGTATCCTTTGTATTGATGTTTTTGCTGTACCGAAGATTAGCTAGGCGAGAAAAAGATAATGGAATGAATTTAAAAATCATCAAACAGACAGTAAAAGTGTTTCATATTACTTACAATAAAGTCTTCAGAAGAAAATTTACATTATGGTTGTTGGCAGCATATTCGATATTTTTTGTAACTGATAAAGTGTGGGATGTAATTAGAATACTGGTGTCTAGGGAAAAAATGGTGATAATTGCAGATTTTTATAAAAACTATGATTTGCTATCGAAAGCAGATACCTATATGATTGGATTTAAGATTGGTTTTGATTTGGTGACGGCGATAATGTTTATTGGTGGTTGGTACTGGATAAGCAAGAAGAGACGATTAAGAGGGGTAGTTTACTTTAGATATGGCTTGCTAGTAAATATATTGCTGGGCTCGGTATTTAAATTTTACTTCGAACAGTTTTCGGGGGTATTTTCTTTGGGAGTAAGTGTGACAATTTGGAGTTTACTGGGGGAAATGAAAAATAAAATGTTAGCCAATAAAAATTAAAACTGATTTTTGGGGAGTGTATATAAATTGAGCTTTGGAGGAAACAGACTTTATCAAAGAAGTAAGTTCCTTTTGAGAAAAACGATGACCGGATTCAAAAAACCGAGAAGTATCAATTGATTCACGAATTAGAAGGGATTTAAAATTGTGAGACAGGGTGGCCAGAGTTTTTTGAGGACTTAAAAAATGATGGACGACTCCCCAGAGAACACCAAGATCACCCCCCGGGGGTTGGTTCTCAACATCGACAACTCGGGCATCTAAACCTCGACTAATGGCTCGATGAACTAAGCTGGGGTAGAGATCAAGTCCGAGAGTTGATTTTGGTTTTAAGATGGGAATAAGTCTATGGGTAATGGTACCATCACCACAACCAATATCGGTGAGCCGACGGTGACAAAAGGTGGATGGAAGGTGCTGACCTAATAATTCCAATTCCTGGGTGACATTATAACCAGAAAAATTGAAACCAAAACCATAAAAGACTGACTCGAAGAATTTGGTTAATTGATTCATCTTTAAAGATTAACATAACCCTTCTAGCCTTTGACCTGGAATTCCAAATCACCGTGAGGCATCTTGGTGCATGATAGAACAGATAAAAATGTGGTATAATTGGCTACTTTTGGAGATGTATTGCATCGACAAACGGCGCACTTTAAAAGACGGCAAGCCGACTTTGATCCAATTTGAGTCGTTAAACAGGATTAAACAATCATGCCAATAAATTTGGTGAAGCTCTTCGCACGGCCCTAAAAAGCCTTCGTGAAGGTACTAACGAGTTTGGCTTAACCGCCACGCAAGTTGGTATGCCTGCTTACGCTTTGGCGTAAACGACAGCCATCAACTAGTCCCCTATTCTGGAAGAGTCTAGTTGGTGTTAACCGAACCAGAATGCTGGACCTTAGATCTCGATTTTTAAGGTTAGTAAGCGGAAGGTAATGCTTCCAACAATCGACGTTCCAAAACGTTTTTTTGATTTTGACTTTGGAAGGTAGGAAAAAATCAGATAAGCTTGTAGAGGTCTTTTTGAGTCCCTTTTGGACCCAGGTTCGTTACTTGGCATCTCCGCCATCGCTCCGTTTAAGTTCGCGTTGTCTGATTTTCTGACGCTTGTCGTATTTTCGAAGTTTACGGCCAATACCAATTTCGACTTTAAACCATTTACCTTTGGGGTAGATAGAAATGGGGATGAGCATGTATTTTTGGTTACGATAGGAAATCAGCTTGGCGATTTGTTTTTGGGACAACAAAATACTGCGAGTGCGAGTGGTATCGATAGTTTGACCTTGAGAGTATTTGTAGAGAGGGATTTGAAGATTAATTAAACTTGGAATACCATTTTGGACGGTAACACTAGAATTTTGAAATTGAGCTGGCTGGGTACGCAGAGATTTAGCGTCGGAACCGGTTAAAACCAGGCCGGCTTCGAGCTTGTCGACAAAGTTATAGTCCCGAGAATCACGATTAAAATGACGCATATAGAATTATCTCACGAAGAAAGAGGGACTATGGCAAAGTTATTTGGTAGATTTTTTGATCGGCGCAAAGAAGATAGATAGAGGTGGAGTCCGAATTGAGGGTAAGATCAAGAATTCTTTTATCATCGAGATTGTATTTGGCTTGCAATTCCCCAGTCTTACGATAGAGGTAGACATAACTATCATCAGCCCCGAAGGTTAGAAATTGGCCATCGGGAGTAGTGGATAAATGATTGGCGGTGGTGGTTTGATAAACAGAATTTGTTTTAAAATCCTCGGGAGATCCACGAAGATAGGAGTAAATTTGTCCATCAGTGGTAAGGATCCAGACATTACCATTAATGGCCAGAGAAATAGAATTTGTGGGGAAACTTTTGGTGGATTTGAGCCAGTTGGCGGGAGATCCGAAACCAGTGTTATTAGGAACAAATTTCCAGATTGAATTGTTAGTTGAATCAAGAATATAAAGACTATTGTTCCAAAAAGCGATATCCGTAGGAACAATATTTAATTTAGAGAAATCGATGATATCAGTGGCAACGTTGGAGGAAGCCAAGTATAAACTTTTAGAATTAAAAAAATAAAGATTTTTTTGATTTTCGACTAGGCCAACAGCATCCTTAATAGAACTTGACTGTGAAATTTTTTGAGTATTCTTGCCTGCAAGACCAATAAGATCAATACGACCATTGGAACTATCAAGTAAAAAGAGTCGGTCACCAGAGATGTATATTTGAGAAAATTGGGGATTATCGGTAATTAGGGTAGTGTCATAAAATACAGGTAAGTTGAGACTGTCAGCAGAACCAGTTTGAGAGAGGATAGATTGGATTTGACCGGAATAGGAAATAAGATCATTTTGGTGGACTTTAAGAGCAGTGAGTTGATCAAGTGTTTGCTGGGCTTGACGAGCGAGTTCGAGGGAATTGTCGAGGCTGAGATTTTTGACAGCTAAAGAGTCAGCTATTTTTTGATCAAGTTCGGTTTTGAGATTTTGAAATTTGGTTTCAAGCCGATGCTGTTGATTACGACAATAGCCAAGGTAGGAACTAATAGCTAAGCCAAGCAAGAGGAGGATAGTCAAGACGACACGGAAACGACGACGGCGATCCAACTCATGACCTTGAGAATTAGAAATATAAATCGGCTTAGGACGAGAAAACTTACTGAAAAAACCGGATAAGGTATGTCGGGGTGGTGCTGGGACAGAAGGAGGACTTGGATACGGGGTAGTAATGGGTGGGGGAGATGGAATAGGACTAGGGACTGGTGCCATATCGGTGTCGTCGAAATTAATTTGAATTAAGGCGGCGGCGGCAGCGGTTTGGTGGTCAAGAGCATAAAGGCGAGAGAGAATTGCTTCCTCAATACTTTCGAGACCTGGAAGTGAGAGAGCAGAATTAATGATAACTAAACCAAAGTTATCAAAAAATGCTTGGGTAGAAAGAAAGATGTTGTCGTGGTCGGAGACTGGGCCGGATAGGGTTTGAATGGAATCGGACGATGATAAAAGATGGCTGATTTGATGACCACGTTTGAGAACAATGTCAAGACGGTGGTAAGAAAGAAGATAGAGTTGATGATGACAAACAACCGCCAGAGCAAGATCGATTGTTAGCTCCGGATAATTAGCGCGGATAAAAGATATAGTAGCCAACAGACCAGAACTAGGGTCGAGAGAAGTGGGAGAATAATAGTTGGTGTTGACTTGGTCAATAATTTGGTGGCCAATGGTGGGAAGATCTTGGGATGTGACGGAGGATAGGTGAATAAGACCAAAAAGATGGCCAAGACTAGACACGGCTAAGGGGTTATCCGGTTCATTTTCCCAGAATTGTGACCAATCAGAATCTGAGGCATGACCGATAAACGAACGGCAGGAAAAGTGCATCAAAATAAGTATAAACTAGAGGACGATTAGAGTCAGTAGGATCAAAAAAACAGAAAAAGCCAGGTGGAGATAGGAGAAAACAACAAGAATTCCATTAAACTTATCATTGATGTTTTTGGTCATCATGAGAACCTGCTTGACAACAACAATGGCAAAAATAAGATAAATGACTGATCCAATAACAAAACAACTTTTGCCAAGAAGTAAGAGGTAATGATTAAATTCAAGCGGCATTAGCGAATCCTCCCCTCAAGAGCTTCTTGCTCCTCTTCTTGACGGAGTTGCTGTAAAACTTTTATGACTTTCTCTGGATTAGGAATAAGTTCGAAGGTGATTTCGGGAACTTCGGCGGCTGTTTGGACATCAACAGTGCCGTAATTGAAGAGTGTTTGGCTGACACCAATAACATGAGAACTGACGTCTTGGATCATAGAAATTTTGGCATCAGCGAATTTTTTTATAAGAAGATTATTAAAATCAATATCAACAACTCGTTCGTCGGTAATAATACAAACATTGAAATACCAAGATAAAAATTTTTCAAAAGAGTAGACAAAGGTAATAAGATACCAAAATATGAGGGCGATAAATTGATAGTTGGGAGGGAAATAAGTGAGGAGGGGGACTGAACTGAAAATGAATGGTGCTAATGCCATGAAAACGGTAATAAAAATCCAACCGATGTTGGTAATCCAATGACGACGGAGAACTAGAATAATCTCTTCTTCGGTGTCACGTTCTTCGAACGTAAAAACCTTAGGACTAATAAGAAAAGAGGAAAGTGAGTGATGGGTTTTACCAAGGATATCGTTAATACGATCACGAAACACTTGATTAGGGTTGACGATATTCTTCTTTTTTCTGTTACCCTTGGCGAATTTCACCAACTTTGGCTGGTTCAATTTCTTGTCCAAGAAAGGAGATCTGGGTGGAAGCGGAGAAGAAATGATGTGATCATCAGGAGCAACAGTGTCTAGGTCGGCAGCGCGAGGCATGAGTTATTTTAACATTAGCTAGAGGTAGCATATAATAATTAGGAGAATGTGGGGGGTCAGGTTATGATGGAACGGCTTAAGCTAACTGGATTAAGCTTAATAATGGTGCTGATCCTGCTTCACCTTTTTCGTGATATTGGCCAGTTGTTCGGTTTGGAGACATTTTGGACCCGGTGGGGGCATAGTTTTGGAGTTAGATGGTCGAACGGTCTACTGGAAATATTCGGAATAAATTATACACGATGGACGGAGTTGCCAATGATTGTGGGCGAGACAATGATGGTGTGGTTAATAAGCAAAAGAAGAAAAAGGATTAAACAGAAATTAGCTGGTTTAGCGATAAAAGACTAAGAATTGAGACGGCGAGACGGGTGGCATTTGATTTTTGGGGAAGATGAAAAAATAGGTGGGAAGTAGTGAGTTTTTTTTGATTGAGATAAAGCTGGGTGCGGTAAGCAATCCAATTACAATTGTAGCTACCCATGGTGGAGGAAATTTTGAAAATTGAACTATCAAGGTTATCGATGTTGGGGAGGGAAAGATCGAGAAGGATGGGAGAGAATGGATATATTGGTTGATTGTTATATGAATTCCTGGCTTGAGTTTCGAGGTGAATACGGGTGGATTGGCCGTAATAGTCCCCTAAGCCAAGAATAAGTGAGTAATTTTGATATGCGATGTGTTGGCGGAAAAAATCGCGGGGATGAAAGTAAATTAATTCAAAATCCACCCCCAACCCCTCCTTTGACGAAAGGAGGGGGGTTAATAATTTCTGCAATTCAGAAAGTGTACATCTGGAAATGTTGGTGCCCCAACGGTTGGAAAAAGCATAAAAAAGGATCATGAAACTGGTGGTATTATAAGGCATGAAGAAAGGACAAAATGTATTCTATTTTGGTAAAAGAAAAACTGACGGGTCGACGGAAATGAAATATCTTTTGGGAGGGAAAGGGGCAAATTTGGCGGAAATGACAAGTATCGGGATACCAGTACCACCAGGATTTACTATTAGCACTGAAGTGTGTAGATATTTTTATGAGAATCACCAAAGTTACCCATCAGAACTAAAGGAAGAGGTCGAGGAAAATTTAAAAATGCTTGAAGAGGAAACTGGAAAAAAGTTTGGTGACGGGACTAATCCCCTATTGGTGTCAGTGCGGTCGGGGGCGGCCAGTTCGATGCCGGGAATGATGGATACGATTTTGAACCTGGGACTTAACAATGAAGTAGTGGAGGGGATGATTGCTAAAACTGGTAATGCCAGGTTTTGCTACGACGCTTATAGACGATTCATTCAGATGTATTCAAATGTGGTGGAAGGAATTGATCATCAAGTGTTTGAACACGTGATTGAAGAGATAAAAAAAGAAAGAGGAATTAGAGAAGACGTGGAAATGGAAGCAAAAGATTGGGAAAAGGTAGTGACGGGGTATAAAGAAATTTTTAAAGTTGAAAAGAGCAAAGAGTTTCCAAAGAACGCCCGAGATCAACTGTGGGGGGCGATTGGGGCAGTAATCGGATCTTGGAACAATGATCGGGCGGTGTTATATAGGCGGCTGAATAAAATTGATGAGAGTAAGGTGTTTGGGACAGCAGTAAATATTCAGAGTATGGTATTTGGCAATATGGGAAGTGATAGTGGTACCGGAGTGGCATTTACCAGAAACCCATCGACCGGTGAACGAGTACCCTATGGAGAGTACCTGATGAATGCCCAAGGGGAGGATGTGGTGGCAGGAATTCGGACCCCGGAAAAACTAGAAAAGTTAAAAACCGAAAATGATGTAGTTTATGAACAATTGATAATGATTTTTGAAAAACTGGAAAAACATTACAGGGAGATGCAGGACGTGGAGTTCACTATCGAAAATGGAAAGTTGTTTATCCTACAAACGAGAAATGGCAAAAGAACCGGTAAGGCGGCAGTAAAAATTGCTGTGGATTTGGTAGCAGAAAAAATGATTTCAAAGAAAGAAGCATTGTTGAGAGTTGAACCAGAGGCCTTGAATCAACTACTTCATCCGACCTTAAACCAGAAAGCAAAGAGTGATTTCAAAGTAGTCGCGACTGGTTTGCCGGCCAGTCCCGGAGCGGTGTGGGGGGAGGTGGTGTTTACGGCCGAGAAGGCGGTGGAAATGGCAGAAGAAGGGAATAAAGTGATATTGGTGAGGGCGGAAACCAGTCCAGAAGATTTGGCGGGGATGAACGCGGCTGAAGGAATAGTGACGGCCAGGGGGGGGATGACCTCACATGCGGCAGTGGTGGCTCGAGGAATGGGTAAATGTTGCGTAGCCGGATGCGAAGAAATGAGTGTGTCGGAGGAGGAGGGGTATTTTAAAACTGCTAAAGGATTAGTTAAGGAAGGAGAGATAATCACAGTTGACGGAAGTAGTGGAGAAGTATTTTTGGGGAAAGTACCGACAGAAGCAGTAACGGTAACCGGAGATTTTGGAAAATTGATGGCTTGGGCGGATCAATATAGGACTTTGGGAGTGAGAACTAATGCTGATACTCCAAAAGATGCCAAGACGGCTCGTGAATTTGGAGCGGAAGGAATAGGATTGTGTCGGACGGAGCATATGTTTTTTGAGGAGGACAGAATATTTGCAGTCAGACAGATGATAGTAGCCGATAGTTTGGAACAAAGACAAGCGGCTTTGGCAAAGATATATCCGATGCAAAAAAATGATTTTAAACAACTGTTTGAAATAATGAAGGGATTACCGGTAAAAATCCGATTACTTGACCCGCCGTTGCATGAATTTTTACCAAAAGAAATGAAGGATATCGAAAAATTGGCAACAGAAATGAAAATTGAGGTAGAAAAACTGAAAGAAAAAATTGAATCACTTCATGAATTTAATCCGATGATGGGACATCGGGGCTGTCGATTGGGAATAAGTTACCCGGAAATTAGCGAGATGCAAGTGAGGGCGATTATTAGTGCTGCTTGTGAGGTGGGAGATACCAAGTTGGTACCGGAAATCATGATTCCACTAGTTGGTGAGGTTAACGAAATGAAGTGGCTTAAAGAGAGATTAATTCCCATAATTGAAACAACAATGGAAGAATACAGGATGAAATTGAAGTATGAAATCGGAACAATGATTGAGATACCGAGAGCGGCGTTGATTGCCGATGAATTGGCAGTGGAATCAGATTTCTTTTCGTTTGGGACTAATGACTTGACCCAAATGACTTATGGATTCTCCCGAGATGATGCGGGAAAGTTTTTGAGAGATTATCTTAATAATAAAATTTTAAGAGAAGATCCGTTTAAAAGTGTTGACCAGGTGGGAGTAGGGCGATTGATGGAGATGGCGGTAAAACTTGGTAGAAGTGGTAACAAAAAGTTGAATATTGGGATTTGCGGAGAACAAGGTGGTGACCCAGAGACTGTGGAGTACTGCCATAGAATAGGGTTAAACTATGTATCTTGTAGTCCGTATCGAGTACCGATTGCCAGGTTAGCGGCGGCCCGAGCGGCGGTGAGAGACTAAAATTTTATTTCTTCTCGATATTGAAAAGGCTGGACTTGATGGTGATGGCACCGGGAGCACGGAGAGTAAAGATTTGTTTAAAATCATCCCCATTGAAATTGAAATCACCTTTGTCGGTGCTGACTCGAACAGTTTGAGTGTAACCACTAGTAGAATAGTCAACGGAAATAGAATTAACAGAAGAGACTGGACCACCTTTGTCCCCTATTTGACGACGAAGTTCATCACGAGACCAGGCATTTGGGTCACAGGAGCCAATGCAGTTGTTAATTTGAGAAAGATGGGAGGAATCGTGAGTTTTGGAATAGTAAAGAATGGCATTGATAATATCGGAGAATTCATCCTGATTTAACCAAGGATGTGAGCGACCATAGGCAGCGTTGGTGCGACTTTTATACCAACCCTTGTAGTACCAAGAACTATTGCTGATTTTTTCGTAGGCGTTTTGAGGCCAACAAGATTGATTACCACAGGTGGTGTCCCAAACCTGAGGAGTGGAATGATCGATAGAGGTGTAAGAGTTAATAGCCCCACCAGCAGTGGAAGCGTACATGGTAGAAAACATTTTGCCGGTTTTGTTACTTTTGACCACCATGCCCCGGGTCTCCTCAACGGCGCGTTTCCAGGTACCAGGAGAAAGATAGCGAGATTTCTTATAGACCTGACAACTTTCGGTAACACAGATGGAGCCAGAAAGATTGTTGGTGTAGGCCAAGGCATAGGTTCGAGCAGCGATAGCTTGGGCCTTGAGAGCCTCAAAACCACCATTGTCCCCCCAATTAGCAGGCATTTCGGCAATACCAATAAGGTAATTATCTTCAAATGGCAGTGTACCAGCAGAGGTTTTAATAGAGCCACTAGTATCGACTTTTTCAACTCTGATATCACCATAATAAAATTTAAGAATAGTTTCGTAGTTTTGACCACTTTTGGCCCGGCCGTAAGCACCGAACTGAGACATTCCTTTACGGTGAGGAGCGCCAAAGGAAAAAGCGGCAAAGGCAGGAGAAAAACCAGGATTGTAGTCGGCGCGGGAGGCAGGATCATCGCCAGTGGAAATATCACCAACAGAGGTGTTGAACATAGCATTCTTTTCGGAAATTAATTGCTGTTGACGAGCGGAAAGTTCCTTTTTGTAATCCTCGGCTTTTTGAATCTCACCCGACAAAAAACCAAAACGTTTTTCAAGGTTGGCCTTGATAAGGCTAAGCTTGATTTTGTCGGTTTCAAGATTGATTTTATTTTTTTGAAGACTGGTAATTTCAGTGACTAAATTAGCAATGGCCAATCGATCACGACTGATAACTGATTGATATAGGGCATACTGTTGAATAAGATTAGAGTTTGAAGCAGTGGTGAACAAGACAGTAAAGGGGGTGATTTTTTTAGAATTAATGTAATAACGGCGGGCACGGGTGGAAAGGAGTATTTTTTGGACTTCGACGTCGGCTTCACGATCAATTAATTTTTGAGTCAGTGAGGTTATTTGGGATTCGGTTTGGGTGATTTGATTTTTGGCCCGTTTGATTTTAACCCCAAGATCAGTGGATTCTTTTTTTAAGGGATTAATAGCTGACTCGAGAGCGGCAATTTGCTGACTTATTTCTGCAATTTCTTCGTCGATGGTTTTAGCATGAACTAGATCTATTTTTCCACCAAAAAGATGAAAAAAGAGAATGGTGTTGAAGAGTAGTAGAGTAATGAGAAGTTGGAGTTTTTTGGGCACAGATTAATTCTAACATTGGGCGATAAGTAGATATAAGACCGATATCTTGTTATACTAAAACCATGCGACGGGGGAAAATGGTGATATTTTGGGGAACATTGTGGTTGATGCAGTATATTTTTACGGGAAATGTGTTGGCGGCGTTTGATCCACTGTGTGAAGACGGTGTTAATCCGACAGTGAACACAGCATTGGGGTGCATTCCAATAAGAGTGGACAAGTTTGTAGAATGGTTGTTGCCGTATTTGTTTGGAATTGCTGGCGGAATATCGTTTTTACTGATGGTGTATGGATTTATTATTGTGGCGACATCAGAGGGTGATCCAAAAAAAATGGCCGGTGGTCAGGAAACGATTACTTCGGCAATTATGGGCTTATTAACTTCAATATTTGCAATATTTATACTCCGACTGGTAACGGTTGGAATATTAAAAATTCCAGGAATGTCTTAGATGCTTCCCACAGATCCATTAGCGGCTAAATTTGGGAGTTTAGGAGCAGTGGTAAGTTTGGCCCTAAAATACGTCTATGTTGCTGCTGGCTTGATGTTGTTGGTAATGTTGGTGGTGGGCGGAATTGAACTGATGACAGCCGGAGCTGATCCAGCCAAAGCCAAAGCGGGATATGGAAAAATAACGGCTAGCTTGATTGGATTTGTAATAATTTTCGTGTCCTATTTCGTGGCTCAAATTATTGAGATTGTGCTGGGAGTAAGGATTCTAAATTAAAAATGGACAGAGATTTGGGAAGTGTGTTTCACGAGGTGACTGAAGTGTATGAAACTGGGGACGGAGTGGTCCGAGTAAGGGTTAAGGGAGCCCCTGGACATTTACCGATTAGATCAAAAATAATACCCAAAGGAACCAGGTTGGATAATGGTGGACATTGGGTACGGGTTGATCTTTGTTTGGGTGATGATGGAATTATGCATGGTGAGGTGGGAGAACTGGTAGAAATAGTGCCATCGAAATAAGAAGTTATTTTCCCATTCGACGTTGGCGTTGTTGGTACCAGTAAATAGCTTTTTCGAGTTCCTTGGGACCAAAGTCGGGCCAAAGGGTGTCGGTAAAATATAGTTCGGAATAAGACATTTGCCATAAAAGAAAATTGGAGAGACGAAATTCACCACCAGGACGAATTATAAGGTCGGGATCTGGTTGGTTTTTGGTATACAAATAGTTGGAAACTAACTTCTCATCTATTTTGTTGGCTGGGATTTTGTCCTTAATAATTTGTTTGATAGCGGTAATAATCTCGTCACGACCACCGTAATTAAGGGCAACATTGAATTGGATTTTTTCATCAACAATAACTAGGTTGAGAATTTTTTTAACAGCTTCTTTGACCTTGCGCGGAAAGGCCTGAAAATTTCCTAAAACAAAGAACTTGACTCCAGATTGGCGGTATTCGTCGGCCTTTTTGTGGGCGAAATCCATGAGAAGCTTGAAAAGTCCTCTCACTTCGGCAACTGGCCGTTTGCGCCAATTTTCGGTAGACAAAGCATAGACAGTCACATGTTTGATACCAAGATCGCGACAGTGGGTGACAATTTTTTGGAGATTATCTGAACCGGCTTGGTGACCTTCATTGTCAGAAAGATGGTGTTGATGAGCCCAACGACGGTTACCATCCATAATAATGGCGATATGTCGAGGTAACTGTTTGGGATCAATTTTTAGATTGGTGCGGAATGGCGCCATAGAAGTTTAGTCGAGGAAAATTTAAAAATCCCCCGAAGGGGATTTTTAGTTTTAGCTTTTCCAAAGCAAAATGTTAGTACCAGAAAGCCGTCCCGACAAAATGTCGGGAAAGTATTGAGAATGGATAAGACTTATGGTCTTATCAAACCTCAAAGGAGGTGATCCATCCGCACCTTCCAGTACGGATACCTTGTTACGA